>JALWKC010000211.1 GCA_026996795.1 Lysobacterales bacterium | reverse complement strand
GAAAAACACGTGGAAAACGTCAGCATGGCGCACTATTTCCAAGAGGTGCTGAAACAGCTTCCCGCCCGCTGGCGCCGCGCGTTGGAACTGGTTTACCAGAACCAGGTCAGTCCCGAGCAGGCCGCCTTGTGCCTGAAGGTCAGTCAGGATGAACTGCAGGACATGCTGCAAAAGGCCATTGGTTTCCTGCGTGAAAAGCTCACCGAAGCCGGCTTCAACCCGGCCGAAGACGGCATGGTGGCCGAATACCTGACCCCGGAAGACTTTACCGACGAATACAAGCGGGAGGTGGAAGCCGAATTGCGCCAGGCCCTGGGTTTGTAGTTTGTCATCTGAGTGCACCAAAAAAGCGGCCATCGACGGCCGCTTTTTTGGTGAGATAAAACTTCCTTGCCAGGACTATTTGCCGGTTTTCTTACGCACCTTGTCCACCAGCCGATCCAGAAAAGGTCTCACCGCTTCAGTGGCTTTTTCCGTGGCATTCAGCGAGGTGTAGCTGAGGGTGTTGCCGTAGCCGGCCAAGGTTTCGCCACTGCGCAGGTCATAGCCATCCACGTCCAACTGGGCGGTGTTGAGTGTGCTGCTGCGGCCGTAGTATTCCAGTTGCTGGCTGCCGGTGGGGTTGATGTTGGCAATCACCAGCGCCTGGCCGCCGTGTTTCATGATGGCCTTGCGCAAGGTGGCCAGATCCGCGCCTTCTTCCAGCAATTTGGAAAAGCCGGGAATAAACTGCTCGTTGAGCACCTTGACGTTTTCGGCACGCAGTTGTGATTCGATGGTTTTTTCAATGGGATTGGCCACCGCCGGGTCCCCAAACACCAGCACCACCACGCCTCTGTCCAGCCGCCCGGCCTGTGGCTTCTGCGCCGCAGGCACATGACGCACGGCGGCCGCCGGCGCGGTGTGGAGCGCCGCTTTCAGCCCGGTGGTGTCCACCGCAGCCACGCGGGTATCGACTTTTGCCGGGGTGCCGTTGGTGGTTGCCTGGCTGCTGCCAACCATTTTATCCAGTGAAGGCATGTGGATGGGGCGACTGGGCGCGGTTTTGATCGCGTTTTCATACGCCGCCGGTGAAGTCGACGAAGCGGTGGAGGCAGTGAGGCTGACCTGCCGGTTTGGATCGCTCCCGCCGGTGTCCGGAGAAGGAACGGTGGGCAGCAATGAAACCTGATTCTCGCCGGTGGCCACATCGATTTCCAGTGTCGGCGGCTCGTCATCTTCGGTCTCGTCGTTCACCGCCAGCAGGGCAGCAGTGTCCGTACCTGCCGATGTGCTGTTATCGCCCATGGCCGCCGGTGTGGCTTCGCCGCTGTTTTCGCTGTCATCATTGCCCATGGCGGCCATCAGGCCGCTGAACAGGGGTGATGCCTTATCGGTTTCAGCGCCAGTGGGTGATTCGTTTATTGCGTTCTCATTTGTTGGCACGGTAGCGTCGTTGCCACTCACTGGCGGGTTGTCACCGGCCAGCATCAGTGCCGGTTGCGTGGAGCGCTGGCCGCTGCCATCAAAAGGCATGGGCAGGTATCCGGTGTAATAGCCCGCTGCGGCGGCGCCAACCACCACAAACAGCGTCGCGGCAACCAGCCAGCCCTTGCCGCGTGTTTTTGGCTGGGCGACCAGCTGGGTGTGGCTGCCGGTCAAAGCCGCCAGAGCCGGTGCAGTGGGGATTTCGCCAGTGGGTGTGGTGACGCGGCTTCTGGCGGTTTTGGCCGCCGCAGGCGCTTCACGCCGCTGGGCCTCAATGGTTTTCAGGTTCAGCTGGCTTTTGGCCGGGCCAAGGTCCTGAATGATTTCCGCACAGTGCTGGTAACGGTCGTGCACGGATTTGGCGATCATTTTTTGCAGAATCTGGCTGGTCTTTTTATCCACCTGTTTGTTAATCTGCCGAATGTCCGGGATTTCCGCCTGCACCACTTCCAGCATCAGGCCCAGCGGGCTGTCGTTATTAAAGGGCATGCCACCGGCCAGCATTTCGTAAAATACGATGCCCAATGAGAAAATATCGGCGCGCGCGTCCACTTCCTGACCAACACATACTTCCGGTGACAGGTAGCCCGGCGTGCCGACAAACTCCCCGGTGCTGGTGAGTTTGTCACCCAGCTCGCGGGTGCGGGCGATGCCAAAATCAGCGATCTTGACCTGGCCCTCGGTGGAAAGCATGATGTTGCCCGGTTTGATGTCGCGGTGGATCACACCGGCGTTGTGTGCCGCGCCCAGCCCCTTGCAGGACTGGCGCAGAATTTCACGTGCGTGTTCCACGGACAATACCTTGTTGTCCTTGAGCAGATCGCTCAGTGACTGGCCCTCGATGTACTCCATGGCAAAGTAGGGCCGGCCTTCTTCTTCACCAATGAAATAGATCTGGATGATGTGAGGAGAGTTCAGAGCCGCCATGCTTTTGGCTTCGCGAACAAAACGTTCGCGCACCGCCTCATCTGACAGCAGGTGCTCCCCCAACACCTTGATCGCCACGTGGCGATTCAATGACGGCTCCCATGCCTTGTAGACCACGCCCATGCCGCCGCGGCCCAGTTCACATTGCACTTCGTAGTGACCGAATTTCTTGTTCATCTGGTTTTCCCCCGTTAATCACCCATTCATCATGGCAACCCAGTATAGCGTCTTCAGTCGCTGAAGCGCCGGGTGGTTGCTGTTGGTATGGGCCTACTCTACCGGTAGACGGGTGAATCCTGCCTTAACGGTCGGGAAGCGCTTTTGTGAATCCGGTCACGTTCACCCCCGGCTTACCGCAGAAATCCGGGCTTATTTTTTGAAGCAGTGCCAGTGCTTGCGGTGCTTGACGCAATGGCGGTGCCGCGCCGGTTTGGTGTGTACGATCACATACGTGCGGTTCTTGGGGTGGTCGTCCACCACCACTTTTTTGGGCGGGTGGGCTGAGCAGGAAGAAAAACTCAGAACCAGAAAGGCGATACCGGCAAATTTCCACAGTGTTTGCATGTCATTACTCCGTTGGTTGATGAAATCACCCGTGCATTGACAGGTTGTGAATGAATAACGCCCTTGGTGCGGATTTGGTTGACAACGTCGGTGTATAATCACAAATTTCGAACCGCAAGGACCCTCCATGCTTGATTACGTGCTGGCCGACAGCCAGGAAACCACGGTGCCCATTATTCCCGTGCGCCAGGCCGAGTTTGACCAGTGGCTGGAAAAACAGAACGACAAAATCCGCAACTGGGTGAAGGTCAATCGTTTCGGCGAACAGCCGCTGAAGCACCTGCGGCTGCACGATGAGCACGGCAACATGGAGCGCGTCATTGCCCTGGTGGGGAACGACAACAATCCGTATGATTTTTCCCAGCTGCCCAATAAACTGCCCCTGGCCCATTACCGGCTGGAATCCGACGATCAACGCCTGACCGATGCGGCCGTGCTGGGCTGGGGCTTTGGCGCCTATCATTTTGACCGCTATAAAAACAAGGAACGCCAACCGGCCACGCTGGTGGTGCCGGGTTTGCTTGAGCGGCACAAAAAAGCCGCCGAGCGCGTGGCGGCCACCACCCTGGTGCGCGACCTGATTAACACACCGGCCGATGACATGGGGCCTTCGGAACTGTCAGCGGTGGTGCGGGACATGGCCGAATCACACGGCGCCACCTTCAGTGAGATCGTCGGTGATGACCTGCTTGAGGAAAACTTTCCCGGTGTGCACCTGGTGGGGCGTGCCAGCCACAAGGCGCCGCGGCTGATTCATATGGAGTGGGGCCAGGCCGGGGATCCACTCATTTGCCTGGTGGGCAAGGGCGTGTGCTTTGACACCGGCGGCATCAACCTCAAGCCATCCACGTCCATGCGTCACATGAAAAAGGACATGGGCGGTGCCGCGCACGTACTGGGCCTGGCGCAACTGATCATGAACCAGCACCTGCCAGTGCGGCTGCAGGTGATTATTCCGGCGGTGGAAAATGCCGTTTCGGCCAATGCCTTTCGCCAAGGCGATATTGTCACCTCACGCAAGGGCCTGACCATCGAAATTGGCCACACAGACGCCGAAGGGCGGGTGATTCTGGCCGATGCGCTGGCGCTGGCGGCTGAACAGCAGCCGGAACTGATTATCGACTTTGCCACCCTCACCGGCGCGGCCCGGGTGGCCCTGGGGCCGGAACTGCCACCGATTTTCTGCAACACCGATGGCATCAGCAGCGAAGTGGTGGCCTGCTCCAACGAAACCCATGACCCACTCTGGCCCATGCCCTTGTACCAGCCCTACAACAGCATGATCACCCGCACCATTGCCGACTTGAGCAACGTCGGCAACCTGTCCATGGCCGGCTGCATCACCGCGGCCTTGTTTCTGGAGCATTTTGTGGAAAAGGACATTCCCTGGATTCACATTGACACCTTTGGCTGGAACAATCGTGGCATTCCCGGCCGGCCCATTGGGGGCGAAGCCATGGGCATGAGCGCCATTTACCACTGGTTGGAAAAACGTTACGGAGCCAGAACATGAGCGAAAGCGGAACCACAAACGCAAACCCCGTCAAAAAGCTGCATTTCGGTACCGGCGAGCGGCCAGCAGTCATCCTCGGTCATTACGCCAACCGCCACGGGCTGGTCACCGGCGCCACCGGCACCGGCAAGACCGTGACCGTGCAGGTACTGGCCGAAGGCTTTTCGCGCCTGGGTGTGCCGGTTTTCGTGACCGACGTCAAAGGCGATGTGGCCGGTTTGTCCCAAGCCGGGCCGGAAAAGGAAAAAATGCGTCAACGGGCCGAAAAACTCGGCATCGAAGGCTACAAATTCGAAGCCTCGCCGGTGGTGTTCTGGGACATTTTTGCCAAATACGGCCATCCGGTGCGCACCACCATTGCCGAGCTGGGTCCCATGCTTATCAGCCGCCTGCTGGAGCTGTCCGACGTGCAGGAAGGTGTGCTGAATGTGGGTTTCAAACTGGCCCGGGAGCAGAACCTGCCATTGCTGGACATGAAAGACCTGCAGCAGCTCATGATTTACCTGGGCGACAACCACCGCGAAATCTCCCAGAATTACGGCCGCGTCACGCCAGCCTCCATTGGCGCCATACAGCGCCGCATTCTGGAGCTGGAACAGCAGGGCGGGGATCGCCTGTTTGGCGAACCGGCCCTGCAACTGGCCGATTTCATGCGCCAGGATCTGTCGGGGCGGGGCATCATCAACATCATGGATTCGCGCGAGCTGATCCAGAAGCCCCAGCTGTATGCCACGTTTTTGTTGTGGCTGATGAGCGAACTGTTTGAATCCCTGCCCGAAGTGGGCGATTTGCCGGTGCCCAAGCTGGTGTTGTTTTTTGACGAGGCGCACCTGATTTTTGATGACGCGCCGAAGGAATTGTTGCGCAAGATTGAACAGGTGGCGCGGCTGGTGCGCTCCAAGGGCGTGGGCATCTACTTTTGCACCCAGTCACCGGGTGACATTCCTGAATCGGTGCTGGGTCAGCTGGGCAACAAGGTACAGCATGCCCTGCGTGCCTACACGCCCAAGGACAAGAAAGTGATCCGGGCCGCGGCTGAAAGTTTCCGTCCCAACCCCAAATTCAAAACCGAAGACATCATCACCCAAATGGGCGTGGGCGAAGCCCTGGTTTCAACCCTGGAAGAAGGCGGCGCGCCGTCGGTGGTGGACTATTGCAAGATTGCCCCGCCGCGTTGCCGCATGGGGCCAATCACGGAAGACGAACGCCAGCAAGTCATGACACGTTCGCCGGTGGCGGGCAAGTACGACACGCCACTGGATCGCGAATCGGCCTACGAAACCCTGAAACAGCGTGCCGAGGACATTGCCCGCAAAAAAGCCGAGGCCGAGGCCCGGCTGGCTGAAGAAAAACAGCGCCAGGCGGCAGAAAAAACCAAGGCCAAAAGCACCAAAAAAGGCCGATCCCGGCAAACGGTGTGGGAAACCGCCGGCAAAAGCATTGCCCGTTCGCTGGGCACCAAGGTGGTCAACCTGCTGTGGAAAGCCTTGATCGGCCGGCGTCGCTAGCGCGTTTTCTGACAACCGGCTATTGGCATCAGGCAGGGCGAAGCACGCCTGCCTTTTGCCGCGGTAAATTCACTGGTTAATTTGTTGGTCAATTCACTGAACGATCACGGCCAACTCACAAAATGCAGACACACGAAAACACCGGCTTCAGGCACTGTGAGACCAGGGAAAAACAAGAAAGAGAAAGGGTGGTGGGTCGTATAGGATTCGAACCTATGACCAATGGATTAAAAGTCCACTGCTCTACCAACTGAGCTAACGACCCACAGGGATTTTTTCAGAACCTTCGCCACGCCGCGCGAAGGATGCGTATGATAGGAGAATCCGGCGATTCTGACAAGCTTTTTTTGCGAAAAAACGCAATTTCCGCCCGCCTGAGTGCGTTGCAGTCTGCCTGATTATCCCGCCTGGGTTTTTTCCACCACCACGGCCTGATTCAGGCGCAGCACCGGTGACGCAGCGACCGCCTCGGTGGGCGTTGGCCCTTGCGCCCAGGCGTTCTGGCCAAAATAGACCTTGTTACCCCGCCGCCGGTAAACAGCCAGGGTGGCCAGCGGTTCGGGGCCGGAAAAACGGCCGCTGTCCGGGTCCACCGTGGTGATGGCGCAGCGGGAACAGGGCTTGACCAGATGCAGCCGCAGCGGGCCGGCGCGCAGTGTCTGCCAGCGGTCTTCGGCATAGGCATCGCAGCCGTCAATCAGCACATTGGGGCGGAAGTGACGCACTTCAAAAGGCGTGTGCGCGCGGCCGATGCGCCGGTTGAGGTCATCCAGTGAGGCCTGCGACAGGATCAACAGGGGAAAGCCATCAGAAAAACCGGTTCGCACGCCGGGGGGAACGAAGTGAGTGTCCACCTGGCGACGGGCACTTCCGGCCAGCTTCACCAGACGGACAGGCGTTTTCAGCCACTGGCTCAGGATTTTGTTAATGGAAGGCCGCGCCGGGTGCGCTGGCACCGTGTCTTTCCAGATCCGGCAGTCAGTGGTGCTGGCAGAAAAGTCCTGCGGCGAAATGCGTAGCCGAACCAATCGGTAATCCAGTTGCAACACCCCATTATCCAGCAACCGTGCGTGGACGGTGGCCATGCGCGGAAGGTCGCGTTGGCTGAGAAAGCGGCCCTCGGCATCGGTCAGCATCCAGCGCCGGTCACCGGACAACCCCAGTGCGTCAACGTTGACCTGGGGCAGTGCTTCACCGGCCATGGACTTGACCGGGTAGCGGTACAGGCCGCTGATGCGCAGGCCAAGGCTCATGCCGGGGCGTCGGCGGGACTCTGGTAGGGCGTTGGGTCAGGCACGCTGGCTTCGGCAAAACCTTTCTTGCGGTAATAGCAAGAATCGCACTGGCCACAGGCGCGGCCCTGTTCATCGGCCTGGTAGCAGGAGACCGTCAGGCCGTAATCCACTCCCAGTGAATCGCCCAGGCGGATAATTTCTGCTTTGTTGAGGTCGATGAGCGGGGTTTCGATGCGCAGTGGCTGGCCTTCCACGCCCACCTTGGTGGCCAGTTGCGCCAGTTTTTCAAAGGCCTGGATAAATTCCGGCCGGCAATCCGGGTAGCCGGAATAGTCCACCTGATTGACGCCGATGAAAATGCGTTCAGCGCCCACGGTTTCGGCATAGGCCAGGGCCATGGAGAGAAAAATGGTGTTGCGTGCCGGCACGTAGGTGACCGGAATGCCGCCTTGGCGCTCTTCGGGCACGTCAATATCGTCGGTCAGGGCCGAGCCGCCAATGTTGCGCAAGTCGATGTGCAACACCTTGTGCGCCACCGCGCCCATGGCCTCGGCCAGTTTTTCGCTGGCGGCCAGCTCGGCCCGATGGCGCTGGCCATAATCCACGGCCATGGTGTAGCAGTCATAGCCCTGGTCACGCGCCACGGCCAGGCAGGTGGCCGAATCCAGTCCACCGGAGAGCAGCACCACGCATTTTTTGGCGCCCGAGGCATCGCTTGCCGAGGCATCTTTAATGGATGTGTTTTCTGACATTATTTATTTTCCGCGGGTGTCGTTCCAGATGATTTTATGCAATTGCAGTTGAAAACGCACCGGCAGGTGATCGCGCAATACCCATTCGGCCAGCTGTTGTGGTGGCAATTCCCCGGCCACGGGCGAAAACAGCACCTGGCAGCGGTCGGCCAGGGCGTGCCGGTGCAGTTGCTCCACGCTCCAGCGATAGTCGGTTTCGTCCGCGATGACAAACTTGACTTCGTCGGCGGGTTTCAGGTGATCGATGTTTTGCCACCGGTTACGGGCCGACTCGCCCGAGCCGGGCGCTTTCAGGTCCATAATAATTTTGACCGCCGGGTTGATGCCTTCAATGGGCAAGGCGCCGGCGGTTTCCAGCGACACCTGAAAGCCGTGTTGAACCAGTTCGTCCAGTAGCGCCGGGCAGCGTTTTTGTGCCAGCGGTTCACCGCCGGTGACGCACACGTAAGGCGTTTCGTGACGCCGGATTTCATTGGTGATGGCTTCAAAATCCATCCACTGGCCACCATGAAAAGCGTATTCCGTGTCGCACCAGACGCAGCGCAGGGGGCAACCGGTGAGGCGGACAAAAACCGTCGGCAGGCCCACGCGCGAGGATTCACCCTGTAAAGAATGAAAGATTTCGCTGATTTTCAGTTGCCGGTGACGTGTTGGCACCCGGGCGGAATCGGATTGCGTTTCGTTTGCGGCTGTTGGTGTGGCGTTGCCGTGCATTAGGGAAGCTCTGATTGGATCTGGACGAAGCAGATTATGCCGGAAATGTCCGAGAACAAGGCGAAGTTCGCAGCAAATAGCGAGCCATTGGCAAGGACTTCAACGCAGTTATCGGACATTTCCGGCATGAGAAGCGAGTTCATGATTCGATCAGAGCTTCCTTAGCCACCCTTGCCTTCACGCTGCATCTTGCGCAGGCGGGTCTGGGCCAGGCGGGCCACGGCGCTGGAGGGAAATTCACTCACCACAGTTTGCAGTGTCTGCCAGGCTTGTGGGTACAAACCCAACTCGTATTGGGTGTAGCCGATCTTGAGCAGGGCATCGGCCAGCTTGTTGCTGTTGGGAAAGCGGCTTTTGAGTTGTTCGAAGGCATCCAGCGCCAGTTCGTAGTTGCGCGTCACGTAATACGATTCGCCCAGCCAGTAATAGGCATTGTCGGTTAATTCGTGATCGGGATAACGCTGGATGAAATCTTCAAACAGGCGCGCCGAGTCGGTGTAGCGGCCGGCTTTCAGATGCGCAAAGGCTTCTTCGTACAGGGCCGTGGCGGTGGCGTCTTCCTGGCTTGTGGCCTGTGGCTGCAGTGTGGTGTTGGCCATGCCAGTGGTGCTCACTGGCGCATTGACCGGTTCACGCACCTGCGGTTGACTGCTTGTTCCCGTATTTTCCGCTGGCGGGTTGTTGCGGTCGTTCATGCCCTGGGGGTTGGAATGGTTGGTGGCTGTGGCCGGGTCGCGGGTTTCCAGTGCCTGCAAGCGGCTGTCCACGTCCATGTACAGCACTTTTTGGCGTTTTTTCAGGGATTCCAGTTCAAAGGCTTGTTGTTCCAGCTGACCGCGCAGTTCAGCCAGTTCCTGTTGCAATTGCTGAATCTGGGTGACCAGTTCGGCCATGCCCTGGGAATTGCCGCTGTTGCGTTCCAGTCGGGCCAAACGCTCCTGAATAGTTAACTGCTGGGCCGATGCACTCTGACTCAGGGGCCACAGCAACACCAGACAAAGGGTCGGAACAAGTGCAATTTTTTTCATGGCAAAACCTGTTTTGTGGGGGTTGTGTGGGTGGTGTAACTTCAAAGTGACACGAGACTGTCGGGTACATGGGCCACAAACGATAAAACCCGGAAACCCGGGTTTATCGACGGTCGCCAAACCCGTAGCGTGCTTCGGGTCTATCTGACCATGGCCAGGGCAGAAAATTCCTGCCGTGGCCTGGAGGCCGCATATGGCATGCGACGGGCTTATTTGTGGTTGTAAACGATTTCCACCCGGCGGTTCTTTGACCAGCAGGCTTCATTGCTTTCGGTACACACCGGGCGTTCTTCGCCATAGCTGACAATGTCAATCTGGCTGCTGGCAGCGCCTTGGGCTTTCATCAGGTTGGCCACAGACTTGGCGCGGCGTTCGCCCAGGCCCAAGTTATATTCACGTGAGCCGCGTTCATCGGCATGGCCTTCCAGGGTCACGTGTGCACTCGGGTTCTGGTTCAGGTAACGGGCATGAATGGCCACGATATCGCGGTATTCCGGACGCACGGTGGCCTGGTCGAAATCAAAATAGATAACGCGTTTGGACAGCAAGCTTTCCGGGTCGTCAAGATCCTGTGGGGAACAGCAGATGTCCATGGGTGAACGATGCGTTTCCACGCCGGTGGTTTCAGTCGTGGTGGTTTGGGTGGTGGTTTGGGTGGTGGTTTCGGTCTCGGGCTTGATTTCTTCTTTTTTCTTGCACGCGCTCAAAGACACAATCAGCAACAGGGCAACAAGTTTCACAGACAGTTTCATGGATCACTCCGGTAGTTTTTGGTTATTCCGACACAGTAGTTTACACCACTTAAATGCCTTTGGGAACGCACGCCGGTGGCGTTTACCGGGGTCAAAGGGGTTAAACACGCAACACGGCCGGGGGTGCCGGCCGTGTGCTCGGGATAAAAGGGCGCTCAGGCGCGTTTAATAGGTGGTCTCGACATTGATTTCCATGCCGCGCTGGGTAAAGTCCATACTCATGTCCTGGCGCTCCCACCACAGGCTTTTTTGCAGGTATTTACGCCATATTTCGATGGTTTTCTGCAGCTCTTGCGGTGTGGGTTGAATGCTGGTTGCGTTTTGCAGGCTCTGTGCCTGCTGCATGAGTTCCAGATACAGTTCAGCGGTGGCTTCCGATTTCATCAGCTTGTCATAGCCGGGCGCGCTGGCCAGTTTTTTCGCCACGGCGGGCTTTTCAATGCCGGCGGTAAGGATCAGGCGATCGGTGGTCATGGCCAGCCACAGCGGTTTGAGTTGTGCCGGAATGGGCATGGCCTGCAGTTCAGGCAGTTGCGACAGGTCCACCGGGGTACCGTCAGGCTTGATGTTCAGCTTGGCCAGGTTGGGGCTGGTCAGTTGCGCCAGACCCAGCAGGGCCGGAACGTTTTCAAAGGTGATACCAAAGGCGGCTTCCACACGGACCAGATCACCGGCCTGTTCCATGTTGATGTCGTTAAGATTCACATTGTCCAGGTTCAGCTCCAGATTTTTCAGTGAAAAACCAAAGCCCTTGAAATTGCCCACAAACGGCGGCAAAGGCTTAAGCGTGGCCGCTTGCAGGGTTTGAGCAGCCTGGTTCAATTCTTGCAGTTTTGGGCATTGAAAAGGCTGCTGGATCACCGCCTGCGCCAGTTCTGCGGCCGCAGTAATGCTGCCTGGCAGGTCAAAGCTCATGCCAAAGGCCAGTTCGGGCCTGTCCAGAAAAGGCGGGATTTCGCCTTCCAGTTTGGCCAGTCGCGGGGCCACGGTGTTGTCCATTTCCCAGAGAACCTGGTTACCCAACTGGTGGTTGTCAACGGCGGTGATGCCGCCGACCAGGCGCGGGAAGTGACCAATCAGTTGCAGAAATTCCTGTTTGCAGACCGGTGATACCGGTTCATTTTCTACATAATAATCTATCAGGGCCGACGGGTGATTTTGCGGGTCCACCACGTAGGACGCCAGCGAGAGGATATCCACCCAGAAAACCTGGCCGGGTTGATACCTGTAGCGGGCGTAAAATTCTTTCAGGACGTCGGTGTTGGCCAGGGACTTTTGCGGTTTTTTTGCCCCCACGATTTCGTCCTTGAGCTTTTCGTAAACCACCACCGGCGCCACGGACATGACCAGCCATTTATCTGCCAGGTGCACAATAAAGCGGGTGTCGTTGGCTTTGACCAGGTATTCAACCGTGGTATCGGTTTTGGTTTTTTCCATTACGAAGGTGCCATTGGAGCCGCTTTCCTGACGAATTTCCTCGATCAGGGCAAACAGTTCGTCCCAGAAGGCTTCCATCTGGTGACCAGGCTTGAGTTTGACCCGGGCAATGGGCACCAACTGATCGGTGTACAGGGCCGCGGCCATGTCCGCTGGGTCGAAACCCAGTGTGC
>JALWKC010000210.1 GCA_026996795.1 Lysobacterales bacterium | reverse complement strand
CATGGCCAGCCCGTCCAGCGCGGACGCCCAGACGGGGTTTTTGGAGGCAAAGGCTTCAGCACGGCCCAGAATGACACAGTTGGTGACGATCAGCGGCACGAAGATGCCCAGCAGCTTGTGCAGCTCGTGGACATAGGCGGCCATCAGCATGTCGATGATAGTGACCGCTGTGGCGATCACGCCGATAAAAATGGGGATACGCACCTCTTTGGGCACATAATCCCGTATCAGGGAAATCAGCACATTGGAGACTACCAGTACCGCCAGAGTGGCCAATCCAAGTCCCAGTCCATTGATGGCGTTATTGGTGACAGCCAGCAGTGGGCATAGCCCTAACAGCGCCACCAGCGCCTGGTTGTTGTTCCATAGGCCGTCATAGACGATTTCCCGAACACGATCCAGCGTCATTGCCACAGCCTCTCCCTGTTGGCGTTAAAGAACTCAAGGGCTTTTTTAACCGCCTTGACCACCGCACGGGGGGTAATGGTGGCGCCGGTGAACTGATCGAATGTGCCGCCGTCTTTTTTAACCGCCCATTGTGCGGCGTTCTCCGGCGTCAGGTGTTTACCTGTGAAGCTGTCAATCCAGTTGGATTTGGCCTTTTCGATTTTATCACCCAGCCCAGGCGTCTCACGGTGTTCCAGCACGCGCACACCCAGCAGGCGGCCATCCGCACGAATCCCGACCAGCAGTCGAATATCACCGCTGTAGCCATCCGGGGCGATGGTTTCAAACAGCACGGCTACAGGCTTGCCGTCTTTACGGGCACGGTAAATCGTCACCGGCTTGTCTGTGCCGAGATATTCAGGCGCCACCACCTGCTTCGTGTCATGCAGAAGGTCATTGTCATATGCCTCGGCAGGGATCAGCTCATTCAGGCTGGCCTGAAGCGCTGCTTTCTGTGCCGCCTCGATTTTGGGTTCCACCCAGGCGCGGACACTGACGAGGATCACAATGGCGATGCCGATAAACAGCGCCATGCGGCTGCTGGCTTTCAACAGGTGTGTGCGCAGTTCCGGGCTCATCGGGCATGTCCTCTGACGCGGGGTTGCGTGTACTGATCAATCAGCGGCACAAAGATATTCATCAGCAGTACGGCGAAGGCGATGCCATCTGGATAACCGCCCCAGGTGCGGATGATATACACCAGCACACCAATGCCGGCAGCGTAGATAAAGCGCCCCAATGGCGTGGTGGAAGCGGTCACCGGGTCGGTAATGATGAAGAACGCCGCCAGCATGGTGCCGCCGGAGAGCAGATGGAACAGCGGCGGGGCATAGTGGTCAGGATCGATGGTATGGAAGATCGCGGCCATCAGCCCCAGCGCCGCCAGAAACCCGACTGGATACTGCCAGCGGATGGTGCGTGTCCAGAGCAGATAAAGCCCGCCCAGCATGAAAGCCAGATTGACCTGAATCCAGCCGTGTCCCGCCAGTCCGTTCCAGATGGTTTGAGCATTGTTCAGCGTTTCCGGAACGCTGATCCCCTGAGTGAGACCGGTTTTGACATGATCCAGCGGGGTGGCGCCGGTGACCTGGTCCATGATGCTGTCGGGCAGGTGGCCGGTGAAGATTTTGATCATGGAGTCCATAATGGACAGCGTATGGCCGCTGACCGCGGAGGGTAGGGTCCATTGGGTCATCTCCGCGGGAAAGCTGACCAGCAGAAAGGCATAGCCCAGCATGGCCGGATTGAATGGGTTAAAGCCCAGCCCGCCATACAGGTGCTTGCCGAAGATCAGGGCGAAGCTGACGCCAATGACGATCAGCCACCAGGGGCTTTCCGGTGGGATACAGAAAGTCAGTCCGGTGACGGTGATGACCGCGCTGCCATCCAGCAGAAAAGGCTTCACGGGTCGTCCACGCAGGTGCAGCATGGCGTACTCCACCACCAGACCGGTGAGCATGGCCAGCATCCACTGCACGGCAATGCCCCAGCCGAAGTAGTAGATATGCACCAGCAATGGCAGGATTGAAGCAATCTGCACCCGCAGCATCACTTTCGCCACGGATGTGTCGGTATGCAGGAAAGGGGCGCCATGGGGTGGCCAGCGGTTCATGTGTCAGTCTCCTGCTGTTTTTGGGCCCGTAGGGCGGCGGCGCGTTTGCGTGCCGCTTCCATGGCTGCTTTACGCCGCGCTTGTGCCGAAGTGTCTTTTTGCGGGGCTTCGGCACGCTGTTCGGGTATGTCGGGTGTATTCTGGACGGGGGTCCCCCTGTTTTTTTCCGGGCGCGTTTTTTCCGCGGTGGTGTTTGCCTCAGTTTCCGGTCTGTTTTGGTCCTTTTGAGTTTGTTTCTTGGCTCTATCTCGTTGTATGAAAGCACCGCCACATTGGAGAGATAAGGCTCTATAAGCTTATAGACGTATCTGCGCACGTTGGTGGACGTGAGCAGCACCGGCGTTCGCTGCTCGATGATGAATTTTTCCAGGTTGCTGTTGATTTGCACAATAAAATTTTGCAACTTCATAGGATCGATTGGCGGCAGATTGCCATTGTACTCTTTGATCTTCTCAAAAAGATACTCTTCGCTCTCACTCCCCAAAGTCATGGCGTAGAGCACTCCATCTTTAGCATAGATGGAAGTGATAAGGCGCGCTAGCGACTCTCTTACCATTTCGGTCAAAATGTCCGTATCTGTGGTTTTGTTGACGTTGTCTGAGAGTGATTCTATGATGGTAAGCAGATCTTTGATGGGGATGTGCTCTTTGAGGAGGTTCTGCAATACCCTATGAAGAATCGAGTAGCTCACCTGCTCGGGCACCAGATCTTTGACGATTGGATAGCGCTTGGCAAGAGCCTCTACCAGCTCCTTGGTTTCGCTTCGCCCCAAAATCTCGTAAGAGTGCGATTTGATAACTTCCGAGAGATGGGTGATGATGACCGTTGGAATATCCACCACCGTGTAGCCCAGCATTTTTGCTTGATCCTTTTTGCTCTCGTC
>JALWKC010000209.1 GCA_026996795.1 Lysobacterales bacterium | reverse complement strand
CCCCCCGGCAATGCGGTGCACTTGACCACCATCTGGCTGGATCCCTTACCTGCCAGAACCACCGATGGTAAAACTGGCGAACACCCCCAGGAACGCTGCCAGTCTGGTCAGGTCTGTGGCCACGTGTTGGATGCCGAAACGCACCAGCCACTGGCTAATGCGGTGGTCACGGCACAAGCAGGCACTGTCACCCGACGCGTTCACAGCCATGCCAACGGTTTCTTCTCGCTGGATGTGGATCAGCGGCTCGGTCAGGCGGCAGAATCATCCGGTCTGGCCATCCGTATCAGCGCACCCGACCATGTGCAGCAGGTCTGGCAACACGTCAACTGGCACGCCGGGCCACAGCTGATTGCGGACTTGCGGCGAGGTTCCGGGGTGGAAACGCATTCACTCAAACACCCCCTCTCAGATGTGCCCCTGGGCCACGTTCCCCGTTCCTGGCTGCAGGCCAAGCTCAGCCAGTTGCCCAGCGCGCAGGTCGTTTCTCCGGTCACAGCCAGTCATAACAGGGCGCCACCCGTGCCCGTCGAACGCCCCGGCGGGGCGGTTTTCATGGATCCGCCTGACAGCATCGCAGTGGGTTTTTCAGCCACTGGCGGTTACTGCTGCGGCAACAGCTGTGCCACCAGCCAGGTGTTCTCGCTGGAGACCTACGTGCAAAAAGGGCTGGATAATGAATGGATTTCCAGCTGGGAATCCGATAGCCTGAAAGCCGGCAGCGTACCGTTTCGCTCCTATGGCGCCTGGCATGCCATCGAAAGCCCCTACAACGGTTATGACATCTGCGCCGGGCCGTGTTGCCAGGCTTTCGAACAAACCAGCTACGCCAGCACGGTCAGCACCGCGGTAGCCACGCGTGGCATCCTGCTGGAACTGAACGGGGCGCTGGCACGCTCGGAATATTCGGCAGAAAACAATGCCTGGAATGACCCCGACGACGGCCTGAGCTGCACCAATGCCGATTTGTCCTGTGGCGACGGTTTTGTGGGTTCGCCGCTGTATGGCTGGCCCTGTCTGGCCGATGATTCCGCCAGACGCGGCTGCTTTGGCCACGGCCGGGGCATGTCGCAGTGGGGCACGCACTTCCACGCCCAGGCGGGAGAAAACTGGGCCGCCATTATCGACCACTATTACAACGCCCTGGGCAGTCCCGGTGGGGATCGCAGCCAGTACCCGACCACGCCGGTGGCATTGTTGTCCTTTGCCGCCTGGCCACAAACGCTCAACGCCGGCACGGATTTTTCCATCGCCCTGAGTGTCGACAACCGCGCCGGTGCGGCCAGTGGCGCGGCCAGTTTCGGGCCGATATTGATTGGTGCCAGCCTGCTGGCATCTGGCAGCGACTATTCAGACCCGGCCAATGACAGCAGCGTGCTGTTAAACGCGTTTGGCCAGCAAAACCTCAGCCGCCCTTTTCAGACTGACCCCGCCTGGCCACCTGGCCTGTATGACCTGGCCGTGGCCCTGTGGCTGGATGTGGACAACAATAGCGTCATCACCGGCGATGACTGGGTCTTGGCCTTTGCCATCCAGTCCGATGCCGTAACCCTGCTGGCCCCGGATGACCTGATTTTTGCCGATGGATTCTGAGGGCTATCCTCCCCAGTAATGGACCTGACGGGTATATCGAGCACCTGGGATCTGCGCCATCTTCTCCTGACAGCAAGTGATACAATTGCCCCCTGACTACGCACCCTTATCACACCATGGACACAAAGCCGCACAACACCGATCATGCCCAGGTGCTGACCCTGCCGCCACTGATCCCAGGCGCGGCCATAGGCAGCGGCTGGTTGATTGACCGCTATGCCCTGCCCTGGCCCGTGATTGATGAAACCGATGTCATCACGCACACCGCTCTGACCAGTTCGGCCCTGGCGCTGACCGGCCTGGCAGTGCTCATCTTTGCAGCCAGCCTGTGGCCATTCTGGAAAACCCGCCAGAACCCAGAACCGCACACCCCCACCAATGCCTTATACACCAGCGGGATTTACCGCTTCAGTCGCAACCCCATCTACCTGGGTTTTGTGATCAGCCAACTGGCCGTGGGGCTGTACTGGAACAATGCCTGGGTCCTGCTGCTCACCCCCGTGACCATTGGCGTCTTGCAGTGGGGTATCATCAAGCCCGAAGAAGCGTATTTGCAGCGCCTGTTCGGGGACGCTTACCGCCACTACCGGAAAAAGGTCAGACGATGGTTATAGACACAAAAACAAACCAAACCAGCACACACCAGAGCCGCCCCAACGTCAACCCGGCGGAAGTGGCGCACTTCGACCACTCAGCGGCTTTCTGGTGGGACCCGGCAGGGCCCTTCAAAACGCTTCATCACCTGAATCCGGTGCGTCTGGACTATATCCGCCAGCAGACGCCACTGGCCGACCAGAAAGTGTTGGACGTGGGCTGTGGCGGCGGCCTGCTGTGTGAGGCCATGGCCGCCGAAGGCGCACAGGTCACCGGCATTGATCTGGCCGCCGAAACCTTACAGACCGCGCGCTTGCATTTGCTGGAAAGCGGTCTGGAGGTGGATTACCGGCAGATGGCCGTTGAAGACCTGGCCAAAACTGAAGCCGGTCAATACGACGTGGTTACCTGTCTGGAAATGCTCGAGCACGTGCCTGATCCGGTCTCAGTGATTCGCGCCACGGTGCGACTGCTCAAGCCCGGCGGTACGCTCATCCTTTCCACCCTCAACCGCACCCCAAAGGCCATGCTGCTGGGCATTTTTGCCGCCGAACACCTGCTGCACCTGTTGCCCAAAGGCACGCACCATTTTGACCAGTTCATCAAACCTTCCGAGCTGTTTACCGAAGTCCAAGCCACCGGCGCCACGGTCACCGACATTTGCGGGCTGAAATACAACCCCCTGTCCAAGCGTGCATGTCTGGATCGCCATGACGTGAGTATTAACTACCTGCTGAGTGCGCGCACCAACCCCGTTTCCGGCACGGGGACTACCCTTGGTGACTGAACCCGTGCAGGCCGTGCTGTTTGATCTCGATGGCACCTTGCTGGACACCGCGCCGGACATGCTGGCCGCCTTGCAACAACTGGCCGAGGAAAACCGCCGCCCGCATCGCATTGACTACCAGGATCACAAGGCCCTGGTTACGCAAGGCGCCAAAAGCCTGATTGAGTCGGTATTTGGCCCCTTGGATACACACCAACTGCAGCCTCTGCGCCAGCGTTACCTGGCCATTTATCAGCAGCGGCTGGCGGAAAAAACACGCCTTTTTGACGGCGTGGGGGAACTGCTGGAAAGCCTGAACCGGGCCCGGATACCCTGGGGTATCGTCACCAACAAACCCGGCTGGCTGTGTGAACCGCTGGTGCGCGCCGTGGACGAATTGAAACCGGCGGCCGTGCTGGTGGCCGGCGATACCCTGGCCGTGGCCAAACCCGACCCGAAGCCCCTGCAACACGCCATGCAATGCCTTGGCATTGCCCCGCAACACGGCATTTACGTGGGCGATGCCAGAACCGACGCACTGGCGGCACAACGGGCCGGCATGCCAGCGGCCGTGGCCTTGTGGGGCTACCTGCACCCCGATGACCAGCCACAGCAGTGGCAGGCCCAATTACTTCATCACCCCAAGGATTTACTGCAATGGCTCTAAAACGTTCTCTCTGCTCAAAGCTACGTTTGATTCTGTTGACCGGCTGGCTGCTTGTCTCCGGCCTGCTCTGGGCTCACCCCTATCACCAAAGTCTGCTTGAACTGGAGATTGACAGCACCGGCACGCAGCTGCAAGGGGCCTTGAAGCTCTTGCCGGAGGACATTGAATCCATCGAAAAATTCACCCGAATTGCCGACTACCTGCAAAAAAGCCTGCGCATAAAACTTGACGGCAAGGCCCTGCCCATGACCGTTGAAGGCACCGATCGCAGCCCCAAGGCCAATTGGGTATTCCTCAGCTGGCCACTGTCTTCGGTGAACTGTGCTGCGGCGCACAAGCTGACCATCAGCAATCATTTACTGTTTGAAGTCAACGACCACTTCGTCAACACCGTGGTGTGGCGCGAAGGCAGCGGGAAAAACAGGCAGCCAAAAGCGCATAACCTGACCCCCGACCAGCCCTCATTCAGCCTGAATCTGGTCACCTTGTTGCCTGCCTGCGTGGACGAAAAACACCCGGCTGCCGGAAAGCAATAAGCCTTCGCACGGCATTCGGCACTCCGGAGGTGACACACTTGACCACGGGGGAATAATGTGACCATTGGCACAGGCTGAACACCCGGGTTTGGCTTAGGATGCCAGTATATGGTCAAAATAGCACCCTGTGGCACGCCCCTGAACGGACTGGGACTGAAGCGGCCACTGGCTTAACCCCAAATGAGAGGACACCAGCATGAAACTATCCCACAAAGTATTGTTAACCACTGCCTTTATCACCGGCGCGGCGTTGAGCGCACCGGCCTTCGCCAAAGACAGCGGCGTCAACGTGGACACCCTGATCGAAAAAAACCTGCAAGCCCACGGCGGGCGGGAAGCCCTGGACAAGATTCAGGACATGACCATGCACGGTGTCATGCTGATGGGCCCCATGGAGGCTCCTTTTACCATTTATTTCAAACGGCCCGGCAAAGTGCGGATGGAATTTGAAGTGCAGGGCATGAAAGGCATTCAGTCCTACGACGGTGAAACCGGCTGGGCCGTGATGCCGTTCATGGGCAAGACTGATCCGGAAAAAATGGCCGAAGACCAGTTAAAAGACCTGAAAAACATGGCCGACTTTGAAGGCCCCTTGATTGACTACGCCAAAAAAGGCCACACGGTGGAATACGTGGGCGAAGCCGATGTGGAAGGCACCCCGGCTTATGAATTGAAGCTGACCAAAAAGGACGGCGATGTGGATCACATCTTTCTCGACAAGGATTATGGCCTGGAAGTGGTGACAAAATCCAAGCTGAATCGCATGGGACAGGTGATGGAAGTGGAAACCGCTTTCAGCAATTACAAGCCCGTGGACGGCCTGGTCATAGCCCACGCCATCAGCAGTAAAATCAATGGCCAGCCCGGACAGAAAATCACCATCAACAAGGTGGAGACGAACACCGGCCTGAGCGACGATTTTTTCGCCATGCCAAAAACCAAAACCGAGAACGGCAGCAAGGACAAAAACACCCACAAAGACGCTGACAAGGGCTGAGCGGAAACCATCCCCGGGCACAAGTCCGGAAACCCATCCCGTGCCTGCCGGCTTTCACGCTGGCCCTGGCACTGGCGGTTTTTACCGGGTGAGTGGGCGGAGACCAGCAACGCACCATCAATCAATTAATAAACCAATCACTATTAACCTGACATCGCCTATATTGATGCCAGGTTAATAATAACCTGCCAGGCAAATAGTTTGCCGCCAGGCTCAACGGGTATAATATTGCTTTGCCCACGATTATCAGCCAACCATGCTTGAACCCCCTCACCATATTCCCTGCTCTTTGCCCGACATCGCCGCCGATGTGAAAGCCCGCTTCAGTGGCGCCTTGCAGTGGGTGGGCATGACCGGCATGGAAATGCCCCTGACAGTGGCGGCCGATGCCCCGGTCCCGCCGTCAGTGGCACGGGTGCGGGCGGAAGTGAGCCTGGATTCGCCAGACAAACGCGGCATCCACATGTCGCGGCTCTACCTGGCCTGTGATGAAGTATTCACCCATCAGCGCATTGGCTGGCACCAGTTGGCCGATGTTACCAGGCAATTTCTCCAGTCCCATGCCGGGCTGAGCCAGCAGGCCCTGATTGAAGTGGACTTTGAAGCCCTGATCCGGCGGCCGGCACTGGTCAGCGACAACAGCGGCTGGCGCGCCTATCCGGTCTCCCTGCTGGTGATGCGCTCAGGTGATGAAGTAGCGCACGTGGAACTGGGTTTTGAAGTCACCTATTCCAGCACCTGTCCCTGCTCGGCCGCCCTGGCCCGGCAACTGATCCAGCAGCAATTCAGTCAGGATTTTCCCACCAACAAAAAACTGGACAGGGAGGCCATCATCCAGTGGCTGGGCAGCGAGGAAGGCATACTGGCCACGCCGCATTCGCAGCGTTCCACCGCTATGGTGCGGCTGGTGTTGGCCGGGCTGCCTGAAACCATTGAAATCAAACGTTATATTGATGCCGTGGAAGACGCGCTACAAACCGCTGTTCAGGCCGCGGTCAAACGCGAAGACGAGCAGGCATTCGCGCTTCGCAACGGCGCTAACCTGATGTTTTGCGAGGACGCCGCACGCCGCATTCAACACCGCCTGAACCAGGACGACTCCATTGCCGATTTCTGGCTGCGCGTGCACCACCACGAAAGCCTGCATCCACACGATGCCACTGCTGAAACCAGCAAGGGCGTGGCCGGCGGCCTGTAATTGGTGTGAGTGAAAAACCACTGCAACACCCTGTCCTTATTCACCCGGTTCCTGTGCACGCCACCCTGCCGCTGCGCCACAGCGTGCTGCGACCGCACGCTTCACTGGATGAGTGCCTTTTTCCCGAAGACAAAAGCCCCGACGCCAGCACCGACAGCCGACACTGGGCGGCTTTGCCCGAAGCCCCGAAGACCGTGATTGGCTGCCTGTCGGCTTACCGGCAAACCTGCCCGATTGCCTTGCCCGTTAGTAAAACCCACACACACTGGCGCCTGCGTGGCATGGCCGTTTTACCGCCCTATCAGAGCAAAGGCATCGGCAAACGACTGCTGGAAAAAGCACTGACTGATGTGTCTGATGTATCGAATTCAAGCCCGCACACGCTCGTCTGGTGCAACGCGCGGGAAAGCGCGGTTGGCTTCTATCAGCAGGCTGGTTTTGCCATTCATGGCGCGCGGTTTGATATTCCCGCTATCGGCCCGCATTTTCTGATGTGGCGATTGGTCAATCACCCAAACGCCCAAGGCATTCCGGATTAATTCAGAATCAGTTGCGGATCCAGTCGTTTCTTGCCCAGGTTAAGCCGCCAATCCAGGTGCGGCCCGCTGGCACGGCCCGTGGCGCCGATTTCCCCGATTTTTTCGCCCTGATGGACTTTCTGGCCCGGGCGCACATTCAGCTGGCTTAAATGCAGGTAGGTGCTGGTCAGGCCCAGGCCGTGGTCGATAATGATGGTGCCACCGGAGTAATACAGGTCCGGCTCGGCCAGACGCACCACGCCATCGGCCGGCGCCACCACCGGCGTACCGGTTTTATTGGCGATGTCCATGCCATAATGGGGCCGCTTTGGCTGGCCATTGAGGATACGGCGACTGCCGTACACGCCAGAAACCCGGCCACTGGCCGGCCAGATAAATGGCATCAGGAAATCCTCTCTGGGCTCAACCACCGCGCGTGCTTTGGCAATCAGCGCCCCTTCCCGGCGAATGCGATCGAGCACCGCTTTTGGAGGGTTGACTTTCGCAGGCGGCAACCCATCCACCACTTCGGTGGGGAAATCACGTTTGATGATCGGAATAGTCAGTTGGTAGTCCGCCGACCCGGTGGTGATTTCAAGCTGAATGGGCTGGGTGTCAAAACGCCCGATGCCCAGCAGAAAATGGCCATGTTCACTCACGGGAATGGCTGTGCCATCGACCACAACCTGTGCCCCCGGAGGAGTCTGACCCATCAACAGCGCCCCTTGCACCGGTTTGCCCTTAATGCTCAGCCGCCAGTCACCTTGATGTGATGCTTGCTCAGGGCTGCTTGCACTGCCGGTCTTGCCTGCGGCCATGGCCACGGAAACCCCTAGTAAGGCCACACACACAATAAGGGCTGAAAAATGTAAAGGACGAAACGGCTTGAATTCAAATGATGATGCCATGGAAACCCCTGGTGGTTTAGAAGCATGATGCTCGCGCAAAAAGCTATAATACGCGCAGCCGACCTTTCCCTCAAGCCAGGTGAATGCCCTTGACTGCCACCATCCGCCCGCATCAACCGATATTGGCCCTGGACACCGCCACCGAGTCCTGTTCCGTGGCCGTGCTGCTACCAGATGGCCAATGCATTTCGCGCCACACTTCCACGCCTCGGCAACACACGCAACTGCTGTTTTCGTTTATCGATGAGGTGTTGAACGAAGCCGGCCTGAGCAAGCACGAAATCGCTGCTGTCGCCTGTGGTCAGGGTCCCGGCGCCTTTACCGGCGTGCGTATTGCCATTGCCGCCACTCAGGGGTTAGGGCTGGCGCTGGGGTGTCCGCTTATTCCCGTCAATAGCCTGATGGCCGTCGCCGCCTCGGGGTGGCAACACTGGCTGCAAAACAATCCGCACACACCAAACAAGGCCCGGCTGCTTGCCGCCACGGACGCCCGCATGGGGGAAGTGTATGCGCAGGAATTCACCACCCAGGATGGCTTAGTGTTAAGCGCGCAAGCAGAACCCGGTTTACTAAAACCTGAGCAGTTGCGTGAGCGGATGCAACAAAACCGGCCTGACTGCCTGGCTGGAGATGGCTTTCGTGCCTATCCCAATGTGCTGGACGAAACGGTTGTGCCCGCTTTTCCACAGGCCGCCAGCCACGCAGCCATCATCGCCAAACTGGCCTGCCAGGTGCCAGTCGAACGCTGGCTGCACGACCCGGCAATGCTGCTACCCCGCTACGTGCGAAATCAGGTCACGCACTCCGCCTGACCGCATGGCTAGGGAAGCTCTGATCGAATCGTGACACGGCATCTTGTGGCGTCAAATTGTCCATTTCTGCGTTGCAAACCTCCACAATAGCCTTGCTATTGCGTGCGGCTTGCGCCTTGAGCTGAACAATTTTTCACGACAATTTGCTCGCGCCAGATTCAATCAGGGCTTCCCTAGTCATAGCCCAGCGCTTGCATGACCGGATGAAGTTCGCCAATCACCTGTTCTATGTGGGGCCGAAAGTTTTTCCACCGCTGTGTTCGCGAACGGTCGATGGGCTGGGTCACACGTTGGTAACTGGGAGTGTTGATGCGCGTGCCTTTTAGCTTGTCCTGAAAGGTGGCCATGGCTGGGTCCCAGGCCAGCCCCAGTCGGGTGAGAATGTTTTCTACCTGTGCCTTCGGATTGGCCACAAAGTCTTCGTATTTGTGCATGAGCACTTGTTGCTCGCACTGGGCACGGGCCGACAACCCGGCCATCATGGTGGCATTGAGAAAACGGGCGGTCTGCTGCCAGTCAAGAAAGTGCTGCATGGCCGGATTCGGTTGAAAGAGCTGGAAGTAGCAACTCAAGGCCACATCACGCGGGTCCCGCACCGCCAAAATAAAATGCGCCTCGGGAAACAGCCAGGCCAGCAGCCCAAGATACATGACATTCAGCGGCATTTTGTCGATGATGTATTCGCCTGATTGCGCCTCCCGACCCAGGTAATTCTGTTGTTGCTCCAGATACGCCGCGCGAAGGGCTTGCCACACCGACTTTCCGCTCTCTTCCAGCTTCTTTTGCATCTGCGCTGGTGTGGATACGCCGGGCAAGAAATGCCTGAACACCGGCGCCAACAGGGGTTTTTCCTCCAGGCTGCATATGCGGGGATGTGCCTGCAGCATTTTTTCCAGCAGCGTGGTGCCCGCCCGGGGAAAGCCCAGCAGAAAAACCGGAGGCGTGGCCAACCTCGCCTTTTCTCTGTGTATTGCGTTTTTTGGCCATTGGTCCCACCGGACCTTTCTCAGCATCTCCGCCAGCGCCATGCTGTAGGGGTTCAGACCACCGCTTGCAGTCACCGTTTTCCTGACCAGTTCATTGCTTGACCGGTAATGGGTAAAGGCGGCCTCATAGCGGGCCTGCATTTCCAGCGCCTGGGCACGAATATTTTCACTCAGGGCCTGATTCAGCGGGCTATTGACTGGCCCGATGGCATCCAGATACTCCAATGCCCGTGACGGCTGCCGCTGCCGTAACGCCAGGCGCGCCAGCACGCTGTTGGCGCGGAAATTGTCCGGTTCAATGGCCACACACCGCGTTGCGCACCCTTCCGCTTCTGGCAACTGATTCAGCAGCTCGTGATTCCAGGCCTGGCAGCCCAGAGACCAGGCCGTGTCGACCTCGGTATTCGGTGCATAACACTCAAGTAACGCGATCACGCTGTCATACCGACCCGCTGCCTCAAGCGTCTCCACCACCGGTTTTATCAGTGCCTCGGGCAATGTTGTGTCATCAGTCAGGGGCAACAGGTGCTCTTCAATCAGATTGGCTGCCAGCTCATGCTCTCCTGCCTGCTTACAGGCGTGCAGAAAAGGCATCCAAATTGAGACCTTCCCCGGACGAGAGTCCACCGCCCTTGCCAGCAACGGAATGGCCTCAGCCACCTGACCTTCCTGTAACCACGACAAACCAGCGGCCATCAAGGCATCGGTGAGATGCGGGTGAACCTCAAGCACTGCATTGGCTTTTTGGCGAGCCATTGTCGTTGCCCCTTTTTGCAAGGCGCTGAAGGCTTCGGCCAGGGCCTGTTGACTGGCTGCATCGAGGTTCACGGCTTGTGTTCTTTCTGTTGAAGCCACGTTTTCGGGGTCAGGTCAAAAGCAATGGAAATGCGATCCTCATCGCTCTGATGGGGGATGGTCTGATGATACAGGTAGGACGGGAAAATCAGCAATTCCCCTTCGCGCGGACAGATGGTTTTGGTTTCCACCGGGCGATCCAGGCGCAAGTCCGCAGGCACGCAGCCAAAGGCAAAATGCCCTTTGGTGTGATTGCTTCCACTCGTTTCACGAACAACTTTTGGCACTGTGACGTAATAGGCGCCACTGATCCAGGACTCTTCATGGATGTGCTTGTCGATAAACCCGTCACCCTTGACCCAGGTAGCCCATAAATTCAGCACGTAGCCGCTTTCCAGTACGGCCTGTTTATGCCGAAACAGTGGGTGAGTCGGGTCATCTGGCATCTGCTTGAGATAGTCTTCGATGGCGGTTTTCAGCCAGGCGTGAAATTTCACGATAGCCGGGGTTTTGTCTGCCATCAGGTCATCAGTCAGGTGGCCATTGCGGGCTGCCAGGCCCAACGGGTTAAGGCGCAAGCGGCTGTGTTGCTTGATGTCCTGGGCCAGGCAGCGGTTGAATTCCTCCACGCTGTTAAACTCGGGTCGTGGGTCGAGCCGGAATTTCTTCAGCAAGTAATCCGTATCGACAAATTCGCGCACTTCACGCTCACGGCCCTGTGCCAAGCGACTCAAGGCCAAATAAGCGATGGTTCGCTGATCACAATCGTTTTGGCTATGCGCCTTGGCCAGCATGGCCTCGGCCCTGGCATAATCCCCGCTGCGGGCCGTGATAATGCCCAGTTGCCGTTGCTGGTTGGCGGTTAAGGGCGATACCTGTGCCAACAAACAGGCAATACCTTCCTGGTGGCGCCCCAGGTCTGAATAGGCCGTCGCCAGGCGTAAACGGTATTCGCGCTTTTCTGGCTGTTGTTGCAGAAGCGATTCCAGTAGCGGTACGGCTTTACTGGTTTCACCCAATTTGATCCAGCACAAGGCCTGGGTATAGGCCGCTCGATGGTGATCGGGGTTTCTCTTTATGCATTCATCACTGGCTTCAATGCCCCGTTTGAGGCTTTCCGTATCGGTCAGGTTGGACAAGGCCGCAGCAAGGTTATACCAATGTTCAGGATTCTGCCCCTGTTTGTTGACCAGTTCCTGAAAGAGACTCACGGCTTCATCATAGCGCTGCATTTTCAGGTAGATAGCCGCTTTAATTGACAGGGTATTGGCATCAGTACCCATTGCCGTATTGTTATTTGTTCCGGGCAGTTCAAGTGCCACCAAAGCGGCTTCAAAATCCCTCAGCAAAAAATGCGCACGGGCTTCCAGCCACCGGGCCTGTTGTGGCCAGTGTGCGATCTCCTGTTTTAACCGCAGCAGTGCAGTTAATGCGGTCTGTGCGTCATTTTGCCTCAAGGCCAGTTCCGCCAGGTTCAATACGGCCCCCACACGCAGTTTTGCATCCTTGGCGGCCTCCTTCAGGTGAAGGCTTGCTGCTTGCCCTTCACCGAGTTCCTTTAATGCCAGACCCAGGTGGTAGTGATCGGCGATACCGTCCCTGGCTCTCACCAGGTAGGTGAAAATGCGTTTGGCCAACTCCCACTGGTGTGCCTTCAGGGCCGCCAGGCCGGCCAGCTCATGCGCCTCGTCCGGGAGTGTGCCGCTTTCTTTCTTATAGGCTTTTAATAGTGACTCCATATCACCCCGCCGATATAAGGCTACGTAGCGCTGGATAAGCCCTTTGTTGGTCGAATCAGTGTTATTCGTCGTCATTTATCCAACATCCAACCGGTGATGGCCAGTCGCGGTTCGCTGGCGTAAGGAGCCACATAGGAAACACAGTGATCCTGCGGAACTGAAAAGAC
>JALWKC010000208.1 GCA_026996795.1 Lysobacterales bacterium | reverse complement strand
AGGTGGACATTTACAACTGCAACAACGGCGCGCGCTTCACCACCTACGTGATTCACGGCAAGCCCGGAGAAATCTGCCTCAACGGGGCAGCCGCACGCATGGCGCAGGTGAACGATTTGGTAATTATCTGCAGCTATTGCAGCCTGGAGGCCGAGGCGGCCAAAGAGCACCAGCCCAAACTGGTTTTTGTGGATGAGAACAACCGCAGCCGCGTTAAGGCCGCCTGAGCTCGGTTTTGCCGTTGCTGGCTGTTTGTGTGCCGAAACATAAAGCGGCAAACTGGCGCAGCAGGCGTTCGCCATGGGCCTCGGCGTTGGCCGTGATACCGGCCTTGAGACTCACCGGGCACAGCCCCTCGGCGGCAATGTCATCGGCTCGGCATTCAATAAATGACTGCGTGATTTCCGCGGTGAATTCCGGGTGAAACTGCACGCCCCAGGCACACTGACCCAGGCGGAAGGCATGGTTGCTGTCCAACGCGCTTTCCCCCAGTTTTTGCCCACTCCCCGGCAGTTCCTGCACGGCCTGCAGGTGGGTGGCGTAAAAACTCAGGCCGTCGGTCTGGCCTGCCAGCAGCGGGGAAAACAAGGGGTCGTGACACGCCGCATCCGTGTGTTTGAAAGCCACCTGGCCAATTTGCCGGCCACGTGGATTCCAGTCAACCCGACCCCCAGCGGCCTGAGCCAGCAGTTGATGGCCGTAACACACGCCCAGCACGGGAATGGTGCCGGGCAGGACAGTATGCAGCCATTTTTCCACCGCCGCCGACCACTCGGGGTGGTCGGTGATCATGTCGGGCGACCCGGTCACGATCACCCCGGCCATGGCCTGGAATTCGGCGCTGCCTGGCGGGGGCAGATTTTCTCCGGCAAAGGCGCGATAAACGCGTATGCTATCTGCGGACACGCCCAGGTGTCGGGCAAACCACTGGGGGAAATCCCCGTGCTGGCGGCGCACCGGCTCCGGCGGCTGGCCGGTTTGAATGATGGCAATGAACGGTTTTGGGCGAGCGAAACCGGTCGATTGGCCGGTTTTTTTCTTGTCCGGAACAGGCATGGATTTGTTGGTGCTGGAATCCGGTTGAGAATCTTTGCCAACAGCCTTCATTGATGCATCAACGGCGTCAGTTTAATGGCTTCTTCCAGGGTCGTCTGGCCGTCAATAATATGTTGCGCCAGGGCCAGGCGCAAGGGTTTCATGCCTTCGCGCATCGCCGCTTCGGTGATTTTTTCTGATGGCGTATTGGCCAGAATGTGGCCCCGTAGTGATTCGCTGACGGGCATCATTTCATACACCCCCAATCGACCATGATAACCGGTGTTGCGGCATTCGATGCAACCGACCTTTTCGTGCACCGTGGCCGGCGCCGGCATATCAAACGGGTGTACCAGTGCCTGCCAGGCGGTCGTATCGGTGGCCACTTCGCGTCTGCAGTGCACACACAGCTTGCGCGCCAGGCGCTGGGCAATAACACCCGCCAGGGTGCTGCGCAGCAGGTAGTCGGGCACGCCCAGATCCAGCAGCCGGTTGATGGCACCGGGGGCGGAATTGGTGTGCAGGGTGGACAGCACCAGGTGTCCGGTAAGTGAGGCCTGTACCGCCATTTGCGCGGTTTCCAGGTCGCGGATTTCGCCCACCATGATGATGTCCGGGTCCTGCCGCATGAGGGTGCGGATGCCATCGGCAAAATTCAGGCCAATTTTCGGGTTGACCTGCATCTGGTTCAGTTCCGGGAACACCATTTCGATGGGGTCTTCCACGGTGGACACATTGACCTCGTTAGTGGCCAGGCGACGTAGGGTGGAATACAAGGTAGTGGTTTTGCCCGAGCCGGTGGGGCCGGTGACCAGTACAATGCCGTGTGGCCGGTCGATCATGGCCTGCCAGGTGGCTTCCTCGCTCTCGCTGAAACCCAGTTCGCGATAAGTCTTGACCACCGCATCAGGGTCAAAAATCCGCATCACGCATTTCTCCCCAAAGGCCGTGGGCATGGTGGAAACCCGCAATTCCACTTCGCGGTTCTGCCCCGACAGGGTCTTGATTCGGCCGTCCTGCGGCTTGCGTTTTTCCGTCACGTCCATGCGCGAAAGGATTTTGATGCGGCTGACCACCGCCGCCATCACCGGCGCCGGGAAGGTATACACCTGATGCAATTTGCCGTCGATGCGAAAGCGCACCAGCGATTCGTGGCGCTTGGGCTCCAGGTGGATGTCACTGGCGCGTTGTTCAAAGGCGTATTGCAACAGCCAGTCGACTATGTTGATCACGTGCTGGTCATCGGCCGACAGGTCGCCGCGCGCGCCCAGTTGCACCATCTGTTCCAGGTTCAGAATCGGGTCCAGCAAGCGCCCCTTGTGCTGCGCCTTGGCGTGCTGGATGGAGCGGTTGACGCCATAGAATTCAAAAAGGTAACGCTGAATATCCAGCGGGTTGGCGTGCACGCGTTTGATGTCGGCGCGCAGCAGCCGTTGCAGTTCCTCGATCCAGGCGTCGTTTTCCGGGTCCGCCACGGCAAAGGTGATTTGCTCGCCATTGACCGCCACCGGCAGGATCTTGTGCTTGCTGGCATAGGCCTGGGAGACCAGCTCGGAGACATTGCCCACGTCGATTTTGGTGGGGTCAATTTTCAGGTAATCCAGTCCATGCCGGGCCGCCACCCATTCGGTGATGGATTCCACCGTCAACGGCTTGCCGGTTTTCTGGTTGATGATGCCGTAGTCGGCCAGGGAGACGTAGGGATGCACCGAGGAGTTCACCGGCTTGGCCGCGTTACGCAGCAGTCTTTTGGCGTCTTCACGCGTCAGCAGGCCATCGCGGTACATTTCCCGCGCCACCCAGCCCAGCCATTGATTGAGGGGTTTCAGTTTTTCCATAATCGATCCAATGCGTCCGTCTGCGGCCAGTCGAGCAAGGCCGCCAGCTGATCGCGTTTCATCATATCAGCAATTTTGCCCTGCCGGG
>JALWKC010000207.1 GCA_026996795.1 Lysobacterales bacterium | reverse complement strand
TTGATCACGATCAGGCCATCACGGCCATTCCTCTGGATGCCATCAAGCCTTTCCTGGAAGACCTGCGTATCCTGTCAGATGAAGAGCTCAAAAACGTGCCCTACGTGGTGGCCATAAGCGAAGACCGCGTCATGGGCGCATCACCCTATCCCATTTACGTGCGTAACCTGGACGCACACCCGGGCGAAACGTTTGCGGTGGCACACCCGACAGTGACTTACTACGAGGTGCCCCTGCACTACCCCTGGGACGAGTCCGATGAACGTGCCGTCAAGTCCAGGGAATGGCGGTTGAGCAGCCCGCATACCCTCGACCAGGTACTGGGACGCTTCTGGAAAAACTACATCGACCGCACGTATTGGGAAAACGTCAAGGTGCTGGGTCACGAAGTGGCCGATATCGCCACGGCCAAGGTCACCAATGTGGACAAGGACGTAGCCACCCTGATGATCCATGACGGCAAACAGGAAGTGCGTGCCGGTGACTTGATCCTGCCGCTGAACAACCACCAGTACAACCCGTACTTCTTTCCCAAGCCCGGCAAGGTCAACGACGACAACGTACGCGTTGTGGCGCTGAACAACGCCCTTTTCCGGGCCGGGAAATGGCAGGTGGTTGCCATCAACCGCGGCAGCACCAGCGGCGTGCAGGTGGGTGATGTGTTTCAGGTCAACCGGCCGGAAAAACTGATCCGTGATGAAGTCATGCACCCCAAAGGTGACCTCAAAACCCTGTTCAAACCGGCCAAAGCCATGGTCACTTTGCCAGAAGAGTACGTGGGCCACATCATGGTGTTCCGCACCACGCCGCACATCAGTTATGCCATCATCACCGAGGGCAAACGACCGGTCAAACTTTACGACTACGTGCGCACGCCGTGATCCCGGCTCTCTCGGCTGACAAATCCAAAAGGCTCGCGTCACAGGGAAGCTCTGATCGAATCGTGACACGGCATCTCGTGGCGTAAAATCGTCCATTCCTGCGTTGCAAACCTTCACAATAGCTGGCTATTGCGTGCGGCTTGCGCCTTGAACTGAACAATTTTACACGACAATCTGCTCGCGCCAGATTCAATCAGAGCTTCCCTAGCGGGCCTTTTGCTTTTATGCGGTCTTTGCCCTATATTGCCAGCATGACAGAAACCGAAGCCTGGTTATTGCTGATACGCACCCCGGGGCTGGGGCCGGTGCGCATCAACCGCCTGATGGCGCAGCTGGAATCACCTCGGGAAGCCTTTGGCCGCGCGCATTACCCACCCGAGTGGAAGCTGCCTGTTGCCGCCCAAGGGGCCCTGCGCTCGCCAGACTTGTCCACCATACAGCGCGACCTGGACTGGTTGCAACAACCGGGCAATCATTTCATCACCCGCGATGACGCCCTGTTTCCGCCTCTGCTGCGGGAAATACCCCAGCCGCCGGCAGCCTTGTTTGTGCATGGACAGGCAGAAACCCTGGTGCAGCCGCAGGTGGCCATTATTGGCAGTCGCCACGCCACTGAAGGCGCGCTACGCAACACGCGCGATTTTGCCAGTGAACTGGCCCGGACAGGGCTGACCGTCACCAGCGGCATGGCCCTGGGCGTGGATGGCGCTTCACACCAGGCGGCACTGGATGCCGGAGGCACCACCATCGCCGTCACTGGCACTGGCCTGGACATTGTTTATCCGGCCGCTCACCGGCAACTGGCCCATCGGATTGCCCGCCACGGCGCTCTGGTCTCCGAGTTTCCCCTGGGTACCCCGGCGGCGGCCAGCCATTTTCCCCGTCGCAATCGGTTGATTGCCGGATTGTCGCTGGGAACCCTGGTGTGTGAGGCTGGTCTCAAGAGCGGTTCCTTGATAACGGCCCGGCTGACCATGGAGATGAACCGGCCCGTCATGGCCATTCCCGGCAGCATCCACAACCCGCTGGCGCGAGGCTGTCACCAGTTGATCAAACAGGGCGCGCGACTGGTGGAATCCGCCTCGGAAATGCTGGAAGAGATCCGCCCCATGAGTCAACGTTTGGCCGTTGATCTGAAAAAACGCCTGCAGGCAGCAGAAACCACACAAAAAAGCCCGCCAGAGCTTGATTCCCCCGAGCAGCTGGCCTATAGTGCCGCCTCCCCGGAGCAGCAAAAAATTCTGAACCTGATTGGCTTTGACCCAACCCCCATCGATCAAATAATTTCCAAAAGCGGCTTGACCGCAAACGAAGTTTCCTCCATTCTGTTGATACTGGAGCTGGAAGGCTCGGTTGAATCCCTGCCAGGCGCACAATACACTCGCTTATGAACGAAAACATTATCGATTTATTGTTGTACCTGTTCGAGCATTACCTGTACGACAACCCCGAACAGGCCATCGACCGCTCACAGATTCACAACAACCTGCGTGAAGCCGGCTTCTCTTCTCCGGCCATTGACAAGGCCTTTGACTGGCTGGAAAGCCTGTCCAGCCATTACGACACAGTGCAACTGAACGAAAACATTTCAGCGCAGTCGGTGCGGGTTTTTTCCGACAGCGAGCAGGAAAAGCTGGATCGACAGTGCCAGGACTTCGTTTACTACCTGGAAAACACCGGCATTCTGGATGTGGCGCGACGGGAAATCCTCATCGACAGCGTCATGATGCTGGAGATTGAGGACATTAACACCGAAGACCTGCAGTGGATTGCCCTGATCATCCTGTTTTCACAACCCGGTCAGGAGCACGCTTTTGCCACCCTGGAAAGCCTGCTGTTTGATTCACCGGTTAACTACGAACACTAGGGAAGCCCCGATCGAATCATGAACTCGCCTCTCATACCTGCATCAACCAGATTCGATCAGCGCTTCCCTGGCGCTGGCGCTAACCCATTGGCCCGTCCGCCCAAGGGCGAAGGCGGGCAGACCAAGAGAACACACCACCATGGCTGAAAACCTGCTGATCGTCGAGTCACCCGCCAAATCAAAAACCATCGAGAAATACCTTGGCAAGAACCACAAGGTATTGGCCTCCTATGGCCACGTCCGGGACCTGGTGCCAAAGAACGGCGCCGTGGATCCGGAACACGATTTCGCCATGAAATACCAGGAAGTGGAGCGCAACAAGCGCCACATCGATGCCATTGTGCGGGAAGCCAAAAAAGCCAAAAACATTTACCTGGCCACTGACCTTGATCGCGAAGGGGAAGCCATTTCCTGGCACGTGGCCGAGATACTGAAAGAAAAAGGCGTGCTGGATAACAGCAAAAACCTCTACCGGGTGGTTTTCAACGAAATCACCCCGTCGGCCATCAAGGACGCGGTGGCCAATCCCCGTGACCTGTCGCAGAATCTGGTGGATGCCCAACAGGCACGGCGGGCGCTGGATTACCTGGTGGGTTTCAACCTTTCTCCGCTGCTATGGAAAAAGGTGCGACGCGGCTTGTCCGCCGGTCGTGTGCAAAGCCCGGCCTTGCACATGATTGTCAAACGCGAAGAAGAAATTGATACCTTCGAGCCCCAGGAATACTGGAGTGTCACGGCCGAATTGCAAAAACAGGCTGACGCGTTTAGCGCCCGCCTGGTTAAGTATCAGGGCAAAAAGCTCAAGAAGTTTGACCTCAACAACGCCGAGCAGGTCAACCAGGTGCTGGCCGAGCTGAAACAACAAGCCGGCAAGGAGCTGGCGGTCAGCGACGTGCAGGAAAAACTGCGCCAACGCCGTCCGGCACCGCCGTTCATCACCTCTACGCTGCAACAGGAAGCCGCCCGCAAGCTCGGTTTTTCCACCCGCAAAACCATGCAGATTGCCCAGCAGTTGTATGAAGGCGTCACCGTCCGCGGCCAGCATCAAGGCCTGATCACCTACATGCGTACCGACTCGGTACACCTGGCCCAGGATGCGCTGCGTGAGATTCGCGAAACCATCGCGAAAAAATTCGGCCCGGAATTGGTGCCGGAAAAACCCAACTTCTACAAGAGCAAGTCCAAAAACGCCCAGGAGGCTCATGAAGCCATTCGTCCCGTGCAGGCACGCCTGGCGCCGGACGACATCCGCTTGGAACTGGACAACGACCAGTATCGCCTCTACCAGCTGGTCTGGAAACGCGCCCTGGCCTCGCAAATGGTGCCGGCCCAGATTGCCACGGTGACGGCCAACTTTAACTTTGGCAACGATCATCAGCTGCGTTCCACCGGTTCCACGGTGGTCAAAAAAGGCTTTCTGACCGTTTACGAAGAAGGCGTTGACGACCGGAAAAAAGAAGATGAAGAACGCCTGCCGCCCTTGAAAATTGGCGATAAAGTCGCTGTCAGGGACATTACCGGCAAGCAACACTTTACCGAGCCTCCACCGCGCTACACCGAAGCCTCGCTGGTCAAGGCCCTGGAAGAATACGGCATTGGCCGTCCTTCCACCTATGCCAGCATCATCAGCACGTTGCTGAACCGGGAATACGTGGAGCTGGACCGCAAGCGCTTTGTGCCCACCGACATCGGCAAGGTGGTGGCACGCTTTCTTGATCAGCATTTCGACCCTTATGTGGACTACGAATTTACCGCTCGCCTGGAAGACGAGCTGGACGCCGTGGCACGCGGTGAAAAACCCTGGAAGCCCCTGCTCAAAGAGTTTTGGGAACCGTTCATCAAGCGCATTCACGAAAAGGAAGAAAGCGTCTCCAGCGAAGAGGCCCGTTACAAGCGTGAACTGGGCACCGACCCGGTCACCGGCAAACCCATCACGGCACGCATTGGCAAATACGGCTCCTTTGTCCAGATCGGCTCGCGCGAAGACGAGGAAAAGCCACGCTTTGCCGGCCTGCGACCGGGCCAGAAACTCGACACCATCACCCTGGAAGAAGCCCTGGAGCTTTTCAAATTACCACGAGACCTGGGCGAAACCCCCGAAGGCGAGTCCCTGTCGGTTAACATTGGCCGTTTCGGGCCGTACGTGCGCTATGGCAACAAGTTTGTTTCCATCAAGGACGATGACCCGTACACCATCACGCGGGAAAAAGCCTTGCAACTGGTGGCCGAGAAGAAAATCGCCGATGCCAACAAAATCATCAAGACCTTTGACGATGGTATCCAGATTCTCAATGGCCGCTGGGGCCCGTATGTCACCGATGGAGAAAAGAACGCCCGCATTGGCAAGGACGTGGACGCCAAGAGCCTGAGCCATGAAGACTGCGTTGAGCTGCTGGCCAAGGCACCGGTGAAAAAGAAACGTGGCACTCGCAAGACCACCAGCAAGAAAACCACCAAAAAAACGGCAGCCAAAGCCAGCTAATGTCGCTCGCCACCTGGCCTGATAAACAACGGGGCTGAACCATGACGTTTTCTTCCCAGCCCCTGCAGGTGAACCCGGAACAAGCCGCGCAAATACTGCGTGCTGGTGGCATCGTGGCCTATCCCACCGAGGGCGTTTTCGGTCTGGGTTGTGACCCTTTCAACCGCAAGGCCATTTCCCGGCTATTGCACCTGAAGCGCCGACCCGTGGAAAAGGGTTTGATCCTGATTGGCGCTGGCATCAAAGACCTGTTGCCTGTGATTGCCCCCCCTGTCACGCCGGCCATGCTGGCGGCTTTCAACCAGTGGCCAGCAGCCAGAACTGTGCTGTTTCCTGCCGCTGACGGCCTGCCTGAATGGATACGTGGCACACACGACACCGTGGCCTTACGCGTGCCGGCTCACCCGCTGGCCTGTGAGCTATGCCGCTGTTTTGGCGGGCCACTGGTTTCCACCAGCGCCAACCCACCCGGACAGCTGGCGGCAGTCGAGGGCGAAGCCGTGCGTGACTATTTTGGTGATAAAATCGATGCCATGGTTCCCGGTCAGGTACTGACGCCGGGCCAAGCGAGCCGGATTGTTGACCTGACTGGCAACACTATCAGGCCGTAACCCTCCCCGTTCTCTCTCAGATCAGGAAACCCATGAACGCCGAACAATTCCAACGCGTCAACGAGTGGTTAAAAACCCTGCAGGACAACATCTGCCAGCAACTGGCCGACACCGACGGGCAAAAGGCGTTTAGCGAGGATGCCTGGCAGCGCGAACCTGGCAGCACAGGCCTCAGTGGTGGCGGTGGCCGCACACGGGTACTCAGCGAAGGCGGCGTATTTGAGCAAGCCGGTGTCAATTATTCCCGCGTGCTGGGCACTCGCATGCCCCCTTCTGCCACCGCTGCGCGTCCACAATTGGCCGGACAGGGTTTTGAAGCCGCGGGCGTTTCCCTGGTGGTGCACCCCAACAACCCGTATGTGCCCACTTCTCACGCGAACGTCAGGGTGTTTCGCACCACCGGCGAAAACCCCGTGTGGTGGTTTGGTGGCGGGTTTGATCTGACTCCGTATTACCCCTTTGATGAAGACATTCTGCACTGGCACGAAACGGCCAAAGCGGCCTGCGAGCCGTTCGGCAAGGACGTCTATCCGCGCTTCAAAGCCTGGTGTGATGACTATTTCTTTCTTAAACACCGCAACGAAACCCGCGGTGTGGGCGGAGTATTTTTCGATGACCTGAACGAATGGGGTTTTGACACCAGTTTTGCTTTTTTGCAGACCATCGGTAACGCCTACTGTAAGGCTTACATTCCTATTGTAAAGAAACGACAACAGTGTCAATACGGCGAACGCCAACGCTTCTGGCAAAAATACCGCCGCGGCCGTTACGTGGAATTCAACCTGGTTTATGACCGCGGCACCCTGTTTGGCCTGCAGTCTGGTGGTCGCACGGAATCCATTCTTATGTCCTTGCCACCAGAAGTCAGTTTCCGCTACAACCACCAGCCAGAACCTGGCAGCGAAGAGGCCCGCTTGCTGGACTACCTGAAACCCAGAGACTGGTTGCAGGAACTGCGTTGATCCGGCGCGAATCCAAAAGCCGGTTTTACTCCCTGCTGACCGCGCTGCTGACACCGGTGGTGTTGGCCCGACTGGCCCTGCGCGGGTTGAAGTCCCCGGCCTATTTTCGCCGCTGGCGTGAGCGTTTTGGGCTGTTTCCCGCCCCGGATTTGCGCCAGACCATCTGGGTGCATGCCGTTTCAGTGGGCGAGGTCAACGCCGCCATCCCCCTGATTCGCGCCCTGATGGAAACCTATCGCGACAGCGATTTTGTGGTCACCACCATCACCCCCACCGGCTCTGACCGGGTGCAGCAGGTGTTTGGCAACCAGGTGTTTCACGTCTACCTACCGTATGACCTGCCGGGTGCCGTCAAGCGGTTTCTGCGCAAGATCAAGCCGCGCCTGGCAGTGATTATGGAAACGGAAATCTGGCCCAACCTGTTTCGTTTTAGCCACAAGCAGGGCATTCCGGTGGTGGTGGCCAACGCGCGTTTGTCCGAAATGTCGCTCAAAGGATATAAATGGGTACAGACCCTGGCTGCCATGGCCTTTAACAACGCGCGTCACGTGGCCGCCCAGACCACAACAGACGCCAAGCGGATGCTGCGCCTGGGCTGTGCGCCGGAAAAAATCTACGTGGTGGGCTCACTCAAGTTCGATATCCAGATTGATGAGGCCATCCGAGAAACCGGCCGTGAGTATCGGCAGAAACTGGGGGCTGATCGCCGCATCTGGATCGCCGCCAGCACCCACCCGGATGACGAAAAGGAAGTGTTGCAGGCCTATGTCGCCTTAAAAAAAGAGTTTCCGGATATGTTGCTGGTGCTGGTGCCCAGACACCCCGAACGCTTTGCCCAGGCCGCGCAAAACTGCCGCGCACTGGGTTTGAACACCCAGCTACGCAGCGAACAGGGCTTTTGCGATGACCAGGCCGACGTGTTTGTGGTGGACGCCATGGGCGAATTGCTGCCTTTCTATGCCGCGGCCGACTGGGCCTTTGTGGGCGGCAGCATCGCCAACGTGGGCGGACACAACGTGCTGGAAGCCGCTGTGTTCAAGCTACCAGTACTGGTGGGCCCTAACACGCACAATTTTGCTGAAATCAATGAAATCCTTTCAGCGTGTGGCGGTTCCGTTACGGTCAGGGATGCGCAGGAAATCGCAACGGAAATCCGCGCCCTTATCCATCACCCCGAACGCCGCCAACGCATGGGTGAGGCGGCCTACCGCATGGTGCAGGAAAATCGCGGCGCGGTGGATTTGACCATGAAACTGATTGCCAACGCGGTGGACAATGCGCCATTGCCCGATGCCCTGAAAAAACGCCAGTTTCAGCCGGAGGCTGATTACCCGGCGGTCAAGCCTGAAGAAAAGCCTTGATCTGTTGGACCACGGCACTGGCCCGGGTCAGGTGCAGGTGGTGGCCCCCGGGCAGGCGAGAAACACTGGCCGGTGCCAGCGCGCGCAAGCGCTGGGAAGCAGTCTGGTAATCCAGTGCTTCGGTGACAGGCTCGGCCAACAGCACCTGAGTGGGCACGCTGGTCGCTTGCAGTATTTCCTGAATTTGCGCTTCGGCCAGGCGAAACAGGGACGGCAAGCGCAGGCGCTTGTCGGTGCGCCAGTGATACCGAGTTTTGCCGTCGTCGGTTTCCCGCTTGGCCAGACCGCGTTCGACCAAAGGCCGCAAGCACGTTGCTGGCATGGGGGTGGCTTGTTGGCGCGCGGCAATGGCCGCTTCCACCGAAGGATAAAAGCGCCGGTGTTCAAGGGTATGTGCCTTCCATTTGCGCACCGCCTTTTGTAATTGGGCCGCTGCCTGCCCGGGTTGCCATGGCGGGATGGGGCCAAGGTTTTCGATCATTATTAGCCGCTCGATGTGTTCAGGCTCGGCCACGCTGTAGAGCTGCGCGATGGCCGCTCCCAGTGAATGCCCCAGCAGCACGGCTTTGTCCCAACCCAGCTGATCCAGGATTTCCGGTACCTCCAGCACGTAGTCAAAAAACGCATAAATATGCCCCGGGGCGCGGTGATCGGAATGGCCGTGGCCGGGAAAATCCATGGCCAGCACTTCGCAGTCGGTCAAGAAGGGCGCCAAGGCGCTGAAACTGGCGGCGTTGTCCAGCCAGCCGTGCAAAGCCAGTACCTTCCGCGGAGCGCCGGGGTTCCAGTGCAAGCCGGCAACGGTGCCATAGCGGCAGGAAAAGCGGCGTTCTTCGGGGCATGTTCTCATGGCGTTTATTGCTTTATTGCCGATGGTGTTTTTTCCCGGCCAGAAAGGTTCTGCGCCATAAGCTGCTCATACAGCAGTACCTGCGCTTCGCTGTCATTCAAGGCCGGTATATAGGAAAAATGCTGCCCACCGGCCTGCAAAAAGGTGTCCCGGTATTGCATGTCGATTTCCTCCAGCGTTTCCAGCCCGTCGGTGGAAAACCCCGGACACAGCACATCCACATGGGACACGCCCTCTTTGGCCCAGTCGACCAAAACCGCATCGGTCTTGGGTTCCAGCCATTGCCGGGGGCCAAACTGCGATTGCCAGGCCAGTTGCCACTGGTTTTTGGTCAGTCCCAGCCGTTCGGCCAGCGCTTTGGCCGTGGCCTGACAGCGATCCGCATACGGATCGCCGGCGTCTATGTATTCCTGAGGCAAGCCGTGAAAGCTTAACAGCAGCTTCTGACCGCGGCCGTGTTGTTGCCAGTGTTTGTGCACCGAATCCGCTAGCGCCTTGATGTAAAACGGGTGCGTAGCATAGTCCTGCACGTAGCGTATAGTGGGGCGTGGTCGATGCGGATTAGTGGAAAAGTACGCGTCAATCTGATCGCGAATAGGGTCAAAGGTGGTGCGGGAATACTGCGGATACATGGCCACCACCAGCAGCTCATCACCGGCTTTCCAGTCGCTTTCAGCTAAACGCTGCTGCAATGACGGTTCACCATAAACCATGGCGTGGTCAAACTTCCGTTCGGGATGACGCGCCGCCAACTTTTCGGTCAGTCGGCGCGTGTACACGGCTAGCGGCGCGCCTTCTGGCAGCCAAATCTGCCGGTACTTTTCTGCCACTTTTCCCGATCTTAGCGGCAAGATGACGGCGTTTAGCAACATGTTCCATAAAAACCCGGTGTTTTTTATAACGCGTGGGTCGCTGAGAAAGCGTTTCAGGTAACGTTTCACCGCGGTTTTTTCCGGCCGTTCAGGCGAACCCAGGTTCACCAGCCAGATCCGTTGCCGGGTTTTTTTGTCGGTTTTTTTGTCTGGTTCTTTTAACACGCCATGGTTCCTGTGGGGGTGGAGCTTATGCGCCGCTGCCCTGCTGCCATAACACGCCCAGGATGACCAGACCCAGGGCGATGCGGTAAATGGCAAAAACTGCCAGTGGGGTTTTCTGCAGGAAACGCAAAAACCAGCCTATGGTGGCCATGGCCGTGACAAAACTCACGCCTGTCACCAGCAGCAACAAGGCATAAGAAAATTCTGCCGGTTGATGAATAACTTTGAGGCTGCCGTAGGCGGTCACCAATATCAATGCCGGAATGGCCAAAAGAAAGGAGCCGCGGGCGGCGGTTTGTTTGTCCAGACCCATCAGCAGTCCGCCGGTGAGTGTGATGCCCGAACGCGAGGCACCGGGGATCAAAGCCAGCACCTGCCAGGAACCCATTTTGATCAAGTGCCCGGGTTTCAGCTGTTTTTCCCGTGCCTGATGCAGTGCTTCGGCCAACCACAGCAAGAGGCCAAAGGCGATACTGCTTAAGGCTATGACCCAGGCCGATCTCAACTGCGTTTCAATCAGGTCGTGAAACAACAGGCCAAACACGGCCAGCGGTAGCGTCGCCACCACCAGGGCAGCGGCCAGCGCGCGGTTTTCGCCGCTCAGCATGGCCAGCAGATCCTGTCGGAAATACCAGATAACGGCCAACAGGGTGCCAAAATGCGCCGCAATGTCCACGACCACACCCTGATCCGGCCAGCCTGTGAGCCAGGACAGCAGGATCAGGTGGGCCGAGGAAGACACGGGCAGAAACTCTGTTACGCCCTGTAATAGCGCCAATACCAGGGCCTGCAACCAACCCATGTCCGCCACCATTGGGAAAACCATATTCAGTCACCTTTGGCCGGTGGCTCGCTATCACCGGACTGGTCCGCAGGCCCAGCTGTTTTGTTACTTCCCGCGTTATCACTCAGGTGTTTGGCGTAGTTTTTCCAATGCCCTTCTTCAAAGCGACTGATTCGCCACCAGGGCACATCGCGTAGCACCGGTTTTTCCAGTGGTTTGTTGAAGATGCTTTGCAGGTGCTTGAGCGTGGCCTCATCCCCCGCTAACCATTTGTCGGTGTTGACCTGCTCCACGTTCAAACCCATGCCAATCAACTGATTGACGGTGCGTGTCCAGTCCTTCGCTTCGATGGGTTCCACGCCAAACGCATGTTGGTGCAGCCAGATGTCCGGAGAGTTCCGTTGCAGCACCACCACTCTGGCTTCGGGAAAGAAGCGCTTGATGAGCTTGGCCTGATGCGGGTTGAGAAACATAAAATCCACCACATCACGATCTTCCCCACCCAGCCACGGCTTGATGTGATCCCAGTAAACGGTGCGCTCGTTGGTGATGGTTTCCTTGCCCAAGGCATCCAAATCCGCAGTTTTCTGCAGAGCGTAAAAAATATCCGGGCGGCCCAAGCCAGCCAGCCGGTCATTCAATACTTCCAGTCCTTGGGCTTTCAGCCACAGGGCAAATGTCTGGATGTCGGTGGAATCATAGCCGAGCACAAAAGTGGGTATTTTGTGTTTGGCTTCGCCTTCACCTGGCCAGGACTGGATGGTTTTCACTTCCTCTTCATCCAGCTCGGGGTATTTGGGCACTCGTCGCAAGGGCGGAACCTGGGCGAAGGTTTCCCAGGCCTGGTCAAACTGCTGCTGCCGGTCTTCCAGCAGGGCTTTGGACTGCAACAGGGGCGCCCTGGCCTTGTCATTGAACTTGTCAAACGGGATGGTGAGCAATAACAGTTCCGCATCAGCCAGCTTGTTTTGGGAAAACAGACTCCATAACTTTAATAGCATGGCCTCGGCATGGTTGGGCATCAAGCCCAGAACCTTGTCTGCAGCGGCTTCAGCGGCCTCAGGCTGACCACTAGCCAGGTAGGAACGTGCCTGCCCCAGCAAAGCAGTCAAATAACGGGAATCGCCCTCGCTTATCGTACCGTACGCTTCCAGGGCTTTATCGGGGCGACCCTGATACTCGTAGGTCTCCGCCAGCGCCACCTTGGCTTCGGAATCTTCTGGCCGGCTTTCCAGTGCCTGCAACAGCCAGAACCGGGCATCCGGCCACTGGCCCATCTTGCTCAGGGCCTGACCCAGAGTCAGCTTGACTGAAGTGGGGGCGTTTTTCTTCACCACTTCACTCAGGTATTTGGCAGCCAGCGGGTATTGTTTTTCCACAAACGCCGTGTTGCCCAAGGCAATGAATGATTCACGCGTTTCAGGGAATTTGCTGACAAAGGCCTTGATCTCATCCGCCGCGGCCTGCAGGTTTCCTGACCTCAACTGCGACAGGGCCTTGTAATAGCGAGCCAATGCATCGCCCGGTTCCATGGCCAGCACCTTGTCAAAATAACGCTCGGCGCCGGCCCAATTGCGTTTTTCATACAAGCCCTTGCCGATCATTAATTTGACCGCCGTGTTGTCCGGGTGTTGTTCTTCCAGCTGGGTCAGGTCTGACAAGGCCTGTTCGACCTGACCTTCTTCGATGCGGATATCGTCCAGGTGCAAGCGGGCTTCCAGCCCCTCCGGGTTGACATGCAGTGCCTGCTTCAGGTGTTGTTTGGCCTGCGTGGTATTACCCAGTTGGTTTTCAATAAAACCGGCGCCCACCAGCGCCGCATACAGGTTAGGGTTTTTTTCGATGGCCCGGTTGTATTCTTCCAATGCCTGCTCGAATTGCCCGGCTCTGGCCAGGATGGCCCCTTTAAGTTGATGGTATGCCGGCGCAAATTCATTACCCTGTAGTGCCTTGTTGACCCACTTGAGCGCCTCGTCCAGGCGGTTTTCGCCCAGGTATAAGGTGGCCAGGGTATACATCAGGTCGGTGTTTTCCGGTTCATCCCGCAATAACTCAAGGTAGCCTTTTTCGGCTTCGGCAATGCGGCCAGCCTTATGCCATTCCATAACCTGGGATAATTTGTTGGGGTTTTCTTCTGTGCTCATGATTGTTCTCGCTTGGTGTTTAAACTGGCACTGGAATGTCTCTTATTCAAGCGCCGGGCCATTGGCTACCAATGCGGCCTTTTTGGAACAGGCGCAATAGTTTACGCAGTTTTCAATGGGCTATTATCCGTGTTTTTGCAGCTGCCTGCTGATGTATGCTTCCACCCAGCTGTGTCCGCACCAATCTGTGACAAAACCGCAATGGCCACCACGCGGCATTTTCAACAAGCGAACGTTCTTTCTTCCTTCCATCCGTTTGAAATCCTTTACAGGGATGATGGGGTCGTCTTCAGCCGTAATAACATGGGTTGGGGCCTGTAACGCATTCAATACATTGTCGGTTAATTCATAGCCCCGGTAATACTCGGTGGTCTTTTTAAACGGCGTGTGTCGCAGAACCAGTTCCTGGGTCAGCGCATCCAGCGAGCGGTGCCTTTTCCAGCCGGTGCCTGAGAAAATTTCCGGGTAGTGTTGCTGCTTGCGCTGCAGGGACTTTTTCCATTTACGCATAAAATAACGCCGATAAACCGGGCTGGCCTCTATGGCCAACATGGCACTGCAGGGATCCACGACCGGAGACACGGCAAACACCTGAGCCAGTTTAATGCCTTTCTCACCGGCCACGGCGTTTACCCGCATGGCAAAATTGCCACCCAGTGAAAAACCGGCCAGAAACAAATGCCAAGGCTGGTATTTGTCTTGCAGCGCACGCACGGCATCGGCCACCTCACTCAGTCGGCAGGAATGAAACAACCCCCGGTTCAGGTGGTGCGTGTTGCCGTGATCCCGAAAATTCAAGCGGGCAACGCTCACCCCCTGACGGTAAAGGGTGTCAGCCAGAAGCTGGATGTAGGTGGATTCGGAACGCCCTTCCCAGCCATGCAGCAAAACCATCAGTTGCTTTGGGGCACGGCCTTCTTCTGCCGCAGCGTAGCGGCACAAGAGTTTGGCATCAGGCGTTTCCAATACGATGTCCTGGCTTTTTAGCTGCACCGGATTGCTGTGCCGCAGTCGACGTAAACGCCAGGGTGAGCTTGCCAGCAAACTTTGTACGTGCGGGTTGTCCAGGATACGTCTCATGCTGGCCAGTAGTGGTCTTTGATCAGTTGCTGTTCAATGGCTTGCTGGGCACGTTGTGCCAGGTGACGGGTTTCAGGTGGTTTACCATCCATGGCTTCGGTGGACAAAGGCGGCAACCAGTGCACCTGGACACGACCAGGAGGCATTTTCAGCAACCGCCAGACGTTATGTAAAAACGTTTCTCCAGCGTGAAAAGGCAAGGTCTGATGGCGTTGCTGTTGGTGGTTCCAGTATTCAATGGCCACGGGCTGAATGGGGCTTTGTGTTTCAACAGCGGCCCGCAACAGCTGGCGGTGAAATCGCCCCAGCGCCGACCCATCGGTGGTTTTCCCTTCCGGAAACACCGCCACGTTGCGTCCCGCTTTCAGCCGTTGTTGCAGCGCCTGCAATACGCGTTGACGCGAATCGCTCTGTCCGCGTTGGTGAAAAACCGTTTCGCCACATTTGACCACCCAACCCAACAACGGCCAGCGGGCAATTTCTGCCTTGGCCACAAATCCGGCCGTGACTCCGCTGTGAATGACCGGGATATCCAGCCAGGACACGTGGTTGGCCACCAGAAAAACCGGCGCACTGGCCGGCTTTCCTGCATGGCTTACTGTCAATCCAAACACCTTCAATAAGGCGGAGGACCAAGCACGAACAACACGATCGTAGCCCGCCCTGCTTTGCCCACGACGCAACACAGCCAGGGCCAATAACACCACAGGCAACACCCCCAGCAACATCAGTAACAGGCCACTGCCACGGCCTATCAGGCGCAGCGTACCTTTCAATGGCTTTCTGCCTGAATCACACTGACAGTCAAGCGGGCCACGGCCACGCGTTTATTGTCCTGATTGCGAATATCGATGTCCCAGACCTGGGTGCGTCGGCCCACGTGAAGAGGCTTGGCACAGGCACAGACTATGCCCTCACGTTGCGCCCGCAGGTGGTTAATATTGAGTTCCAGCCCCACGGCCTGCTGGTCGTCCTCAAGCATAAGGTAGGCGCCGATGCTGGCCACGGTCTCAGCCAGCGCAGCACTGGCGCCACCGTGCAACAGGCCAAAAGGCTGACGGGTGCATTCATTCACCGGCATGCTGGCACACAGGCTGTCAGCATTCAATTGGCTTATCTGGATGTTGAGGCATTGCGCCAGTCCCGTGGTGGCAAACTGGTTAAGTTGTTCAAGGCTGATTTCTTTTTTCCACATGCTCGGGTTGCCTGTGCTGCTTTGTGCTTCGGTTTTCTTAAGACCAGAGCGGCTAAGGAAGCTCTGTTAATGATAAAGCTGGTTTTTGTGGCGTATCCACCCACCGACATGACGGCCTTTGGGATCATCGTGTGTCCAGTGCAACAGCCCGCCTTTGGCGTTGTTTTCAAACTGGCCGTACACCTCAAGGGTGTCTCCGGCCTGCAGGGGCACCACCGACGCCAGATCAATGTTGTGAGCCACCAGTAGCGTCTGTTCACGACCAGGCACCTGCATCAACCATCGCTGGTGTCGACTGCCCCGATTATCGGTTTTGAGCACCTTTAGCACGGTTCCTCGAACCCGCACCATGCTTCCATCTTGCCATGTGGCAGGCGCCGTGATAACACTGCTGTTAGTGCCAGGGTCAGCCTGACCAGACCAGGACCGACCGTTGGTATTCTCCTTTAGCAGCCAGGTGGCCGCCAGTAGCGCCAGCAACAACCATTTTTTCTTTCTTATCAGGCGCTGCAGAAACCGTCTATTCATTGGCTGTCAATCGCCCAGGGATTGCCAAGCAGCCACACCTCCGGCCAGATTATGCACGTTAGTGAAGCCTTTCTTGCGAAAGAATTCCGCCGCGCCCTGGCTGGTGTTGCCCATGTTGCAGACGAAAACCAGTGGCGTGTCCTTGGGCATCTGTTCGATTTCCGCAATGCGGCTTTTGTCCAGTCTGCGCGCGCCCGGGACGGTACCGGTTGCCATTTGCTGTTCGGAGCGCACGTCATAGATTTTAAAATCATCACCCGCATCCAGTCGTTGTTTCAGCGCCTGGGCGCTGAGTTGCTTAACCGGTGCCGGTTCATTGGGGTTGCGAATCACCAGGCCTGAGCCCTGGATGTCATCCACCCAGTCGATTTCAATACCATTGGCCCGTTTGGCGGTGCCGATATCCATGTAGATGGGAATGCCATTGGCATCAGCCACAATCTCATAGCCTTTGGGCTGTTCAACACTGAAACGGGTGTTGAATTGATCATCAATGTTCAGGTACAACACCTGGTCGCCCAGTTCTTCGAGCCCGGATTCAATGTGCTTTCGGGCTTCTTCAGTGATGGCTATTTCCGGTGCCGTGCGATCCGGTGGGGACAACCCCAGCAATTCATGCAACTCGCCGGTATTGTACATTTCTGTAACAATATCATTTCCACCCACCAATTCACCGTCCACATACAGCTGCGGGATGGTGGGCCACTGGCCATACTGTTTGATGCCTTCCCGGATGGCCTGATCTTCCAGAACGTTGACGGTGGCAAAGTCCTCACCCAGAACATCTCGCAAAATGCGCACGGTGTTGGCAGAAAACCCGCACATGGGCGCTTGCGGTGTGCCTTTCATAAACAGCACCACCGGCTGACTTTTGACCATCTGGTCAATTTTTTCCATTATCTTGTCTGTCATTTGTCGGTTCCTTTTATACGTCAATATTGGTGGCGTACAAGGCGTTTTTCTCAATAAACTCCCGACGCGGTTCAACCACATCCCCCATCAGGGTGGAAAACACTTCATCCGCCTTGACTGCGTCCTCGATGGTGACTTGCAACATGCGACGGGTTTCGGGGTTCATCGTGGTTTCCCACAATTGTTCCGGGTTCATTTCACCCAGGCCCTTGAATCGCTGGATGGTGAGGCCCTTGCGCGCCATGCTCAACAGTTTTTCCACGGCCTCCTGCAAGTTTTTGACAGGTATTTCCTTATCGCCCTTGCGCAGGTAGGCGCCGGCTTCAAACAGGTCGCTGACGTGCCGGTTCAATTCGCTCATGGCCTGATAATCCCCCGACTGGAAGAAAGCCAGAGGTAAGGTGGTGGTATAGGTCAGCCCATTGGCGCTTTTGGTAAATACCAGGTTGCTGTCTTCATGCTGCACGGTCCAGTTGACGCCGGCTTTCATGCCCTGATTGAGTTTTTCCTGGGCGGTACTCACCCAGTCTGCCAGACTGCCTGTGGCTGTCAGTTGGCCTTCATCCAGAACCGGCATCTCCATCAGGGTCCGCAAGACCCGTGCATCATAATGCAGTTCCAATTTTCTGATGATGTCATTAACCTGCAGGTAGTGCATCACCAGTTTTTCCAAGCCTTCGCCCGTCAAGGGCGGTGCGTCCGGGGCATAATGCAGTTCTGCCTTGTCCAGCGCCCGGGCCAACAGGTACTGGTTCAACTCGGCGTCGTCTTTCAAATAGCTTTCCTGCTTGCCCTGTTTGATCTTGTACAAGGGTGGCTGTCCAATATAAATATGGCCCCGCTCCACCAGTTCCGGCATTTGACGATAGAAAAACGTCAGCAACAGGGTGCGAATGTGTGAGCCGTCCACGTCCGCATCGGTCATGATGATAATGCGGTGATAACGCAACTTATCCGGGTCGAAATCGTCCTTGCCAATGCCACAACCCAGGGCCGTGATCAGTGTGCCCACTTCTGCAGAAGCCAGCATCTTGTCGAAACGGGCTTTCTCCACGTTGAGGATTTTGCCTTTCAGGGGCAAGATGGCCTGGTGTTTGCGGTCCCGTCCCTGCTTGGCCGATCCGCCCGCAGAGTCGCCCTCCACCAGGAATATTTCACACAGGCTGGGGTCTTTTTCCTGGCAATCAGCCAGTTTTCCCGGCAAGCCCGCAATATCCAAAGCGCCTTTGCGTCGCGTCATTTCGCGCGCTTTTCGGGCCGCTTCGCGTGCTCGGGAGGCTTCCACCACTTTGTCGGTAATGGCTTTGGCTTCCTTGGGGTTTTCCAGCAGGAATTCATTCAGTTTTTCACTGACACCTGATTCCACGATGGATTTGATCTCGCTGGATACCAGTTTGTCCTTGGTCTGTGAAGAAAACTTGGGGTCAGGAGTTTTGACGGAAATAACCGCTACCAGGCCTTCCCGACAGTCATCACCGGTGACCTGGATTTTTTTGCTATGGTGTTTGTCCAGATAATTATTAATGGTGCGGGTCAAAGCGCCCCGAAAACCGGCCAGGTGTGTGCCGCCATCTTTCTGTGGAATATTGTTGGTAAAACAGAACACACTTTCCTGGTAGGAGTCCGTCCATTGCATGGCCACTTCCACAGTGGTGCCTTCCTGTTCGTTGGTGAGGAAGTGAATCACGGTCGGATGCAATGGCGTTTTGCGTTGGCTCAAATGTTCGACAAAACTGGCAATGCCACCTTCGTACTCGAACACATCGTGCTTGCCGTCACGCTCGTCCTGTAGCTGGATTTTGACGCCACGATTAAGGAATGACAGTTCACGCAAGCGCTTGGCCAGAATGTCGTAATGAAATTCAACGTCTGAAAAAATGTCTGGTGACGGGTGGAAACGCACTTCCGTGCCGGTGGCGTCCGCCTCTCCAATGACTTCCAGCGGTGAAACTGGCTCGCCCAGGCGGTAGTGTTGCTGGTATTTCTTGCCATCTCGTTTAATGGTCAGGCTCAGTTCATCCGACAAGGCGTTAACCACTGAAACGCCCACGCCGTGCAGGCCTCCTGATACCTTGTAGGAGTTATCATCGAATTTGCCGCCAGCATGCAGCACCGTCATAATCACTTCTGCGGCAGATTTCCCCTCTTCCTCATGATAATCAACCGGTATGCCACGCCCGTTGTCACGCACGCTGACTGAACCGTCTTTGTGTATGGTGACCTGAATGTCATCGCAATAACCGGCCAGGGCTTCATCAATGGCGTTATCCACCACCTCAAAAACCATGTGATGCAGCCCAGTACCGTCATCGGTATCGCCAATATACATGCCAGGACGCTTGCGCACCGCATCCAGGCCCTTAAGCACCTTAATGTTGGAAGAATCGTAATTTTGTTGCATGAATTTCTCGCGTAATCGATGGGGTAAATTATACCAGATAAGGCCTGGGTTCACTGAGACTTCGCCTTATTGCCAGTGCCAAAGCCGGGGTTCCCAATCAAGGCGTTTATTGCCGGCAAGTGGACGATCAGCTATCTCTGATCAGATCATGTTTCACGTGAAACACACGGCTTTCCTTATGCACCGGAAAATGATTAGCAATCACCTCCGGGTGCAAACTGCTGGCAAAAACCTGCGTGTCTATGGTCTCGAATTGATTAAACACGTACTGCAGGTGTTCCTGGTCCAATTCCGCGTCCAGGTCATCCAGGCACACCACCGGCCAGCGCCCGGTGGATTCATAAATCATCTGAACCTGAGTCAGGTACATTTCTATGGCCAGCAATTTCTTCTGTCCACGCGACAGAATTTTCCGGGCCTCTCCTGGCCCTGCCATAATTCGCACGTCCATGCGATGCGGCCCCACGGTGATGGCACCATAACGGACATGCCGCTCATCCTGATGCAGCAGTTCACCCAGTAATTCCTTTTCACTTTTCCACCCACTGCAGTAATGGAGTTTAATTCCTGTTTGTTTTAATAAGCCGCTATTCCAGCGTGAACCACACTCTTCAACCAGCAGCTCAAACACGGCGCGTCGCTGGGCATCCAAAGCGGTTCCGGACTCGGCCAGTTGCTCATACCAAAAGTGACGGTCAGTAAAAGTATTGTTGCCTTGTTTCAACAGGGCGTTGGCCTGTTTCAACAGGTAGCGGTATTTTTTCCAAAGCAGTAAATGATCGGGTTTCACGTGAAACGTCAACCAATCCAGAAACCGCCGTTTGGTTTCCGGTCCGGAATCCACAAAGTGATAAGAACAACTGTGAATGGCCACCACCGGCAACAGGAGCGAAATGGGCGTAATGCCCTTGAGGGTCAGATCCTGCAGGCGTGCCTTGACAACACCCTGCTTGTCTTTAGACACGCCAAGTCGGTATTGGTTGCCCACCTGGTGGCTTTCGGCAAAGACCGACAGTGAAGACTGGCCGTGGGTAATCAGGTTCTGTATGCCACCGGGACGAAAGGACTTGCCGCTGGACAAAAAGTAGATGGCTTCAAGGAAAGAGGTTTTACCAATGCCATTGGGCCCGGTCAGGACATTGAGCCCATCAACAGGTTGCCAATCGCACTCGTGAAGACTGCGAAAATGACGTATGCGCAAGCGCGTCAGGTGCATGGACCTTCTCAGCGAATTTCGGAGTAAACAGAGGCCGCCGGATTAGCTCAAAATTGAATGACTAATCCAGTTCCACCTAAAGGCGCAAAGGCATAATGATCTGGCGACAGCGGTTGTTGTCCGGATCCCTCACCACGCAGCTGCTGGTGGCGTCCTTGAAACTGAACAACACGTTTTCACTGTCCAGACTGTTGATCGCGTCCAGCAGGTAATTGACGTTAAACCCCGTACTCAGATCAGCGATATCGGTTTCCACCGCCAGTTCTTCCTCCGATTCTTCCTGTTCCGGATTATGCCCGATCAAGACAAGTTTATTAGTAGATATTTTAAACTTAACTCCTTTGTATTGTTCGTTGGACAGGATGGAGGCGCGCTGGAACGCAGACCGTGCCTGCTCCTTGTTAACCTGCATGGTGAGATCGATGTCCAGGGGAATCACCAGGTTGTAGTCGGGGAAACGGCCATCAATGAGCTTGGAGGTGAATGCGGTTTGGCCCAAGGTGGCGCTGATATGGTTTCGGCCAATGTTGATCTGGATAAATTCCGGCGCGTCCTTGAGCAGCTTTTGTAACTCCAGCACCCCTTTGCGAGGAATGATAATCTGGTGCTTGACGCTTTCGGTATGCGAAAAAGGCGCCTCAGCCAGCGCCAGTCGGTGGCCGTCGGTGGCCACAGTGCGAATGGTGTTTTCATCCAGCTCCAGCAGCAGCCCGTTAAGAAAATAGCGCACATCCTGGCTGGCCATGGCAAAAGCGGTTTGCTGCAACAGGCGGATCAGGTCATCCGTCTTTACCTGGAAGCTGTCCACGGCCTGAACCCCTTCAATCAAGGGGTATTCATCAGCCGGCAGCGAAGCAAGGCTGAAACGGCTCCTGTTGGCGCTGACGGTCACCTTGGGGCTATTTGCTTCATGCGCTATTGTGATCAATGATCCATCAGGTAAAGCCTTGCAGATATCAAACAACTTTCGGGCAGGAAGTGTGGTGCTTCCAGGTTCATAAACTTCTGCGTGAAGCGAGCTTCGCATTTCCACTTCCAGGTCGCTGCCAATAATTGTCAATTCGCCGCTGTTTAGTTTTGGGTGTTCATCGCTTTTGGCTTTGATGAGGAAGTTACCCAGAATAGGCAGTGTCTGTTTCTTTTCAATCACCCCGATGGTTTGTCCCAGGGCGTGGAGTAAGGTTTCTCGCTGTGCTGTTATTTTCATTATCTTTATAAAAACCAGTAGTTATAGGCTTGGCACAAGCCCGTGGATAAGCGCTTAAGTGATTGATTTTAAGGCAAAAGAAGCACCGAGTGCAAAAGGATTAAGCTGTGGATAAGTTGTGTTTAAGTTTAGCGGCTGTTTTTATCCCCGACTTACCCACAGCTTACCCACAGCGAGTGAGCCAAGTTATTCATCTGCTGATAACTCAAGGCTTATTCCGTGAGCAGGTTGATGAGTTTTTGCCTGTCTTCGGCGTAATCGGGTTCCTCGTTAAACAGTTGTTGCATTTTGCGGCAGGCATGCAACACCGTGGTGTGATCGCGGCCGCCGAAGGCCTCGCCAATTTCCGGCAGGCTTTTGTCCGTGAGTTCCTTGGCCAGGTACATGGCCAGCTGACGGGGGCGGGCAATGGAGCGGGTGCGTTTTTTGGACAGCAGGTCAGAAAGCCGAATGCCATAGTAATTGGCCGTGGCTTTCTGAATGTTTTCAATGGTCACCTGGCGGTGGTGAATGGTGAACAGTTCACGCAGTGTCTGCTTGGTAAATTCAATGTCGATGGTGGCGCCGGTAAAGCGTGCATTGGCCCATAGGGTGTTGAGAGCGCCTTCCAGTTCGCGAATGTTGGAACGCAATTTTTTGGCAATGTAAAAAGCCACTTGGTCAGAAATGTTGATGCCCTGCTGGCGTGCTTTCTGTAGCAGGATGGCCACCCGGGTTTCGAAATCCGGTGGGTCAATGGCCACGCTCAGGCCCCAGCCCAGCCGGGATTTGAGACGATTCTTCAGGCCATTGACTTCTTTCGGGTAACGGTCACAGGTGATGATGACCCGTTGTTTGAGTTCAAGCAGGGAATTAAAGGTGTGAAAAAATTCTTCCTGGGTGCGTTCCTTGCCGGCAAAAAACTGGATGTCATCGATCAACAGGGCGTCCACGGAACGAAACTGTTCCTTTAACTGATCCATTTCCTGGTTCTTGATGGCGCGGATGGTGGCGTTAACGAACTGTTCGGAGTGCGTGTAGTAAACAATGGCGTTGGGCTGCAGTTCCAGAATGCGGTTGCCAATGGCGTGCAGCAGGTGGGTTTTTCCCAGCCCGGTGGATCCATACAGCAGCAAGGGATTGTATTCCACCTGAGGTTCTTCGGCGATTTGCAAGGCCGAATGCTTGGCAATGGTGTTGGACTGACCTTCGACAAAGTTATCAAAGGTAAAGCGTGGGTTGATGTTGGATTGCAACCGCGCCTGCGGGCGTTCCGGTAAGGTGCTGGGCCGTTTGCGTTTTGGCAGGCTGCCATCGGCACTCAAGTGCAGCGTGACCTCACAGGGTTGCTGGCGGATTTCCTCGCAGGCGGCGCGAATCAGGAGCAGGTAATTGTCACGCACCCGCTGCGCCACGATTTCGTTGGGTGCAAAAAGCGCCAGCCCATTGTCTGTTTCCGTGAAACGCAACGGCTTGAGAAAAAGGGCAATATCACTGCTGTCGATTTCCGCCTGCAGGCGGTGGATGCATTTGTCCCAAAGGGTTGAATTTTCCTTGTTGCTGGATTCTGTTTTGGCATTCATGGTGTTTTGTCTTGCGGTGTTTGAAGGTCCGTTCCAACACGTGTGTTTTATGGAGACAGGTTTTTTTCGAAGTGGCGGCTAAACCAGCTTGCGTCATTCAGGTGGCAAGGTCCGGGCAAAGAAGAAAAAACCGGCCGGCCAACGCGGCTTCAAAAACCGCTTCACCCTTGAAAACACACGCAAAAACAGGTATGCTTCACCACCTTTTGAGGAAGTGCTGCGCCTGCCATCTGGCCCATTTTGACGTTTGGGCAAGAAAACCAGCGGCTCGGCGGTTCCTTTTTTGTTGTAAGCAGCCCTTACCACAGCGAATTCAGACGGAAAGAATACCATGAAAAGAACTTACCAACCCAGCAAAATCAAGCGCGTCAGAACTCACGGTTTTCGTGCCCGCATGAAAACCGCCGGCGGCCGTGCCGTGATTAATGCACGCCGTGCCAAAGGCCGTAAAAGACTGACTGTTTCCGGTTAAATCCAGCCCGCAACCGAAACCACACAAGGCAGTCGGCGGGAACAAACCAACCCGGTGGCTGCTTTGTTTTCATCCTGGCCGGGAAAAAACCGGTGCCCTGTTCTTTCGCAACACCGGCCACAACGTCCGATGATCCTCACCGGAAAAAACAAACCACAGCCAAGTCACGAACCAACGCCTGAAGGCGCAGTGTTTCCAAAGACTGCCCGCTTGCTGGAAAAAAAACAGTTTGACCAGGTTTTTTCCCAAGCCCTGAAAGTTTCCGACAGGCATTTTCTGATTCTGATGCACCGGCAAGCCAAGGCTTTCAGCGAAAAAAAAACAGTGCCTCGCTTGGGGTTGATTGTTTCAAAAAAAGTGGACAAACGGGCCGTGGGGCGAAATCGGATCAAACGCCAGGTAAGGGAAAGTTTTCGCCAGCAACAGCAGCTGCCCGGGTGTGATTTCGTTGTGATCGGCCGGCCGGCTGCCTGCCGGGCAAGCAACGCCGAATTGCGCCAAAGCCTCGATAGTTTGTGGCATCAGGCCAGTCTCAAATTCAACCAACGCAGAAATCCATCATGAATAACACGCGCCCTTTTCTTTTTGCCGCCCTGTTTTTTCTTGGCTTTGCCTTGTACCAGAACTGGCAACAGGATTATGGCAACCAGCCATCAGCTAACAATGACAGCCCACAAGCCGGTGAGAAAACAGCCTTGGCCAGCGATAGCGTGCCGTTGATGGATGAGGCGCCGCAAGCCACAATCGGACAGCCAGTGGGGGATAAACCGGAAAAGTCACCATTGCAGGCAAATGGAGAAAAAACGCCAGAAACTTCTCGTGGCCGGCTGGTGGAAATCAATAACGGGGTGCTGAAACTCAAGATCGACACACAGGGTGGTGGTATCAAATACGCGGAACTGCTGGACTACCCGGCGGAAAAAGGCGCCGACACCAATGTGGTGTTAATGAATGATGTGAGAGGCGATCGTTATTACGCCCAAAGCGGGCTGGTATCCAATGCACCGGCCCCGGATCACCGGCAGGTGTTTAAAACCCCACAAGGCAGCGTGGACGCCACCGGCCAAGCCGTCGATATTCCCTTTACCTGGGAAAAAGATGGGGTAAAAGTCACCAAAACCTATCACATTGAGCCCAATTCTTACGTGATCTCCGTTAAACAGACGGTGGAAAACCAGAGCGGCCAGCCCTGGACGGGGTACGCGTATCAACAATTGCAGCGTAATAACCCCTGGGAAGGTAACGAAGGCGGCTTTACTGACCCGGGCCGCATGTCATTTAAAGGCACTTCCTTTTATGATCAGGAAGATGGTTACACCAAGGTGCCCTTCACAGACATTAAAGAAAACGCCGAAGATGGTGAACCACCGGTGGAAGCCACCGTCAACAGGGGATGGATTGCTATGGTGCAGCACTATTTCCTGTCGTCCATTATTGATGACAAGGAACCCTTGAAAGTCCAGACCCGTTATTTACCGGATTCACCAACGCCTTACCTGATCCGCTTTCTGACCCCGACACGAACCATTCAGCCGGGCCAGAGCGAAGAATTTGAAGCCACCCTGTTCGTGGGGCCAAAATTGCAGAACGTGTTGCCAACGGTAGCCGAAGGCCTGGAACTGACCGTGGACTACGGGATTTTCACCGTGATTGCCAAACCGCTGTTTTCTGTGTTGTCCTTCATTTATTCCTTTGTGCTCAACTGGGGCTGGTCGATTGTCATTTTGACCATTCTGATCAAGCTGGTCTTTTTCAAGCTGACCGAATCCCAGTACAAGTCCATGGCCCGCATGCGCAAGCTGCAACCACGCATTCAAACCCTGAAAGAGCGCTATAAGGACAATCGTCAGCGTTTCAATGAAGAAATGATGAAGCTGTATCAGAAAGAAAAGGTCAATCCGCTGGGCGGCTGCCTGCCCATGCTGGTGCAAATCCCGGTCTTTATCGCCCTGTATTGGGTCTTGCTGGAAAGCGTGGAACTGCGTCAGGCCCCGTTTATCCTGTGGCTGCAAGACCTGTCCAGCCCCGACCCCTACTTCATTCTGCCGGCCATCAATGCGGCGGCCATGTACATGACTCAGCGCCTCTCGCCCACGCCCGGCATGGACCCTGTGCAACAAAAAGTGATGAAGTTCATGCCACTGGGCTTCTCCATCATGTTTGCCTTCTTCCAGTCTGGCCTGGTGCTTTACTGGGCGGTCAACAGCAGTTTGTCGCTGTTGCAGCAATGGGTCATCACCAAGCGCATTGAAAAACAGGCCAACTGAACCCACTGAGCCTGGACAACCGGCTCAATCACCTTGTATGAACGATGCCACCGATACCATCGCCGCCATCGCCACCGCGCCAGGGGTCGGCGGCGTGGGTATTGTGCGTGTGTCCGGGCCGCAGGCCACGCAGATCGCCAGAGCCATTACTGGCTCGGTGCCTCTGCCCCGGCAGGCCGTTTTCAGGCCGTTTCGCTGGCCAGCGACTGCTAAAACCGAAGACAAAAACAAGCCATTGCAGCCTACTGCCGGTGAAAAAATCGACAGCGGCGTGGTGCTTTATTTTCCGAATCCGGCCTCATTTACCGGCGAGGACGTGGTGGAATTCCAGGGCCACGGCGGGCCGGTGGTGATGAACCTCCTGTTGCAGGCGGCGCTGGCCGCCGGGGCGCGGCTGGCGCAGCCGGGCGAGTTTTCCCAGCGGGCTTTTCTCAACGGCAAGATTGACCTGGTGCAGGCCGAAGCCATTGCCGACTTGATCAGCAGCAGCAGCGAACAGGCCGCACTGGCCGCGCAAAGGGCCTTGTCCGGGGAGTTTTCCGCCCAGGTAGACGGTTTGTTACAGCAATTGATCCGTCTGCGTGTGTGGGTGGAGGCGGCCATCGACTTTGCCGAAGAGGAAATAGACTTTCTGGCCGACAAGCAGCTGCAATCCACCCTGGAAGACATCAATCAACGCATGCAGAGCTTGCTGCGTCAGACCACTGCCGGGGCCATGCTCAACCGCGGTTTTGTGCTGGCGTTGGCCGGCGTGCCCAATGCGGGCAAGTCGTCGCTGTTAAACCGCCTTGCCCGCCAGGAAAGCGCCATTGTTTCGGCACAGGCCGGTACGACGCGGGATGTGCTCAAGGAAACCATCCATATTCAAGGCATTCCGGCCACGGTGCTGGACACCGCCGGTTTGCATGACACCGAAAACCCGGTGGAACGCGAAGGCATTCGCCGTGCCCAGCGCGCCATGCGCGAGGCCGATCTAGTGCTGGTGGTGGCCGATGCCAGCCAGCCGCTGGACACGCAACAGCAGGCGCTGGCGGATCTGCCGGCGCATAGCCGCACCCTGTTTGTGATCAACAAGCTGGATCTGAATGCAGACACCAAACCTTTCAGGCAGTGGGCGCAGTCGCTTCACTCCCCGTGGGTGGAGATCTCCGCCACCGAGGGCACCGGACTGGAAGCCCTGCAGCAGGCCATTGTGCGGGCCATCACCGGCCACAAACAGCTGGAAACCACCTACCTGGCCCGAACCCGCCACGTGCAGCAGTTGCAAGAAACCGCCAAACACCTGCGCATTGCCCGTCAGCAGCTGGTGGAAAATCAGGCCGGAGAGCTGGTGGCCGAAGAATTGCGCCTGGCACAGCAGGCACTGAACGCCATCACCGGCGAATTCAGCAGCGATGATTTGCTGGGTGAGATTTTTTCGTCGTTTTGCATCGGCAAGTAAGGCCCGCCAAACAACCTCGTTTAATTCTTTGTCGCCTTTTATGACCCGGGCCGGTCAGAACAGCCCATGCCAGGACAACAGCAGCCCGCGCCCAGGCGCGTGCAGGCCAGAGCCGTGTTCGCGATAGCGTTTGTCAAACAGGTTCTGCACACCCAGGCGCAGGCTGTGGTTCGGACTTGGGTGCCAGGTCAGGTACGCATCAAACACCGCAAAACCGCCGGTACCCTGCGGGTCAATCCGTGCATCGCGACGATCACGCGCACTCAAGCGGCGTTGCGCGGCGGCAAAACGCGCCTGCAGCGTGCCGTGCCAATGGGAGGAAAGTGGTCGCGAAAAACCCAGTGAACCGTTTAATGGTGGAATCCGGTCGGCCGGCTCGACTTGCCCGTCGCTGTCTTCTTCGCCCCGGACGTAATTGAGCGAAGCCCACAGGCGCAGACCCGCCGGACCGTACCATTCCAGTTCGTTTTCCAGCCCGTGCAGGCGCACGCGTGCGACATTTTGGCTTTGCACCACCTGCTGGCCTTCTGGCGTGGTCTGGCCGGTAAAAACCGAGGCGATCTTGTTCCGGTAGCGGCTGATAAAGACCGCGCTTTGCCAATGCCAGTTGCTGCCTGTGTGTTTCCAGCCAAAATCCAGCGAATACAGGGTTTCCGCCTGCAAATTCGGGTTGGCGATATTAAACCGGTTGCCGGGGCGCGGTCCCAGTTGCCCCAGGTCAAAAATATTGGGGGGTCGAAAACCGCGACCGAGGTTGACAAACAGGCGCTGGCGGTCGGTAAGGGAAAACAAGCCGCCCAGGTGGCCGCTCCAGTCGGTCAGGCGAATGGCCTCCGGGGCCAGTTGAGGCTGGTTGAGGTCAATGCGATAACGGCTGTGTCGTACCCCCGCATTCCACTGTTGGCGTTGCTGCTCCAGGCGGTATTCGGCAAAAACAGCCAGTAAGTGCATGCGCGAATCATCCGGAAAGCGGCTGGACACGGGGACTTCGCTGTTGTCCTGACGTTGCCATTTGTGACTGTTAATGCGGTCGTGCCAGCTGTCCAACCCAAACACCAGGCGCTTGTTTTTTGCCAGTTGCTGATGCCAGGTGGCTTTGGCGCTGAACAGCCGGCTTTGGTTGTTTTCCCGTGTTTCCTCGCTGGCCTGCCATTTGCGCACCAGTCGCTGGTCGGTGATCTTTTGCCAGGCCACTTGATAACGTGCGCTGTCAAACCACGCCCCCGGTACAGGGTCTTCCACGAACAGGTGCACAAAATCGCGCTGGTTGGGGGAAAACAGGTAACGTTCGGCATCGGGGTGTGGCTGGCCAAAACCGGCCACCAGCGCATCCACCCGGGGCGTGGCCGGTTGTTTCAGGTGCTGGGTGTCCACCCCAATGGTCAGGCCGCTGTTCAGTTGCCGCAGCCATTTGCCATTGAACGCGCGCGAATCAAACGCCGTAAAGGGCACCGTGTCGCCACCGCCAATGCGCCGCTGGCTGCTGCTGAGCGTGCTTAAGGCCACCGAGGCGGCCTGGGCCGGGGCGGAGAAATCCATGCGCAGGTGAGCCAGGGCCAGTTTTTCCGCGCCGTGCCAGGCCAGGTAGCTTTCGCCACTAAAACGATCGTGGCCGGTCAGTTTTGGCCGGTGAGTGATGACGTTGACCACCCCGCCCATGGCATCACCACCGTAGAGCACCGATGACGGGCCGCGCACCACTTCAACCTGATCGGCCCAAAACGGGTCGACCAGGGCCAGGTACTGATTGGGCGCGTCACGAAAAAAAGCCGTATTGAGGCGAATGCCGTCCACCAGGTGCAGGTTTTGAGAACCCTTAAGGCCGCGGATGATGGGAACTCCCTGTCCAGGCGTGGTTTGTTGCACGTAAACCCCGGCTTCATCCCGCAGCAAATCGGGCAACAAGGCGTTGGGGCGGGAGAAAAATTCTTCCCGGGAGATGACGGAAACGGCGGTGGCTACATTGCCAACAGATGCTGCCTGCAAACCGGCGGTGACCTGCATGGTGTCCAGTGCACGGGTGTTTTTTGAATCTGGTAACTTTTCTTCGCTGGGGTTTTGTGGTGAAGAGAGTGATGCCTCAGTCAACGGTTCGGGCGCGGGTGGTTTTTCATCAGAAGCAGCCTGAACAGTCACAGCGATCAGGTATGTCGTGATCAGCACGGAACAAGCAAAAACCTTCATTGGGTGGACTGGCAGAAAAAAAACATGGGCAAAGGGTGATGGATAATGGCCGCCCAATGTAACGGCTTTGGTCGCCGGGGTCAACATAACCCGGGGTTCTGGCCAAAAATGGACGATAAAGGCTTCGGGGTTATTGATCCACGCCTGGCAGCTGGCCGTATTTGTCGATTTCACGCACCGTCAGCAGGTAGGATTTTTTGATGTTTTCCATCAGCGCATTGAGCCGCTCCATGTCCCCGGAAAGGGCTTCGGCTTCCATGCGCTTGCAAAAATAGCTCAGCCCCCGGGCACCGATGTTGGCGGAAGAGGATTTGAGCGAATGGGCCAGGGTGCGCAGTTCGGCCAGGTTGCGGCTTTGCAGGGCTTTACGCATGTGGCGCAAGGTGCCCGGTGCGTCTTGCTTGAACAGTGACAGGAGGCTTTGCACGTCATCGCCCATGAACTCGCGAATTTCGTGCAAGGTTTTGGTGCTGAGCCATTTGTCGTTGATGGCCGGGGCAGCCGGTGGGCCGTTGGTCACCGGCGCGGCTTGTAATGGGTCCCATTTCTTCAGGGTTTTTTCCAGCACGTAACGGTTCAGCGGTTTGGACATGTAATCGTCCATACCGGCATCGAGGCATTTTTCACGATCACCCATCATGGCATTGGCGGTCATGGCAATGATGGGCGTGCTGTTGAGCCCTTCGGCTTTTTCGTATTGGCGTATGCGCTGGGTGCACAAGTACCCGTCCATGACCGGCATCTGGCAATCCATTAGCACCATCCGATAGCGGTTTTGCTTCACTTTTTCCAACGCTTCCAGGCCATTTTTGGCCACATCAAAGGTATAACCAATGTATTGAATGAGTTTTTGCGCCACCTTCAGGTTAACGTCGTTGTCTTCCACCAGCAACACGCGCTCATCCAGCTGTGGGGTGTCTGCCGGTTTTTCTGCCGGCGGGACAGTTGCTGCCCCCGGGTTATTGTCAGTCACAACCGTTTCGGTGCCGGCAGGCGCCTCGGCAGCGGAGTGTGTCTCGCTGGTGACAACACGCTCAGCGGGATCGGTGGAGGTGGCTTCCGGCACGTATTCCTCTTCGCCCTCATCCAGGTTCAACCCACCGAAAACCGGGCCATGGCCTTCGCCTGGTGCTGATTGAGGCTTCTCAGTCAGAGTCGTCGAGGTCAATGAGCCGATCCCCTCGTCAAGCCGCCGCAGCAACTCTTCCACCGAGCCGTTTGGCCCCAACAGCTGAATGCGTTCACTTTGCGGCACCCCGGCGATGCGTTGCTGTGAGGTGATGATGCAAACGGTAAAATCGGTGGGTGTCTCTTCATCCATGACCTGTGCGATCAGGGCGTGGGTTTGTTTGGTGGCAGTATCGAAGTCCACGAAAATTAAAAAATGGGCAGGCTCGAGGCTCCGTTGTCTGGCGGCATACAGGCTTTCCTGAGTGTGATTGAGGCTGTTGGCCAGTTTGGCGTGAATACCTAAGGCCTTGAATTGGCGTTGCAACCACTGGGTGATCGAAAAACTGGTGTTGAGAATCAGGGCCTGGAAGCCCTTGGTATCTTTGGTGCGAGGGTTTTCCCGGGTGGGTGTCAGGTGGGCTGGTTTCAACAAGGGCAGTTCGACAAAAAACGTGCTGCCCTTGCCGGGCTCCGATACCACACCGATTCGACCGTCCATGAGTTCGACAATCTTTTTGCTGATGGCCAGGCCGATACCGGTGCCGCCAAATTTACGCGTGCTGGAACCGTCGGCCTGGGTAAAGGGTTGGAACAGCACGGCCTGCTGCTCCGGGGCAATGCCTATGCCCTCGTCCCGCACTTCGATGCGAACCAATTCCTTGTCGCCCAGGTCCTTGACCTTGCTCAGCCCGATGCGGATAGTGCCGTGGTCGGAAAACTTGATGGCATTGCTGAGCAGGTTGGTGACCACTTGCCGCACGCGCAACGGGTCGCCACGCAACAGGGGACTGACATAAGGCGAAACGTCTAACTGGATGCGCAGGTTTTTCTTTTGCGCCGAGGGTTCCAGGGCCTTGACCACGGATTCCAGCACCCGGGGCAATTTCAGGCCGACGTTTTCTATGCTCAGTTTGCCGGCTTCGACCTTCGAATAATCCAATAGGTCATCAATGAGCTTCTGCATCTGCTTGGCCGAAACAAAAGCCGTTTGCAGGTAGTCTTTCTGGAAGTCCGACAGGTCTGAGTCCAGCAGGATGTCCAGCAGCGGGATGATGCCGTTCAGCGGCGTGCGGATTTCATGGCTCATGGTGGCCAGGAATTCCATTTTGGTCATTTCAGCCGAAGACAGGTCGGTTTCCAGGACACGAATGCGGTTTTTCAGCGCCGCGATTTCGGCTTCCTGCCGGGGGTCCGGGCCTGCCGGGGGGGTAAGCACGGGTTTGGGGGTGTCAGGCTGCGGGTTATTGCCTTTGTCGATGTTGCTCCAGGTTTCGGCTTCATCGTGCAGGAACTGGCGCCACAGCACCAACCCCAGCAGTAGAAGCAGGCCCAGACCACTCAGGTAATAACCGCGGCTGATTAAGGCCACGGCGGCAGCCACCACCACTGGCACCGTCCCGGCGGCCCGAAGGCGGAAGTCCCGCTCAGGCAGTACCAGGTAGGCCAGCACCAATGCGCCGGCAATAAACAGAACAACCGGCCAGTTGCCGGCAAAAACGGTAAAAAAGCTCAGGCCCCACATCGTGGACAGGGCACCATGCAGGATTGGTTGCCCCTGTTGCACAAGGTCATCGTCCAGCCAGCGGGTCAGGCTGGGGACAGCCGCCACGGCAATGGCCAACAGCAGAATCAGCCATAAGCTCCATGCGTCGAGCCGGCGAATGGCGACAAAGCCCACCACGGCCAATACGGCGTGCAGGACGCCCAATAGGTTATTTGGCTTTTGCAACCAGCGTGTCAGTGTGTCATTCATGGTGATATCACGTCCTATTAACCGGCAACAAGTATGACCCTCGGCCACCCTGTCTCCATTATAGGTGCACTTTACAGGGATTGCTGGGCGAAACTGAAATCCACTTCAGAGGCCGGCCGCTGGATGAAATACCCTTGCAGGTAGTCAACGTCCTGCGCCCACAAACGGGCCATTTGATCCATGTTGTCCACCTGCGGCACAAAAACACGATGACCCAGGCGGTGGGCCTTCTGCACCAGGGCGGCCAATGGTGAATCATTGTCGCCGGCAAAGAAAGCGGCATCCTGCCCCGGGGAGACGGTTCTCAGCCAGTCAGCCTGTAGTTTTTTCAGTGCCTGCCAGTGTTCATTGGTGTCGGTAAAATTGCCCAGACAGACTGTCACGCCAGCCTGATGCAACGCCTCGCCGATGGCCTCCAGATGCGCCATGTGAGACGCGGCATCATCGGCATCAAATTGGATTACCAGCTGGTGCGAGAAGGAAGAGCGGTCGTTGCCTTTGGCGCGGATTTCGGTATCAATCAGTCCCAGGCGTTGCTGCCGCTTGGCCGGGTTGGCAAAGGCTTTCAGGTCCTGATTCACCAACAGGCAATAGTGGTGACCCGCCGGTGCCTGATGCAACCAGCGTATGGCCTGTTCCAGCACGATGGTGTCCAGCTTTTCCAGCAGTCCACTGCCCCTGGCCACCTCCACGTAGTCCTTGCCAGCCAGTTCCTTGCCCGCGGAGGTGATCACCCGCAGCATCAACTGGTATTTTTCCTGTCCGTCATCATGTTTGCCGACAAACGGTTGGTAGAGCCAGGTAAAACTGCGTTCGGCAATGGCTTGTTGTAACTGGGTTTTGATCAAAAGGTACTGTTTGTCGCCAGGTGCTTGACCAATAAATTCCAGCTCGGTGTTTTCGCTGTCGTTGACCCGGAATTGTTTATGCGCCAGGCGGGTTTCCCCACGCAGCAACCAGTGGTCGAGGTCGTCCAGGTGCCGGAAATGGCTCAGGGCCACGCCACATAAATCCGGCAGCAGGCTGTGGTCATCGATGGTCAGGGGGTGGCTGCGAAAGGATTCGCGCAGGCGGGCAAACCACTGCCGGGTCTGGCGTTGGCCGGTAATAGCCAGCACCAGGGCGGAGGTTTCCGACAAGCGCACCACGGTGAACTTTTTCAGCGCGCGCTGCAATCGTTCAAACCAGCTCTGGCAGAGGTCGGAAAAGGCCCCGGGCCCCAGCGTTTGTGGCCACTTGTCGGGACCGGCCATCCCCAGCCACACCACACACGCGTTGTCGTTATCACGTTGTTGCTGCACAAATTTTCTCGCCAGCAACCCGCCGCGTCGGCCGATGCAGCGTTGTTTTTGCAAGGCTTGTCGCTGTTGCAGGCGCTGATGTTGATGGTGCTGTTTATCGAGGCTGGCGATGATCAGCTCTGCCCCGGCTTCTTTGGGCAGGAACGTGTTTGGCGCGGGCAGCTCTTCCAGCCAGGGGGCAGGCGCATCGCCCACACAGTACAACAGGGGGCCGGAGTAGCGTTTCAGTGTGTTGTTGAGCCCAACGAGGTCGTTCGGGGGGGGTGTGCCCTGGGGCAGATCCAGCAGCATCGCAGCAGGCTGGCCTTGTTTCAGCGCCGAGCGCACGGCATTGGCCGCAAGGTCGCAGTACCTGACGGCCCAGGCGCGGCGATCAAAAACGGTTTCCCAAAAAGGCTGCCGGTCTGATGGCGTGGCAATCAGTACCAAAGGTGGCGTGTTGTGTCTGTCCATGCGTGTCCCCTCGAACCGGTCGCACTGGCGAGGCGGTTCTTTTTCCCTGTTTCCATTCTATCAGTGTGGCCGGTACAGCACAAACCCCCTGGCCGGAGCGGGTTTATTCGGGGGTTGGCGGTACCACCTTGTGCAGCTCGTCCAGCAGGGAATGGGCATTGATGGGCTTTGGGATCACCGCCGTAAATCCGCGTTGCAAAAGGCGATTGGTGGTTTGCGGGGAAGGCAGCGCCGACATGGCCAGCACCGGTAAATCCTGACTGTGCTGGCGCACCCGGTCCAGGATGACTTCGCCATGCCCGTCAGCCAGGTTGATGTCAGTCAGAATCAGGTCAAAACGCCGCTTGCTGAACAGTTCCCGGGCATCGGCGACGCTGGTGGCGGTGATAACGAACAGCCCCTGCTCTTCCAGCAACAGTTGACACAGGTACAGGATGTCCGGGTCGTCGTCCACCAGCAACACGTGTTTACCACGCAGCACGTCGCGCCCTGCAGCAGGGTGGTCAGGGGTCGAAGACGAAGGAACGTCAAGCTGGAATTCCGTGCCCTTGTTGGAGGTCTTGGTCATGCGCAGTGTGCCACCCAGTGATTCAGCGAGTTGTTTGCTGATCACCAACCCCAGACCGGTGCCACTGGCTTGCGTTTGCGTACCACGCACCCAGGGGGTGAAAAGCCGGGGTATTTTATCCGCCGGAACCCCCGTGCCGGTGTCGCGCACACGGAATGTAACATTTGTTTTGCCCGACCCGTCAACGATGAGTTGCACCTGTCCTTCCTGGGTGTACTTGAACGCATTGCTGAGCAGGTTCACCAGAATCTGGCGCAGGCGATGGCGATCCAGCGCCAGGGTTTCAGGCGCTGCCTGGCGCGTGATTTCAAAAACCAGGTTTTTGCTTTTGGCCAGCGGCATCAACGTGCTGTGCAAGTCTTCGAGAAAATTTTCCAACCGGAACGGTTTTTGTTCGGCCGGGGCATGGCTGGCATGCAACTGCCCGTAGTGCAATGCGTTGCTAATCATGGCCACCAGCGATTCGGCATTGCGGCGGATAACCGCCGTGGCCTTGTCCACGGACACCTTGCCCTTGTCGAGCAGTTCGGCATAGCCGCTGATGGCAGAAAGCGGCGTGCCAAATTCGTGCGACAGCATGGCAATCAGCATGGCTTTTTCTTCGTTGGCCTTGTGCAGGCGTGCCTGGGTGGCGGTCAATTCCTCGATCAGGCGTTTAAAGTGGTCATTGGATAGCTGCACATTGTGGCTGTGTTGCTGATGCCGGGAAACGACGTCGAACTGATCAGTACGATCCAGCAACAGTAGGTAGTGGGTGTCACCGTCCAGCACGTGATGCAGGTCGCATACCAGCTTGTTGTCCAGATTGAGAAACGGCAACTGGAAAGGCTCGATGAACGGTTCGGTCTCCAGTGCCGGGTGCACAGCCGACACGGTTAGCCCCGGCTCCAGGTTGTGCAAGCCGAAATGCGCCGCGTTGCCGTGAGTATCGGTGATGCGCAGGTCCGGGCCAAACTCAATCGCCAGGCAGCCATCCTCGGCGCGGTGCCTGAGCAGGTATTGCTGCAAAACCGGCGGCAGTTTCATGCCCGCTCCAGCAGTTGCTGTGCCAGAAGAAGAAAGGCCTTTTCCACGTTCTCACCGGTTTTTGCACTGGTGAACAACAGCGCCGAAAAATCTTTCTGCAAGCCGTCCAGGTCGTCGTGATCAATGCGCCATTGATCCAGCAGATCGTGTTTGTTGATCAGACACAAACCAGGCAGTGTGTGCAGCGTCGGTTGTGCCTGGCGTATGGCCTGCAGTTTGTGCCAGGAGGCCGGCTCGGTGCCATCGGCCACCCACAGCACGCCATGGCTGCCACGCACGTACTGGCTGTAGTGTGCCACCTGCTCAAAGCCGGCAATGTCCCAGATAATCAGTTTGAGCGGCTGCTCAGCCAACGTGATGTGCTTGGTGTGGATGCTGACACCCACGGTGGTCTGGTATTTTTCATCGAAAACGTTGGCCACGAAACGGCGCACCAGAGACGTTTTGCCCACCGCCAGACGGCCCAACAAACAGACTTTGCGTGTCAGCACCGGTGTGCTCATGGCCGCTGTTGCGCCTCAGTACCGGTGCCATCGCCCCCGGGGTGTTCGGGGGCAGGGATGACGTTCATGGCCACACCGCGTCGGGAGGGGTCGGCGTGTTGTGGCGTGTGGCCGGTGCAGGGTTGGGCCTCAATCACCACGGCCTCTGGCGCGAGGCCGCGCTGGATCAGCGCCTCACGCACGCGCTGAGCCCGTTGGTTTGCCAGACGTTGGTTGGTTTCCGGGCTGCCGGTGCAGTCCGTGTGACCACTCAAGCGTATTTTGACAGTCGGGTCGGTTTTTTTCAGGGCGGCCAAGTGCGCGGCTGCGGCATCCAGCGCAGCCATAGCCGATGGGTTCAGGGTTGCGCCATCGGGCATGGCCACAAAGGTGTCGTTTATCGCCTGAATGTGCTCTTTGTTGCCCAGCAAGCGGCGCACCGCTTCGGTGTTGATCTGGTGGTCCGGAAAAGCCTGTTGGAACGTTGCCAGCCAGGAGGAAAGGTTGCTGGCTGTGGCCTGCCCGCTCAGGCGCAATTGTTGTTCATCGAATTGCGCCTGCACCCCGCTGGGCAAAGAGTGCTCACGCCTAAAATCCTGCCAGCGCGCGGCTGTGTTTTTGACCTGGTGGCTGTCCACGGCAGCGACTCCGGGCATGGCCAGCAGCTGCTTTTCCAAACGATTGACCGCTTCCGGACGGGCTTCACCGCGCAGAAACACCTGGCCATTGTCCGCCAGTTCCAGTGAAAGACCAGCCGGAAGCGTCAGGCGTTGCAGGCGCTGGCGCACAATCGGTGCATCCAGCGACAGGTAGGGACGGGTGTTGAACTTCAGGCCTTCATCGGCAAAGGCGCCCAGGTCAGCCAGTGGGTCCTTGAGGCCGGTGACTTCCAGGCCGTTTTCGGTATCCCGGATAGTTTGCAACACAAAACCCGGCACCTGTTGCAAGCGGGTCTTGAGGGATTGCAGGGTTTGTTCCTGTTGGTGGTGGTGCCACCAGAACCAGCCGCCGAAAGCCAGCACCAAAATCCCCAACAGCCACAACCAGCGAGTCGTGGATGAAGTCTCTCCTGCCTTGTCGTCGTCCTGCTGCCGGCTTTTGGTCACCAGCAGGTCTTCCAGCTCCAGGCGCACCGGTGGCAGGTTGCCGTAATTTTCGCTGTGTTGCAGTTCGTCGGTGTAAAGAAAGTGGACTTTGTCCAGCACGTCCTGCAGTTGGTCACGCAGGCGTTCCGACGGGCTGCCCTTGATCAGAACCGCCAGATAGGCTTGCGGCCCGTCGATAATCCACAGCTGGTATTCGCCCAGCTCGGCGCTGCGCAGGCGCTTGCCCGAGTCGCTGGCCAAGGTGTCGGAAACAAAGTCCCCAATGGCCGTTAGCATGGCGGAAAAGGCGTCCTTGTCGCGGGCCAGTTCTTCTTCATGGCCGGCGTATTCGATCAACAGGCCGCTGTTCTTGTCGATCAGAAAGACGTGCTGCACCTGGTATTCTACGGTGTTCATAAACACCAGCTCGGCAAAAGGCACACCGGTTTTCCAGGCTTGCCAGCGCCAGCGCAGGGCTTTGGGGGACAGGCCCAGTTCCAGCACGCGATTGATGTCGGCCATGAGCTTTTTGATGGAGGCGCTCACCGAGGCCCGGATCATGGGGCCGATCACTGGCACAAACGCATCAATAATGGTGCGTTGTTCTCGCTTTAGTGCGGTTTTCAGGCCATCACCAATGGGTTTGGCCAGAACGGCCCGGTAGGCCGGGTCGTTTTTCCAGGCCCGACCGGTGGCTTTGGCCAGCACCTGTGCGACCTCTTCACTGAAGCGGTCGGATTCCAGTATCCGTGCGCGCAATTGTTGCAACAGCGCCAGTTCATCGGCCAGCAGCAGTTGTTTGATCTTGTCGCTTTCGGAGCTCATGCGCGCCACAGCCGGGGCAGGCGTTTCATGCCTTATTCGGTCAATTTACCGGCCAGTTCATTCAGCCACCGGGCCAGTTCATGGCGGTCGGTTTTGCGATCATTCAGCCGGCTGACTTCGCTGTCCAGCTGCTGCTGGATATCGGCTTCGGTTTCGGTGATTTTGCGGCTTAGTTGCTTGTCCAACTGCTGGATTTCCTCCGCCAGCGCATTGGCTGTCTCGTGGTGTTCCTGCTTGAGGGATTTGTCCAGGCTGTCCAGGCGCTGACTGACGTGTGCGTTGAGTTGGTCGATGGCCTGCCCCAGTTCGGAGATCTTGTCTTGCATTTGCGCTTCCAGGCTGGCGAAACGCTGCTGGAATTCACGCAGGTGTTGGCCAAACAGGATGTCGCGGATCTGATCCACGGAATCCTGGCTCGGGGCGGTTTGCTGGGCCTGGTTTTTATTTGCCATTTTTTTATTTGCCATGGGTTCTCCGGTGGCGGCGTGGGCCACGCTAAAAAGGGTTAACGGGGTAGTTGGCAAAAGTCTATCACGATTGGCGAATGAATCAATTGACTGAATCAATCGGTGGTAGAGCCAATAAGCGTTATGCAGGCTAAAAGAAGCAAAGATGGGAACAGGATGAGGGCTCAGGCCACGTGGCGCTTTTCCCGCACCATCTTATAGCCTTGGTGGTAAACGGAAATGAGCTTCCAGCCATGGCTGCCATCCAGTTGCAGTTTCTTGCGCAAGCGGCTGATGTGGGTATCAACGGTGCGGGTGTTGATGTCCGAACGACGCACCCAGATGGTTTCCAGCAAGTGTTTGCGCGACACCAGCCGGCCTGGATTCTTGAAAAAATGCACGCACAGGTCGAATTCCTTGGCCGTCAGTGAAACGGGTTCACCATTGAGGGCAATGCGGCCTTCCTGCGGATCAATTTCATACGGTGAGGTGTCATCCAGGCTGGGTTTTTGGTTTTTGTTGTAGCGGCGGCTCACGGCCGTGAGTCGGGCCAGCAGCTCGCCCTGGGTAATGGGCTTGGCAATGTAGTCATCGGCGCCTTGGGTCAGGGCTTCCACCATGTCGTTTTCATCGGCGCGGGCAGAAAGGAAAATCACCGGGATGTCATCGTAGCGGCTGGCCTTGATCCAGTGCAGCACGTCCATGCCGTCAATCACCGGCAGGTTCCAGTCCAGCAGGGCGATATCCGGCAGGTCAAAGGGAATGCGACGAATGAACTCGCGCCCGGTATCGAACACCTGACATTCGTGGCCATGCTCTTCCAGCCACAGTTTGTACAGCTGGGCCTGATCCGGATCGTCTTCCAGGATAAATATTTTCATGCGTCGTTGAGTGAGTGCCTGTTTGTGAATAATTGTGCCATTAAAGCACTAGGCTGACAAGGATTCAAATAGTCGCCCTGTCAAGCCCGGTCACAGGCCGGTTGTTCACAGGCGGGCCAGCCAGTCGATCAGCCGTCGTTTCCAGGCCGTGTATGGCGGCCGAATGAGGCCGTTGGCATTGAGTCGGGATTGGTAATACACTGGTTTCAGGTGGCTGAAGGTGTCAAAACCGGCCTGACCGTGATAACGCCCAAGGCCGCTTTCACCCACGCCACCAAAGGGCAGGTTGTCCTGGGCAAACTGGACCAGGGTTTCGTTGACACTGAGGCTGCCAGAAAGGGTTTCGCGCTGAATCCGGCGGATTGCCGCCGGTTGTGAACCGTAAAAGTACAGCGTCAGCGGATGGGGCCGTTGCTGGACGAAGGCCATCTTGGCCTGCAAGCCCGCGCGGGCCAGCAGCGGCAGGATGGGGCCAAAAATCTCTTCGCGCATCAGGGTGCTGTCCGCCGGTGGTTCACGCACCAGCACCGGCGGGAAAATCCGCTGTTGCCGGTGTGCCTCGGTAATTGG
>JALWKC010000206.1 GCA_026996795.1 Lysobacterales bacterium | reverse complement strand
GCCGTGCGCGCCAACCGGCTGGCGTTGCTCAAGCAACTGCAAACCCTGTTTAACGGCATTGCCGATATTTCCCTGCTGGAAAAATAAGCCGTGGCGATGCTTACCGGGCCTGCAATTGCTCGCACAAGGCCGCCACCCCGGTCAGCACCCGTGGGCCGGGGCGGCTGAGCACATCGGGATTGACCCGTATAATGCGCCCGGAAGCCACGGCCGGCAGCTGTGGCCACTGCCCCCACAGCGTTTTTTCAGGCGCCACGCGGCTGGCGTTTTGGCCGCCTTGAAACGCCTGACTTTCAGCCGAAAGCATCACAATTACCTCCGGCTGACGGCTCACTACCGCTTCGGGGTTGACCGGTGCCGAGGCCAGAGGCAGGTCCGCAAACACGTTCTGCAAGCCGCACAATCCCACCGCTTCGCTGATCCAGTGCTGGCCTGACACGGTGTACAGTGGCTTGTCACTGGTCTGGATAAAAACCCGCTGTTTCGGCAGCGAGCCGGCCACCTGTTGCCGCTGACGCAACTCCTGCTCGAAAAAACCGGCCTGCTGCCGCGCTTCAGTGGCCGTTCCCAGCACGGTGCCTATGCGGCGAATGGCCGCGCCAATATCCGCCAGGCGCTGGATGCGTATGGGTTCCACCGTGAGTCCAATCTGATCCAGCTTGCGTTGCACCGGCAGCGGCGTGCCGTCGGCCCAGGCCAGCACCAGCTCCGGTTTCAAGCGCAGCAGCTTTTCATAATCCAGGGCAAAGGCATCGCCCACCTGTGGCAGCGCCTTCACTGGCGGCGGGAAATCGCTGTAGCGAGTCACGGCCTGCAGGTGGTTTCCGGCCCCGGCGGCATACACCAGTTCGGCCAGGTGTGGAGCCAGCGTGACCACTCGTGGGTGCGCCACAAAATCCTCGTGGCCAACAGGGGTCAAGGCCGGATCGGGCTGACCGGGTCGGGCCGGTTCCAGCAGCGCCAGGGCCGCCACGCCGGCGCCAATCAAGGCCACAAAAAAAAGCAACCCGAATAACGGGTTGCCGGAGTCATGGCGTTTGCCTTGATGGATCATGGCTTAGCGATTGTCTTCAATCAAGTCTTCCAACGCATCGTCAATGGCCCCGGGTGCGCTGATCAGCTTGGTAAAGCCGTGCTTGCCGGTCATGGGCAGGTCGGGAAAATGCACGGCCATGCGGAACTTCATGTGTGGCGCTTCCACTTCGTTGCCGTTGACCATGATTTCATACGGCAGGTAGGCGATTTTGCTTGGCCGTTCGAAATCCACCACGCCCAGCTGGAACTGTTCGTCCAGGTCTTCCTCGTCTTCATTGGTGGCCTTGAATTGCACCCCGAACACTGTTTGCTGCTTGCCGGGAATGTCAATCCGGTACACCTTGCTGATGGCATCACCGGGTTTGGCCAGGCGTTTTTCCAGCTCGCTGACGGCTTGTTCGTAACTGTCGAACTCATCGAACTCGTACGGGTCATCGAAATACGGCATGGAAAACATGTAGTGGTACTTCTTGAGCTTCTTCGCTGTCAAGCCCTCTTTGGAGCCAAAGGTTTTGACAAAACCCAAGGTGTTTTTCAGCCGATCAGCCACGGGTTTCATGTCGCCATTCAAGCGATAGGCGTACTGGAAATACTCGGGATTGGCAAAACTGACTTCCACCTCATCGCCATGTTTGGCCACGCCAATGCGTTGCGGCGCGCCGTAACCACCGCGTTTGGACGCCGCGGCAATTTCCAGGGTTTCCGGGCTGGTAACCACAATCACCGTGTTGTCGCCAAAGGGTTCGTATTCCCCCACCACGGTGAAGCCGGCATCGGTCAGCTTCTGTTTGGTGTCGGCCACGGTCTGGGCGTAGTCGGCTTTTTGCACCGAGGCCAGCACAAAGGGTTTCAAGCGCTCGCCGGCCTGGGCCACGCCCAGCCAGGTGAGGAACAACAGACTTATCAGGCCAAAGGTTTTTTTCATGGTGACGCTCCTAAACAAGGGAATAATCTCCCATTATGCAACAAGTGCAGGGCAAAACCAAACGGGCGCCAGGCCCATAAATGGTTGGTTTTTGTTTACCCGCAGACGTGCCTGTGAACGAAGCTGGCCAACGCCTGGAAGAATTTGCGATAATGGCACAAACCACCTGGGAGTTCCCCGTGCCGGAAAATCGCATACACCCAACCGCCTACGTTCACCCCGATGCCTGTCTGGGACATAACGTCCACGTTGGCGCCTTCAGCCAGGTTCATGCCGGCGTTCACCTGGGTGACAACACGCGCGTGGAAAGCTACTGCGAACTGGGTTACTCAAACGGGCTGGAAAAACAGCCGGTATTGGAAATTGGCGCCAACAGCCTGATCCGGTCGCACAGCATTTTCTACCTAGGTTCACGGTTTGAAGCCGGTTTGCAGACCGGTCACCGCGTGACCGTGCGCGAAAACACGCAGGCCGGCGAAAACCTGCACCTGGGCACCCTGTGCGATATTCAGGGCGACTGCCAGTTCGGCCATTTCTGCCGGCTGCACAGCCGTGTTTTTGTGGCACAGCTATCGCAACTGGAAGACTTTGCCTGGTTATTTCCTTCTGTCATTTTGACCAACGACCCGTCACCACCCAGCAATGCCCTGAAAGGCGTGACCATAAAGGCCTACGCAGCGGTTGCTGCTGCCGCCGTAATCTTACCGGGAATCATTGTCGGCGAGCACGCGCTGGTGGGGGCCGGTAGTGTGGTCAATCGCGACGTGCCATCACACACGCTGGTTGCTGGCAACCCGGCCCGGGTGATTCGGCCAGTGGAAGAAATCCGTCACCGCGAAACCGGCCAGCCCATGTACCCGTGGCCACGGCAATTTCAGCGCGGCTACCCGGCCAAAATCACGCGGCAATGGGCCAAGGAGTTTCCACCCGAAGAAGAAGGCGGGTAACCCCCCAAGGGCTACCGCAATAAAGTAGGAGCCGAAAAGTTCGGGCAATGCCTTCCAGGTATGCCTGTGACCTTGGTTGACGCTTTAAGGTTTCTTTAATCCCCATAAGCGGATAATATAGCTAGGGAGCCTCTGATTGAATCTGGCGCGAGCAGATTGTCGTGAAAAATTCTTCAGTTCAAGGCGCAAACCGCACGCAATAGCCAGCTATTGTGAAGGTTTGCAACGCAGAAATGGACGATTTTACGCCGCAATATGCCGTGTCACGATTCAGTCAGAGGCTCCCTAGCGCACTCCACAGGTTGTCTGCAATGACCGAAAATAGCACATTCACGGAAGAACTGCTGAACTGCTGCGCGCGGGGCATGCTGGACAAGCTCAAGGCCCTGATGCGTCGGGGCGCCAGCCCCGAGGTGTGCAATCAGCGCGGTCACAGCCTGCTGCAAATCGCCTTGCGCCACGGCCACTGGGACATCGCCCGTTACCTGCACCAACACCACCCTCAGCTGGCCCAACACAACGCCCGGCAGCTGCCCTGTCTGCTGGCTGCCTGCCAAAACAAGAAAGACGACCCCCAAGGGCTGGAACTGTGTGTGTCGCAGTTTGGCGATTCGGTGGACTGCGTGGACAAACACGGGCGCAGCGCGCTGCTGACGGCTTGCCTGCAGGGGCACCTGAAAAAAACCAAATGGCTGCTGGCGCGCGGTGCCGATGTCAACCTGAGCGACCACAGTGGCCGCACCGCACTGATGGAAGCCACCGATGCCAATCACGTCAGCCTGGTGCGGGCCTTGCTGAAAGCCGGCGCGGATCCCAATGCCCAGGACAAACAGGGCGACACCGCCCTGCTGGGCGCGGTACGGCAGAAAAAGCCCAACCTCACCGTAATCAAGATGTTACTCAGCAATGGTGCCGATCCGGAACGACGCAACCAGCAACGCGTCAGCCCCTGGCTGCTGGCCAAGCAGAAGCGCCCCGCTGCCCTTGAGCTGATAGAAAAACACATCAATAACCGGCGCCAGATAGAACTGCCGCTGTTTGACAACCCGCCAGCCGAAAACCGGCCACTGAAACCGGCCCATGCCTGTCCCGAACAGGCTGAAACTGACACCGACCAGCAAGCCTCTACTGAGAATCAGCCTCAAAACACGCCGGCTGAGTCTCAGCCCCCCGGTTCCCGGCGCCAGCCGCCCCCGGTGGCGGCGTTGAAAAACCGCATGAGCCATGGTTTACCCGACTGGTTCGCCGCCGCCCGCAGCGGCAACCTGGGCAAGTTGCATCGCTTGTTGCTCACCGGCGTGGACATCAACGCCACGGATCAGCAGGGTTGCACCGCCCTGATCCGTGCTGCCGGTGCCGGCCGGCGCGCCGTGGTGGCCTTTTTACTGCAACGCGGCGCGGATTTTCACCACCGTTCAAACAATGGCAGCACAGCGTTATCGGCCGCCATTCTGGCCAGCCAACGGGATATCACCCGCTTGTTGCTGAAAGAAGGGGCCCCGGCCAGTAGCAACGGCCCGGCGGACATGCCGCTGGTTCTGCTGGCCGCGGCGCAATGGAGCGAAGACCAACTGCTGGCCTTGCAGGAATATGGCGCCGACCTGTCCGTCAGCGACGGGCAAAAACGCTCGGCCCTGCACACCGCCGCCCTGGCCTGCGAATCTCAACATAACCTGCCGGCAGGCAAAGCCACTTTCCAGTTTCTGCTTAGCCAGCAACTTGACCTTACCCAGGCCGACAGCGCCGGGCACACGCCCCTGGAAATCCTCTGTGGCGCACACAAAACCGGCCAGTATGCTGCCCGTGACAGCCACGTTGCGACCCTCTTGCATTCCATACTACAATTGCCAGCGTCATCCGGGGTGCTGCCCATGCTGATGCCAAAACTGTTGGCCAGCTGCAAACGCCACGGGTTGACCAACGCACGGGGGGTCCTGCTGGCAGGGGGAACATGAGTTTAAGCAAAAAACAGGTTGAACGCCTTTTCTGTGAACACAAAACACTGATCGTGCGGGCGGTGGCCGCACACCGGCCCAATATTCCCGGCATCACCGCCGATGATGTGGAGCAGGAAGTGTGCATCCGCCTGTGGAATACGCTCAAAAATGACCGACATATTGAAAATCCGCCGTCTTATATTTACAGAATGACCGCCAACGTCATTGTTGATCTGGCCCGAAAAAACCAGCGTCACAGTAACGAAACCAAACTGCCGCATGAAGGCGACGAGGATTGCTACCGGGCCGAGCTGGAGTCCAGCACCGCTTCACCGGAAACCCAGGTTTTCAGCGAAGAAAAAATCCGGCAGGTTATGGCCGTCATCAACACCTTGAACGAAAACCGGCGCACCGCCATCAAACTGCGTTTGCAGGGTTTTTCCATCAAGGAAATCAGCCAGATCACCGGCTGGTCGTTTTACAAGGCCGAAAACCTGTCCAAACGGGCTTTTACCGCCTTGAAGGCCAGGCTCAAGGAACTGGGCATTGAATACGACAACTGAATTGGCAGCACTAAACAAAAAACTCACTTAACAGGCAACCGAATGAAACTGAACCAGCACACCCTTTCCACCTTGTTTCAGCAACAGGCACAACAACAGAACGCCTCATTGAACGAACTGTTCGGTGCGTCTGAAGCCTCGGACGCCCGCATTGCGCTGGCAGAAAAACTGGCCGAAGACCGGCTGGCGTGCCAGTCTCTGCAACTGGCCAATGCCCTGCAGCCATGGAGCCAAGCCATTGGCGAAGGGCTAAAAATCGCACAAACACCAAAACAAACGTGGTGGCAACCGGCCCGCTGGCTGGTGGCAGGCATGGCCTTTGCCGCACTGGCCGTGGTGGTCGTTCCCCAATGGAACACTCACACAACACCGGAGGCCAGCCAGAACACAGCCTTTTTCGCCGGCCATTTCGACTCGCCAAACCCCGTTTCGGATCGCATTTACCACAACCGCTTTCAGCCGGCCCAAGCGGCCACGGACAAGCCACTATTCAAGGCCCGGTTTGAAGAGAAAAGCCACAAACAGGCCTGAAGCTGTCCCGCTTCGTGTTTAAAGCCACCGGTTCTGGTGGCTTTTTTATTGGCTGCTGCCCCTGGCCTGAAACCCAGCAACGCTGACCGAAGTGCGCCAGCGTGGCATTTTAAAATTGGATAGGGAAGCTCTGATTGAATCTGGCGCGAACAGATTGTCGTGTAGAATTGTTCAGTTCAAGGCGCAAACCGCACGCAATAGCACAAGCTATTGTGAAGGTTTTCAACGCAGAAATGGACAATTTTACGCCGCAAGATGCCGTGTCACGATTCAATCAGAGCTTCCAAAATGATTTCTCATCCCCATGCCCACAAAAACCACCAAAAACCTGTGTCTTACCATCGGTGAATGGCTCAAGGAAGCCAGTCGCAGCGGCTTGCCACGACTGGATGCCGAGGCGGTGCTCGCCCACGCCCTGAACAAACCCCGCAGCTGGCTTTACACCTGGCCTGAAAAACCGCTGCCAGCGGGGCTTCGGCAAAAAGCCGATGCGCTCTGGAACCGGCGCCTCAGTGGCGAACCCCTGGCCTACCTGACTGGCCAGCGGGAATTTTACAGCCTTAAGCTGCGCGTGACGCCCGATACCCTGATTCCCCGCCCGGAAACCGAGATGCTGGTCGATGCCGTACTGGAAAGGCACCGGCACCAACCGCTTCATCGCCTACTGGATCTGGGCACCGGCTCTGGCGCCATTGCCCTGGTACTGAAAGCCATGCTGCCAGAAAGCGACGTATGGGCCACCGATGCCAGCCGCGCGGCACTGGCAGTGGCCAGGGACAACGCCCGCCGGCTGGGTTTGCCGCTGCAACTGGCCTGTGGTGACTGGTTTGACGCCCTGCCTTCCCCCGGGCCGCGCTTTGATGCGATTCTCAGCAACCCGCCCTACATTGACCCGGATGATTCCCACCTGGAGGCATTGAAGCACGAACCCCTCAGTGCGCTGGTGGCCGACGAAAACGGCCTGGCAGACCTGCTTTTCCTGATAAAAAAAGCCCCCGGACACCTGAATGCCGGGGGCTGGCTGTTGCTTGAACACGGTTTTGACCAAGGCCAGGCCGTGCGCGAAGTCCTGCTAAAACACGGGTATCAACACGTGGAAACCCACAAGGACCTGGCCGGGCTGGAGCGCATCAGCCTTGGGCAATGGCCCGGCTGATTCACTCCCCGCTGGCTGCTTCGATTCTTTCGGTGGTCAGCTTGAACCCTTCAATCAGGTGACCTTCTTCCGACTCGGCAAAGAAGTGGTTCTCGTCAATGTCGGCCTGATACAAGGTAAAAAAGACTTCCTCGTTATTAAACAGATCCAGATTGATTTCTTCACCGTCGCTAATGATGGTGGACGGGGCCGGCCACTGCCAGCGGATTGAGCAAATGGGTTGTTTGTAGAGTGCCATTTCAGCAAAAGCACTACACTTCATCTCACCCATGTTTGTGCCACCGTCAATACCCCAATGCGTGGCCTGAGTGCTGGTGGTGAGGTTCGCCACCTTCAACTGGGCACCGTCATCGATCCATTGTGGTGCATCCAATTGCAATACTTTAGAGTCATAATTCCACAGCCCATAGAGGTATTCCGGGTACGCATCAGGGGATTTCCTCAAAACCACCAGCCACTCACCGGCCAGGGATGGCACCACAATATTCGGGAAGTCAGGATCCAGCACAATGCGGGGAACACCGCCAAACTCCCCGGCGCTCAGGCAGCGGTTTATCTGTTGCTGGTTCCAGTTGATCTGCAGACAGACGTTCTTCATTTGCGTGAATGTCAATTCTACCGTGCCGACAGTTTCGTGGCTGGCCGGCGGCTGGTAGGCGCAACCCAGGCATTGACCGCCGGCATAGCGTACCAGATTGCCCTGGACTGTCCAGATTTCGTGAGCGTCCCGGTCTCCTGGTTGCATGGGGCCGTCGAAGACAAGCCACATTGGCTCACCGTCTTCCTCATAGCCGTAGTAAGCGCCGATCAGATGACGGTTCTGGACATAAAACGTAAACCCTGTGCCCGGCTCGTCCGGATCAAACCACATGCCCTGAACTGGGTTGATGCGGTGCGAAGGGCCAGGGGCCGGGGGCGGTACAGGGGAAAGTTTCATTGGTGCCACGGCGTTTACGGTGGCAAAAGAAGGTTCCGCATCCTCAAACCGGTTCAGATTGAAACGAAATGCTTCGACCAGCATATCCCCACGGAAAAAGTTTTCACCTTCCCCGACAAGGCGATTATGCAGGACGTTACCCACTGGCAATTTAAAATCTATGTCTACGCTGGCAATGGATTCTGTCCAGTTCAGGCGCTGGAACAGGCAGAAAGGAGCAGGCCACGTGACGGCCACGTCACTGCCATCATCACAAACCACACCATTTTCAGCAAAGACGTTTTCCGGGCTGGTGGCAGCAATGCGGGAATTTCCCACCACATCGCCCAGTTGCGGGTGGGTCAACGGCTGGTTTTCACTAAACTCCCTGATCTCATTGCGCCGGTATCTTTTAATATTCTCGCCATTGGAATCGGCGTACTGATAGACAAACCACCACTGTCCCTGCATGTCCGGCATATCAAGCCCGGAGTTGCCGATGGGTGTATAAACCGTGCCACCATAACGCAGCGGCACAATGTTTTGCACTGGCGTCGTTTCACCACCTTTCGTGACCGTATAACGGGCATGAGCCAGCTGGTCAAATTCAATGTGAATCTGGCCAACGATTTCAGGCGCTTGTGGTGGTTGGTAGGCGCACGTTGGGCAGGATCCGTTCAGGTAACGTTTCAGATTGGCGTCCAGTGTCCACAGGATTTCAGGCGTTTCTCCCGGTTGCATTTGGGCATTGAAGAGCAGCCATTCGGGATTGCCTTGGGCATCGTAGCCGTACCAGGTGCCCACCAGGTGATGGTTTCGAATGGTAAAGGTCATGCCTGTGCCAGACTGTTGCGGGTTGTACCACATGGACTGCACTGGCTCAGGCCGAAAGCGGCGTTGTTCGCAATCGGGACACGGATAAACCGGCCCGGCGAGGTCCTGGGCCAGCGCCGGTATGGCCACCAGCCAAAACACAGCAAAAGAAAACCAACGGAAGCTGCCTGAAAGGCATTGTGGGGAGTGAAGTGGATTGATCATTTTGGCCTCCTGCAAGCAAAATGCTGGTCTGTTTCTATTATTGATACTCTGCCAATTGACGATTTTGTCATTTAACTACAGTGAGTCGAAATAACTACTTGCAGTTATCCTAACAGCAGCAATCGGGAGGGGCAACACAGATAACGAAAGATTAACCGTAATGGCCAAGGAGCCTCTGATTGAATCTGGCGCGAGCAGATTGGAGTGTAAAATTGTTTAGTTCAAGGCGCAAACCGCACGCAATAGCAAGGCTATTGTGAAGGTTTGCAACGCAGAAATGGACGATTTGACGCCGCAAGATGCCGTGTCACGGTTCAATCAGAGGCTCCCTAACCGGATAACATAAAATTAACTGTCGTTATGCACTGGCCAGTTCATCGTGACGGGGCAGCCAGCGACGAATCAGTTTTTCCCCTTGCTGCGGATACGCCCGCAGCAATCGCGGTGCCAGCCGTTGCGCTTCATCAAGCAGATGGCCATCCCGTTCCAGGTCCGCCAGACGAAACTGCAAGGCGCCCTTTTGGCGCGTGCCCAGCACCTCGCCAGGGCCACGGATGCGCAAGTCCACGCGCGCGATTTCAAAGCCGTCGTTGCTGCGCCGCAAGGTGTCCAGACGCTGCCGGGCCACCTCACCCAAAGGCGGTTGATACAGCAGCACGCAATGACTCTGGCGATTGCCCCGGCCCACTCGTCCACGCAGCTGGTGCAACTGTGCCAACCCCAGCCGCTCGGCGTTCTCGATCACCATCAAACTGGCATTGGGCACGTCCACGCCCACTTCAATCACGGTGGTTGCCACCAGCAAATCGATGTCACCGGCCTTGAATGCCTGCATCACGGCATTTTTTTCCTCGCTTTTCAGTCGGCCGTGCACCAGCCCGACACGCAATTCGGGGAATTGTTCGGCCAGTAGTTCGGCGGTGTCGCTGGCGGCTCGAGCCCGCAGCATTTCAGATTCGTCAATAAGGGTACACACCCAGTAGGCCTGCTCGCCACGCGCACAGGCGGCGCGGATGCGTTCAGCCACTTGCGGCATTTTTTCGTTGGACAACACCACCGTGGTGACTGGTTTGCGGCCAGCGGGCAATTCATCAATGACAGACACGTCCAGGTTGGCATAGGCGGTTTGAGCCAATGTGCGGGGAATAGGTGTGGCGGTCATGATCAATTGGTGCGGCACCCGTGAACCTTCGCTGCCCTTGTGCCGCAAGGCCAGGCGCTGGTGCACACCAAAGCGGTGTTGTTCATCCACGATGACCAAGCCGAGGTCACGAAAGCGCACCGATTCCTGAAACAAGGCGTGCGTGCCCACCACCAGCGGCGTGCCGGAAGCCACGCGCTGCAGGGCCTGGCGGCGTTCTGCCGTGCCCAGGGCCGAGGACAAAAAAACGACGTTCTGCGCCCCAAACCACTGCATTAAAGTGGTCGCGTGTTGCTCGGCCAGCAGCTCCGTCGGCGCCATCAAGGCGGCCTGCTTGCCGCCATCGGCAGCCGCCAGCATGGCCGCGGCGGCCACCACGGTTTTACCGCTGCCCACGTCACCCTGCACCAGTCGTTGCATGGGGTATTCCTGATCCAGGTCCCGGGCGATTTCAGCCACGACCTTGTGTTGGGCTGTTGTTAACGTAAATGGCAGCCGTTTCTGAAAGGCGTTCCAGCTGGCTGGATTCAGGCGGATTCTCGGCGCGGCCTGGGCCTGGACTTTTTGCCGCAGCTTTTTCATGGCCAGCACGTGCGCGGTGATTTCCTCCAGAATCAGGCGCTGCTGTGCCGGGTGCGTACCGGCCAGCAAGCGAGGCACATCCACCTCTGGTGGTGGCTGATGAATCAGGCGCAAGGCCGTGTGCAGATCTGGCAGCCCTGCCGGAAGCAGGTCGTTTTGTTGAAAAAAATCCTCAAGACTCAACCGCCCCTGCTGCAGGCACTGCATGGCCTGGGCCACGGCCTGCTGAATCACTTTTTGTCCCAAACCTTCGGTTTTCGGGTACACCGGCGTCAGGCAATCGGCCAATGGCGGCTCACTGGCGCCCAGGTGCAGGTATTCAGGGTGTATCATTTCCGGCAGCGGCAGGCTGTGGCGCACTTCGCCATAGGCGCGAATGCGCGCCCCGGGTTGCATTTTGACCTGTTGCGAACGATAGAAACGGAAGAACTTGAGCGCCACGGTTGCGGTGCCGTCGCTGATTTCACTCACCAGCACCGGGTGCCGACCGACCGTGGTGTAACTGCGCACCACCTGACCCTGAATCAACGCCGGGCGGTTGAACCGCAACTGCGCCATGGGCTGAATGCGCGTGCGGTCTTCGTAGCGCAGCGGCAAGTGGAACAGCAGGTCTTCCACCCGTTCAATGCCCAGGCTGGCGAATTTTTGGCCGGTGGCCTCGCCAATGCCTTTGAGGCGGGTCAGGCGCACCGGGTGTTCCACATTGGCTGGAAAAGAGAGGTCGTGGCCGGGCTCGGCTGTTTAGGGAAGCTCTGATTGAATCTGGCGCGAGCAGATTGTCGTATAAAATTGTTCAATTCAAGGCGCAAACCGCACGCAATAGCAAGGCTATTGGGAAGGTTTGCAACGCAGAAATGGACGATTATACGCCGCAAGATACCGTGCCACGATTCGATCAGAGCTTCCTTAGTCTTCCATGGCAATGACAGCATCCATTTCCACCAGCGCGTCACGCGGCAACGCCGCCACCTGCAACGCCGCCCGGGCCGGATAGGGTGGGTCAAAAAATTCGGCCATGATGCTGTTAACGGCTTCATAGTGGCTCAGGTCCTGCAGGTAAACGTTCAGCTTGATGGTGTTCTGTAACCGCGTCCCGGCCGCTTCTGCCAGAGCGGCCAAATTACGAAATACCTGGCGAATCTGTTTTTCGGCGTCTTTGGTCAACAAGCTGCCGGTTTCCGGGTCCAGCGCAATTTGCCCGGAGGTGTACAGCGTGCCGTTGTAAACCACGCCTTGTGAGTAGGTGCCTATGGCTTTGGGCGCGGCGTCGGTCTGTATGATTTGCTTGCTCATCGCGTGTCCTCTTTTGGGCTTGTGCAGTATAAAACGGGATGCCGTTAAAGGCAAAGGACGCAGCGAATCAGGGGCGTTTGCGTTCGGCGCGCAGCACTTCCGGATACTGGCGCAACTGCCGCAGGATGGCTTCCAGTTCTTTCAGGTTATGGACACTGACCACAAATTCCAGACCAGTGAAATCGCCATCACGATCCACCTGGCGTACGCTTTCAATGTTGGTGCCCATGTCGGCCGTAGCCCCGGCCAGCTTGGCCAGTACGCCGGGCTTGTTGACCA
>JALWKC010000205.1 GCA_026996795.1 Lysobacterales bacterium | reverse complement strand
ATTCCCCCAGGGCAAAGGTCTGCGGTTCGGCCTGCAGGACCAGTTCGGGCGGCACGGGGTCGAGCAAACCGGTGAGGCTAAGCGATGGCATGACCGACAACAGCCAGTAATCCTTGATCACCGGCCAAGGGTTGCCCAGGTGGGCACTGACGGCGGTGGGCACGATCAGATCCATAAGGCCGGGTGTGAGGGTGATGTGCCCGGGGTCTGGTGCCAGGGCCAGCAGGCCATCGCCCAGACCGACAGCGGCGCTGCGCGGCGCAAGCCAGTCGCCGGTGAGCACCATGCCAGTCATGGCCTGGTAGAACAGGCCAGCGCCGTAAGGGGTGAATACGCCACCGGTGTGCCTGGTGGGGGTGGCCACAGCGCTGCCGTGGGTAAAGGACTGTGTCGTGGCTGCCGTGCCGCGATCCACCATGATGCCCTGGCCCTGCCAACCCAGCACCGATTGTTCCTGGGGTGTCAGCTCAATGGCGTGGCCGGCATTGATGGCTGTTAACAGCGCAGATTCCAATGGCGCATCGAGTGTGACGCCCGAAAGGTCGGCGGGTGTTTGCGCGTGCAGTACCGGCTGCGGGGTGTGCAAGGCGTTCACTAACAGGCCGCTGGCACTGAGCGGTTCCCCGTCATAAAGGTGGCGCAACAATCCGGCGGCAAAGTGGGACGCCAGGCGGTTGCTCTGGAAAGCCCATCGCGCCACGGCGGTTTCGGCACCGGCACCTGGTTGCGTGGCGCTCTGCCCGGACAGGTAAGCGCGCGTGGACAGGCCCTTGAAATGGATGGCGGTGGGTACATCGAAAACCGTTTCGCTTTCCAGCCAGGTGGCGGTGAGGGCATAGCTGGGGGCACGGTAAGCCAGTACGCCATTGAGCCAACTTAACCAGTGGTCGTAAATGTCCACCGTGGCCAGGTAGGCCTGGCCGGAAAAATGCATGAATGCCTGGTTCAGTTCCAGCGCATCGGCACTGGCGGGGTCCAGGCTGGCCAATGCCTGAGCGCTGGCGGCCAGTTTCTGGCTCATATTGCCCTGCCAGTCCCAGTCGATGGCCAGGCTTTCCCCGGCAATAAACACAAAGCGGTTGGCGGTGATTTGGTGCGGGTCGCTGTGAGCCAGTTCCACCAGAATGCGGCTGCCAAGGGGCACGGGTGCGGTTTGGGCGATGACGTTATTGCCGTCGCGCAGTTGCACCACCACATTGACGGTACCGGTGGCCAGTTGGCCGGGCAAATCAGCGGCGCTGTTCACCGCCCCCATGGCGGCTGTTATCTGCTGCGCGTCCTGACTGGCAGCCGGCAGGCTGACCAGTGACCAGCGGGCGTCGTTAAGGGTGACCGTGGGCGCGTTTGACTGCAGCAATGCGCGTCCCTGGTCGTAGTCCACTTCCGAGGCATACAGGCCCAGCGAGAGCCGGTGCCGTTGGGAATCGTCGATTTCCGCAAAACGCTGCAACGGGCCGGTGGTGAGGTAAGGCAGGGCCGCAGGCAAGGCCACCGGGGCCGGGTCAACGAAGCGGTTTTCGCCAATGGCTGCCGAAAAAGCGGGAGCAGGCTGGCCAAACCAGTCCTGCAACTGGTTGGCTGTGTCGGTGTTGACCTGCTCAATGAGGTTCTCATCCAGCAGCGAAACCGCAGGCGGGGCGTGGTCAAACGCCTGGGCAATGAGGGCGCTGGAGCTGGCACTGAGGTTGTCAATGCTTTGCAGCCAGTCGGGGTTGCTGTGGCGTTGCCGCCATGTGAAGCTGGGATCCAGCGCCACCCAACTGTCGGGCTGATGGTTTTCGATGCCGCGGGAGGGGTACATGTCCACCCAGGCTTCCACCCAGGTGTGGGGCAGGCGCACTGCGGTGATCTGGCCGGCTTCAATGACCGGTTCATAGCTCAGCCCGGCCTGTTCGAGCAGGCCAAGGGCCTGGTTGATGTCAGCAATATCGCCCAGCCAGTGTTGCAAACGCCGCGCTTCCAGCTGAATCGTGCCACTGACGTAATGCGCCGGAATGCCCGCTGCGCGCAAGGTGGCCACCAGCAGGCTGGCGGCGTCCTGGGCGTTGCCCCGGCCAGTGGCCAATGTGCCTTCGGCCCCTTGCAGCGAACCGTTTGAGGGCACAAATTCCGTGTGATCGCGCACGTACTGAAAAATCCGCACCGGGTTGTTGCCCAGGGACTGAGCCAGGGCCTGAATGGATGCCGCGTCGGCGTTGGCATCGGGCGTGGCCGCCAGGTCGTCGGCGCTGGGCGCGCCTTTGGGATGAGTGCGGCCTGTTTTGCTGCGCAACGGCGGCTGTGGCCGATACCAGGGACCACCGGCCCAGTCCAACTGGCCACTGGCACGCTTGAGGGCCTGATCGACCCGGTGGGCCAGGGCCTGGTCATCCGGGGCTAAAGCCCATTGGTCGATCAGGGCCCCAAGGGCGTCCGCCCGTTGGGAAACCAGCGCCTGTACCGGGGTCTGGCTCAGTCCTTTCTGGTGCAGCGCGCGGTCGGCCCTGGCTTTTAACTTCAACCATTCTATGCGTTTGCCCTGGACATCGGCCGTGGCGGCAGGCAGGGGTTGAATGCCTGTGACAAACAGGGCAATCAGTGTCAGAAAGCCAATCACTTTTTTCATACGTCACTCACTTGAAACGGTTGAAGTCAGAACGGTCTCCCTGGCGCAGGGAAAAACCACGCCAGCGTGCCATGGCCAGTAACAGGACAATCAGCAGCCACGCCCACAGGGTATTGAGGGCCGGAATCGGCAGCAGTGGATGGCCGATGGTTGGCCGTTGCTGGCCACTGCGCTCGTCCCGGGTAAGCACCGGTTGCTGGCCATTGGCCATGTCATCGGTCACATCGCCTGTGTTATTGGCGTCCCACCAGGCTTTGGCCTGGTTTTCGATTTCTTCCAGCCCGGCTGCCAGAGTAACGTCAAAACGGATGTGCAAGGCGGTGGACGCCGCACCGGGAGCCAAGGTGGCCTGTACCTGGATGAGGCGGCCATCGGTGGACAACTGGCAGGTGTCGATCTGCACCAGGCCGGGGCCCTGACAGCTCAGGGTGCCTGTGCGCAACTGGCTGCCTTCGGCCAACGGGTCTTCAATAACGACATGAAGCGGCTCGGTGTTGTCGGGGTTGTACCAGGTCACAAACCAGCGAATACCGTGTTCGTCAATGGCCTGGGAACGCTTGTGGCCTTGTGGGGGTTCCAGGGCAGTGACCACAGGCAGGTGCACGCCCAGGTCAAAGCTCAGACTGCCCCCCGGTGAAAGAGTGCACTCCGGTGTCTGGCCTGTGGCCGGGTCAAAGCCCGAATCGGCGCCTGGCGGTGACAGCTCGTAGCCAGCCGGTGTTTGCGCCTGCAGGTAGTAGCTGCCAATGGGCAAGTTGACGAATTGATAGGTACCGTCGGTACCAGTCTGGGTGGTCAACATGAGCTGGAACTGGCCGGGGCTGGCTTGCCGGTAAAGGCTCAGGCTGATGCCGGCCATGGGCGGCTCGCCCGAATCACGCTGGCCATCGGCATCAAGGTCTTCAAACGCCTGGCCCGCTATCTGGCTGTTCAGGGTGCGATAGCCAAAATTTTCCGACAGGGCCTGGTTGGCCTGCAGACTGAAGGCAAAGGGGTTATTACCGGTGGTCAGCTCCCAGCCTTGCAGGGCCGGTTGATCGGGAATGCGAAGTTGATACTGGCCTGCCACCAGGTCAGTAAAGGCAAAGTGGCCCGCCGGGGTCGTCGCCACCTCTGACAGCACGGCACCATTGCCATCCAGCAACTGGGTGGTGATGTTGTCCAGCAAGGGTTCTCCACCATCGATAAGCCCGTTGGCATTGGCGTCATGCCAGAGAGTGCCACTGACGCCGGCGGTGTTGGCCTGATAACCAAAGGCCACTTGCCGATTTTGACCTTCGGCCAGGCTGGTGACATACGGCTGGTTGCCAGTGGTCAGCAGGTAGTGGGCCAGCACCCCGTTCTGGTCGCTGACCACCACCTGATAGTCACCGGCAGGCAATTGCGCAAAAACGAACTGGCCGCTGCCGTCACTGAAGGCTTGGGAAACGGCCTGCCCGGCGCGCGACAATTCAATGCTGACGGCCGCAATGCCCGGTTCATTTTGTGCCTGGGAACCATCACCATCCAGGTCATCAAAGACCAGCCCGGCAATGCTGGCGGTTTGAAACTGGTAGCCAAAGACAGCCGCTGTGTCCACCTGGTTGGGGCCCAGGGAAACGACATAAGGCAGGTTGCCTGTGGTCAGAACCGCGCCGTTCAACAACCCCGAGTCATCGGTGATCTGGATACTGTATTCGCCAACGGTCAGGGCTTCAAAGGCAAACTGGCCCTGGCCATCGGTTTCGGTGGCAGCCAGTGCTTGCCCCTGGGCGTCAAGCAGGTCCAGTGTGATGTGCATCAGGGGCTGTTCACCCGCATTTTGTGTGCCATCGCCATTACTGTCGGAAAACACCTGCCCTGCTATCCGCCCGGCGTGGGGCTGGTAACCAATGGGCAGGGAAATGTCCGCATCCACCACGGTGAGCGTGGCCGGGTTGTTGTTTGTGGTGAGCTGATACCCTGTCAGCGGGCCGGTTTCGTCAATTTGCAGCACGTATTGGCCCGGGCTGACTGGCGCAAAGGCAAACTGCCCGTCGCTCTGGGTCAAGGTGGTCTGCAACGGGTTTTGGCCACTGTCCAGCAAGGTGGCGGTGACCCCGGCAATGCCGGTTTCCTGGCCATTGCTCTGGCCATTGCCATCATCGTCTGACCACAACTGGCCACTGATTCGGTAGGTGGCCGTCAGTTCAAAGGTGGCCGCCCCGTGGGTACGGGACTGCCCATCGACCACCGAACGCAGGATGCACACGTAAAAGCCCGGCGTTAACACGGATGTGTCGATCAATTGCTCGTCAACCCATGTTGCTCCGGCACCGAGGCCCTGGCTGTTGCTGTCATCCCGCACCATGGCGCCTGTAGCCGATTCCACCAGGATGCGATGGATTTCCACATCAGCCAGGTCCGTGCCCGCATTGTTTGTCAGTGAATAGGAGCAGGTGTTATCGGTGAACCGGTCCACGCTGTCGTGCAAGACCGTGACCGTGCCTTGCAACAAGAGCTGGTTGTCCTGGATAACCTCCAGGGTGGTGGTGGTTGAAGCCACCAGAACGCCATTGGCATTGAGCAGGTTCAAGGTGGCCACGTAAACACCTGGCGGGGCTTGTTGCAAAGCCACGGCATGCTGCCATGAATGGCTTCCGCCAGGCGCCAGGTCGGGCACCGGGCCGGTTTGCTGGAAAAGCACCACGCCATCGGGCTGGGTGAGCAGGACCTGCGCTTGCGTGTTGCTTAACACCGCATTGGAAGCGAGGTTGGTGACTGACGGCAACAACAACACCTGGTCTGTGCTGTGATACACCGCGTTGTCGCTGTGCAAACCCAGCGAAGCCACCGTGCCATTCACCTGGTCGGGCAGGATGGTAAACGGCGTTTGCTGGGCGGCCTGTTCGAAACCCGCTTCATCCAGCAAGCGCGAAACCACCCGATAAGGCCCGGCGTAATAAATGTCCGTGTTCCACAGTGTGGATAACTGAGTGGATGCCCCGGGCGCCAGGTTTCTCACCTGCACTGGTGACAGTTGGGCCACAAACAGCCCCTGATCGGTTTCAATATGTTGAACAACCTGACCGGTGAACGGTTCGGATGACTGGTTGACCACCGTGTCGGTCACCACCACATCGGTGTGGGCCGGGTATTCGCTGCGGTCCAGCGCCACAAGCAGTTCTTTGCGGCTGCTGGCATGGAGCTCGGGGATGTCCATGTCCACCCGCAATTGCTGGTCGGGAATCAGGGTATTACGGAATTGCAAAAAGGCCTGCTCGAATACGGGGCGGGACTCGCCTTCCTGCATAGTGAGGAAGGTGGCTTGCAAGGGCACGGTCAGGTTGTCCATGCCCACGTCTTCCAGCACCCAGATGTATTCCTGCTTGCCACCAGCCAAATCCACCACTCCCTGGGGTTGGGGCACGGCGCTGTCCCACGCCATGTCCACATCGGGGCGGGTGATCAGGTGCAGTTCCACGGTCATGCTGCCACAATAGGCCGGAATGGAGAAAATGCCGTGACGGCTATCAGTGGAGAGCAAAATGCGCCGGTTGAAACGGTCAAAATGCATGGAGTCGTTGTCGATAATCCCCATGCCCAGGGCCTGGGAATCGAAAATCAACCGGGGCAGGCCATAGGCCGGATCAAAGTGCACCACCGTGTGTTCTTCCCTCGGGCTCACCAGGCCGGGAAAAGACATGGGGCCAAGCAGCAGGTTCTCAAAACACATCAGTTCCAGGTTATAGGCTTCATTTTCCAGTTGAAACCCGTCCAGCACGGTTTCCTGCCGGGTGCCATTGGCGCTGATTTTGGCAATCTGATATCCGTCACTGAGGAAAACAGCGCCGTCCTCGCTGACTTCCATGTATCCTCCACCGGTCATTGACCACTGGAACGAGAGCTCCCATTGTTGTTCCGCTACGTTCCAATGATACACACCCCGCTGGGCACTGTTACCGTGTGAACGTGCGTAAAGGTACAGGTCCTCAGTGCCAACCACATCAAATAGGTTGATGTTGTCTATGCCCGCCGGCAGGGGCCAGGTACGCTCAGTCTGTCCATCTGGCGATAACTGGCGAATGGCGGTGCCAGTCAGCACAAACACCTCGCCTTGACTGTTAATGCGAACGTCCCAGACGGATTCGGCATCAAAGACCACGCTTTCCTGCCCGGTGGCCTGGTCGTAGTGATACAAGGAACCACCTAGGTAAATAATGCCGTAGAAATCGCCGTTGGGCGTAGACACAAACTGCCGGTAATAGGTGTTGGTTCCGGTCAGTTCCACCACCTCTTCCGACTTGATTTCCACCACCGAGCGGGCATTGATGGCACTCAGGTTCACGTCCACGGGAACCGTAGCGGTGCCCGGCGGCACTTCGGACTGCGGCAGGACAATGTGCCCCGAGGCCAGGGCCGAGGCAGACAGGGTATTGGTCAGGTTCAGGTTTAACCCAGCTGTGGGGGTGGTCAACTGTACCGTGTACGAACCGGCCACCGGCAAGGTGAATGTACCCAGTTCCTGTTGCGGGGCCTCTTCGTCCACGGCAAAACCGGCATAGGCGAAATCCTGTTCAAAAACCACCGAACCGACGGGCCAGGCGCCGTCCCCGCCTGATACCAGTTCGGCCTTCAGCACCCGATCCCGGGTTGTGTTCTGCTCGGTGGCCAGCAACACGCCCGGGGCCAGGGCAGCTATGTCTTTGGACACCCTGCTCCCCGGATAAGCATTGGGAAACTGGTCCAGTTGACCGTTTGCCTGCCGCCTGTAAATGGAATGGTCAGTCTGGTCAAAAGACAGAAACAGGTCAGCACCATCCCAGGCCAGGGCATTCACGCCCTTGGGCAGTAACTGGCTGAAATAATCGTCGTGAATTTCACCGGCGGCAGACACGGGCACCACAGCCGAAGCGGTGGCGGTGTCTGTGGCCACGTACACGCGTCCGTCCGGCCCTTGCTCGAGATCCCGCGCATTTTTCAAGGCGGGAACAAACTTGGTGGCGGTACCATTAGTTGTCACTGAAAACAGGCCATCGCGAGAGGACAGCACAAATTCTCCCGTCGGCAAAAGGCCAATTCCCCTGGAGGTACCCAAAAAGGGGCTCAAGCCAATGGACTGGGTGGCGCCACCACTGTCTGGCACGGTATACAGATAGGAACCCCAGAAGGAGTGAATCCCGCCATTGGCCGCCAGAATAAAATCGCCCTGCTGCTCCCCAATGTAATCGCCATAACCGTCGTTTCTGATTTTGAGCACGCCGCTTGTGGAACTGACAAAAAGTGACCCGGCAGCATTCACTGCCAGGCCCTTGGGGTATGCCACCGACACAGCGGTGTCCAGCAAACTGCCGTCCAGCCCGTAGGTGCTGATGCGGTTACCACGCTGAATCACCCGGACCTGGCCATTCCTGGTCTCAAAGTCGCGGCTGACCCGGGTGGTTTCAAAGTCATCAATCTGGCCAGTTTGCACATCCAGCAGTATCAGGTGATCGAGGGAGTCCCGGACCAGGTAGCGATTCGCGTCAAAGGGTTTGAAATGCTTGGCGTACAGGTCTTCAAAGACCAGCTCAGGCAAGGCGCCAAAGCCCGGCGCATAGCGCAGGAGATGCCTGTCGGTGAGCACCAGCACGGCTCCCGCGCGCGGTTCCACGTCGAGAATACTACCACCCAATACGGACCGTTTGAGCAGGGAGCCGTTGGCATCGACCACATACAGCTCGCGTCCATCGTGCTCCAATGCCAACCAGAAATGCCCCGCGTGGCGGGCAAGAAAGGTGATGCGTTTGTTGGGCACCTCCGCCGGCAGTGGCACTTGGCTGACCACCGCGCCATCGTAATGGTAAAGCCGGCCGGTGCCTCCCCAGTACACGCCGCCGCTGCCGTCTTCGACCAGACCAAAATAGGCACGAATCGGGGTGTTATTGAACGACAATTGCAAGTGCTGCTGATTATTACCGTTTGCCGGATCATACCGAAACAGGCCTGAATGGTCGCCGGATGTCAGCCAGATAATGTCGTTTGAATCAAGCAGCATGCGGGAATAATCGTTGGAGACCGAAAAAGGCAGTTCCACCAGGGGCGCTTCCGTTCCGGCGGCATCGTGCCGATACAAAAACCGACCAGTGGCATAAACGATTTCGCCATTGGGCAAAACCACCATCTGGTAAGCGGTCTGGTCCAGCGTGGCGTACAGTTGCACATTGCCCAGGGTGTCCATCCGGAAGACTTTTTTGGTGCCAAACTCATTGATGTAACGGCTGCCATCGGGCGCCTGAAAAAACGCCCAGGGCCGCTGGAATTGCTGCTGACCACGGATGGTAGTGAACTGCTGCCCGTCGATGTCCAGCAAGGTGGCATCAGAGGCATAGGGAATAGCCACTACACCGGAAGGCGTGCCAACCAGTGCGGCCAGAGGTGCCGACGGCAGGGTGTGGTTTTCTTCCACCTGCCCCGTGCTGAGGGTGACGGTGCGGATCGCATCACTGCTGGAAAGCATGACCCGGTCCGGGTCATTTGTCAGGGCCAGCGTGCACCTGCCGGGATATTGGGTGGGGAAAACCAGGTCAAAGCCCCCTGCTCCGTTCTGGCGATACAGCCGGCAGCCTCGGGTGTACAACAAGCGATCCTGCGCATCCACCAGCATGTCAACCAGATTCAGGCTGTACTGAGAGAGCACTTCGGTGATGGAGCCGTCGGTTCCCAGGCGGGTGATGGTGTTGCCACCATTAACAAACAAATTGCCCTGGGAGTCACCGGCCAGCACTTTTGGGTCATTAAAAGCCTGTTGGGCAATGACGGTTTTACTGCCATCGGCCAATACGCGGTAAATTTTACTTTCCCATGACGAGGACACGTAATAACTGCCGTCTGGAGCCAGTTTGATATCGTAGGGTTTGTCAATACCGGAAACCAGGGTGGTGCGCGTGCCGTCCATGGCGATGCGGGTGACGCGATCGGCGCCCTTTTCTGCCACCAGTAATGAGCCGTCCGAATCAAAAGCCAGGCCCGATGGCGTGGACAAACCGTCGGCAAAAGTGCTCAGTACCGTACCGTCAAAGCGGTAGATGGCCTGGTTGTCCCCCGCAACATAGATGTCTCCATTGGCCGCCACCGCCACGCCTTCGGCGGTACCCAGCACATTGCGGGTCAGGAGTCGGATCTGGCCGCTCATCGGATCCAGCTCGTGTAAACCGATGGAAGAGACAAACCAGACCTTGCCATTGGCCAGGGTTTCGATGCGCCCCTTAAGCCCAACGCCGGTATCAAACTCCTGAACAAGGCTGCCATCAGCGGCCAGCTGAATGATTTTCCGGCGGTAGGTGTCCACCACAAAAATATCACCCGCGGCATTGCTGGAAACGTCCCTGGCTTGGGAAAAGCCAGTGGCAAACTCGCTGATTGCTTCTGTTTCCGGATCAAACACCAGCACCGCGTCATCGGCGGCCATCAGCACCTTTCCGTCGGCTCGTGTCTCTACCCCATACACCGTGCGGTCGGGATAACCGGTGGGAATGATGTTGGTCACAAAATGGCTGTTGGCCTGATTCTCGGCCCTGGCGGCCAAGATGACCTTGGCGTGAGCGGTAAAATCCTCACTGGGCACGTTGCCGGTATTGACCAGTCTGGCCTTGAGGGTCACCGGCCGGTTAGGATCGAATTGCATGACCGGCGGGTCCACCTCAAGCACACCCCCGATGCGCCGGGTCTCGCGGATATCCAGCGTCACACTGGCTTCGTCGTATGGTTCTGCTGTGGTCGGGTTTTTTGCCGTGATGGCCACCGTATAACGCCCGGCTGGGTGAGTCTGGGTAAACCAGTCCACTTCGGTGATGGTGGTGCCTTGTGCCGGCACTGCCACCAGGGCAATGTCTGGATTGCCACCCATGGGAACGTGAACAACGGGCTCATCCACGACAACCTGGCCATTTTCATTGGTGACGCGAATAAAAAGGCGGGTATTTAGCGCCGTGTTACCGCTGTTTTCCAGTGTCACGTCCAGGGACAGCTCTTCCTGCGCACCCAGTTCCGTGGCATTCTGCCCGATGGCGGTGATCTGCAGGTCACTGGGTGTGATAGGTGTCAGGCTCTGGTCGTATTCAGCCACGCCAAAAGCAGACAAGGTCAAATGCGTCACGCGCGTGAAATAACCTTCCCTGGCGGTGGTCAGGTCAAAGGACAAGGACGGAATACCGGTCAGTTGATAGTGGCCTGCGGCATCAGTCAGCGCCGACTGCCCCGTCGCACTTTCCTGCACCATAGCACCACTGATGGGCTGACCCGTTATCTCATCAGTGACAATCCCTGACAAATCGACCGCCGTAAAAACAGGTTGTGGCGTCAAACGGATAGTGCCCAGATCAAACTGCCCGGGAACCAACCCGAGGTTAAGCCCTGTTGCGTAGAAACCAGGCCTGGAGACTGTCAGTTCGACCGATCCGGAGGGCAAGTCGGGCAAAACGAAATACCCGTCGGCATCCGTTTGGGTGGAAGCACCACTGGATGTGCTGATATCCGCGGCTTCGATTGGCAATCCGTCTTCGGCATTAACAACCCGTCCAAGCACGGTCGAGTCTGTCGGCGGTGGAACGCCATCGGGCAGTAGTGCCGGAGAAAAGTCATAAATCACACCGGCATTGATCTGCGTGTTGGCAGTCACGGATTGGTACCCGCCAAGGCGCACTTCAATGCCTGTGTCCCCTGGCAGCAACTCAATGGAATAATGGCCCTGGTTATCCGTATGGGTGGTCAGGGTTTCCGGACCGGTAATCCGGATTTCAGCGCCCACAAGAGGTTGGGAATCCACTGAGGATGTAACCAGACCTTTCAGCAACCCTCTGCCTGCGGAACGGATGAGCGGGATTTGGCCCATGTCCAAAAGCTGGCTGGCCGCCAGGGAAACGGTGAGTGTGCGCGACTGGTAACCAGCCGCGGTGAGGACGACCTGGTACTCTCCCGCATCAAGTCCATCAATCTGGAACTGGCCATTGCTGTCGGAAAATACCGTTCTTTCAGGCGAGGTATTTAGACGAATGGCAGCCGCGCCAATGACGGCATGATCGATGTTATCGACCACCATGCCTTTGATGGAAGAGGCCAGCACAGGAGGCGGAAAAGCAATGCCGGAAACCAGGGCTTTAACCCGCAAGGCCAGGGCAGTGGTGTAAACATCACCCTGCCAGGAGCCATCATTGTGCTGGGACTGGAGCAATGCGGTGATCGATTCCTGAATCACTGTGGGATCCTCAAGCACCGGCACCAGGGCCAGGATGGCCATGGCACTTTCCCACTGGCTCGCCCACAGCTGGTAATCGGGTTCGGCGGGGCGGTCCAGGTTGCGCTGTGAGAGCAGGAATGTGGATGCATCGTCCAACACTGATTCCAGCCCGTATTGCGATTCCAGGGCAGCCAGTGCCAAAACGACCTGACTGGTCACGCTAACGGAAGACACAGGATCATTGGCCAACCCAAAGCCACCATCGGGTCTTTGCGCATCAACAAGGTAGGCCACCGCGCCTGGTATAAAGGGGGAACCGGGATTGAGGGACACCAGTGCCTGTAAGGCATAAGCAGTATCCAACGGGTTACTCAAATAGCCAGGGGAAGCGGGAAAGCCGCCATCCGGCTTCGCCAGGTCTTCCAGGGCATGGACCGTGACGGCATTAACCGCACCAACCGATGCCTGAGCCAGGAGGGAAAGCGCCAGTGGCTCGGTTTCATAAGGCGTGTTTTCACGCAAATAAGCAAGCGCCGAAATCAGTTCAGGTCGACTGGACTCCCCAAATGCTGAAAATGCCCTGACAGATTCCGCTGTTGCCGCCCAGTCCGACGCAACGGCCGGAGAGGTATTGATCAAGCCACTTGACTGGG
>JALWKC010000204.1 GCA_026996795.1 Lysobacterales bacterium | reverse complement strand
GTTTTGGGCGCTTTCAGAACCAGGTTGATAAAGGGCCGGTAAGCGGCCATGAGCAACCGGTTGACCGGGTTTTTGTGTTCGGGCGTGATTTTCCCGCGCACAAAAATACCCATGAGCACCGGTACCAAGGTGATGGAGAGCAGTGCCGCCCCAGCCATGGCAAAGGTTTTGGTGTAAGCCAGTGGGCTGAACAGGCGGCCCTCCTGGGCTTCCAGTGAAAACACCGGCATAAAACTGAGGGTAATAATCAGCAAGGAAAAAAACAACGCCGGACCAACCTCTCTGGAGGCACTGGCAATGGCCTGCCAATGGCTTTCCCCAGGCTGCCGGTTTTCCAGTCGTTTATGTGCTGTTTCCAGCATCACGATGGCCGCATCGACCATGGCCCCGATGGCAATGGCAATACCGCCCAGCGACATGATGTTGGCGCTCATGCCCATCTTCTGCATGACAATAAAAGCCAGCAGAATGCCCAGCGGCAGTGAGATCACAATAACCAGTGCTGATCGCAGGTGGAACAAAAAGATGGCACACACCAGCGCCACCACAATAAATTCCTCAATCAGCTTGTCGCGCAAGGTATCCACGGCGCGGTTGATGAGCTTTGAGCGGTCATAGGTGGTGACAATTTCCACCCCTTCGGGCAGCCCTTTTTGCAATTCGGCCAGCTTGGTCTTGACGTTTTTAATGGTGCTCAGGGCATTTTCACCATAACGCATCAGCACCACGGCACCGGCCACCTCGCCTTCGCCATCCAGTTCGGCAATGCCACGCCGCAACTGGGGCCCGGTTTCAAAATGGGCCACATCAGCCAGCGTCACCGGGGTGCCATTGGCATCGGCCTTGAGCACTATTTTTTTCAGGTCTTCAAGTCCCTGGATATAGCCGGTGGCTCGCACCATGTATTCGGCTTCGGCCATTTCCACCACCGCACCGCCGGTTTCCGCGTTATTTTGCCTGATGGCCATCTTGACTCGCTGCAACGGAATGCCGAACTGTTTCAGACGCGCCGGGTCAACCACCACCCGGTATTGCTTGACCATCCCGCCTATGCTGGCCACTTCGGAAACGCCGGGAACCGTTTGCAGTTCGTACTTCAGGTACCAATCCTGAATGGAACGCAGCTGACCAAGGTCATGCTTTCCGGTGCGATCAACCAGTGCGTACTCAAACACCCAGCCAATGCCTGTGGCATCCGGGCCGATACTGGTTTTGGCGCCATCCGGCAGACTGGATGCCACCTGTGAGAGGTATTCAAGCACCCGCGAGCGAGCCCAGTAGAGGTCGGTTTTGTCCTCGAACAGAACATAAACGTAAGAGTCGCCAAAGAACGAATAACCGCGCACGGTGGTGGCCTTGGGCACCGACAGCATGGCCGTGGTCAACGGGTAGGTCACCTGGTCTTCCATGACCTGAGGCGCCTGCCCTGGCCAGGACGTTTTAATGATCACCTGCACGTCGGATAAATCCGGCAAGGCATCCAGTGGGGTGTTTTTGACTGCCCACACGCCCCAGACGCCGGCCGCCAACGAGAGCACCAGCACCAGAAAACGGTTTTCGATGGACCAGTCGATGATTTTTTTCAGCATGTCATTGGTCTCCGTCGCTGCCGGCAGCACGCATCATACTGGCTTTGAAACTGGCTTCGGAATCCAGCAGGAACTGGCCGGAAACCACGACCTTTTCTCCTTCATCCACGCCCCAGGTAATTTCGGTGTACTGTCCACTTTCGATACCCAACCCCACCGCTCGGGCAGCAAATTTTCCCTCACCCAGTGCCAGGATGACGCGGTTCTCATCCCCCAGCCGAATTACGGCTTCGCTGGGTACATACAGGATGTTGTCCTTGGGCCCGGCATAGATGGTGGCATGAGCCAACTGGCCGGGTTTGTAGGCTCCATCGGGGTTGTCGATGGACAGCCGCGCCATGACCGTGCGGGTTTTGGCATCCAGCTTGGGGTAAACGTATTCAATTTTCCCTTCTTGGGTGGAGCCGCCTTCGACGGCCAGTTGATAATCCACCGGCAGGCCTTCCCTGATCAGGGTGAGCTTGCGCTCCGGTGCCTGCAGCACCAGCCAGACCTGATCGAGTGTTTCCAGGCGCATCACGGACATGCCTGGTTTGATAAAGCTTCCCTGACGCGCATTCACGTGTGCTACCACGCCATCAATGGGCGAATAAACCGGCACATTTTCCATGACCTTGCGCTGTTTCTTCACTTGCCGAATCTGTTCGGCGGACAAACCCATGGCGCGCAGGCGGGCTTCTGCGGCACGGATCAGGTCTTTTTTGCCGGTGGCCAGTATGTGCAGAAAATCGCGCTGGGCGCTGTTCAGTTCAGGCGAATAAACACTGAAAAGGCGTTGGCCGGCCTTCACTTTCTCTCCCACTTCCTGGACGCTGGTCTCCTGTAACCAACCGGCAAAACGCACTTCCACGTCCCGAATACGGTTGTGGTTGACGGTGACAAAACCCGGTGCCCGAATGGCGCGCCAGAGTCGTCCGCGTTCCACCGGAGCGGTGCGAATGCCCAGGTTCTGGACCATTTGCGGGTCTATTTGGATGCTGCTGCCATCGCCCATTTCATCGGCATACACAGGAATCAGGTCCATGCCCATGGGTGATTTGCCAGGCTTGTCGCGACGGTAATTGGGATCCATGGGCGCCACCCAGTACAAGACCTTGCGTTCACCCGGCCCGCTTTTGCCGTCGCTGTCGTTGTTCTGGGCCTGTGCGGGAAAGAACGAAAAACTCAAGCTGGCACCCAATAACAGGAGGGCCATGGAAAAAGTGAATGGTTTACGGAAGTTTACGCTGCTCATTGTGCTGTTCCTGTTGGTTCGTGGCCATCTTGATGGGCCGTGGTGGCTTGATCGCCTGTTGTGCTATCGGGTTGGCTGCTTTCCAGCACGCTCAACCAGCGCCCTTGCAGGTAGCTCAGGGAGACCCAGCTTTGCCATTGCCGAACCTGCCAACGGATGGCGGCAAGCTGGGTTTTGA
>JALWKC010000203.1 GCA_026996795.1 Lysobacterales bacterium | reverse complement strand
GTACTTGTAACTGTAAAGGGTGTCAAAAATATTCAGGATGGTGGTGTTGGTGTACACCGTGGCCGCCTGTACCGGGTCCAGTGTGGTGGGCGTGCCGTCCATGGAATGCTTGTAGGTCTTGAAGCCGTTGGCATCCACCGTGGAGACGGTATTGATGACCTTGTCCTGCGTCGCCTCGTTGTCACTGCCGTGGCAAGCGGCCAGCAACAGGGCCAGGAGCATCAGTGCGACGGTGTGTCTTGTGGTACGAAAGGTGGTGCGTCTGTGCATGTTTGATTCAGGGGGCTGAGTGTCCAGAGCTGATTATACCGGCAGTTTTTGCCAATGGCAGGCTAAATGCAACGACAGCAAGCATTTGCTGTGCGGGCTAGTCAGGCGCCTGCAAGGCGCTGGTTAATGCATCAGTAAAGAGTTTTTTACCGTTGTTGTTGTAATGCAGCGGGTCATTATAAAGCTGGCATTCCCGGTATTCCGGGTGTTGTTGAAATGTGTCGCGCAGATCAATCACCTGAAATCCTGGCTGGCCCTGAAGCTGGGTGAGCACATTGTGCAGTATTTTTTCAGCCGAAGGCGAGCGGACGGCATAGTTCATTAACGTGTGTTCAGGCATCAATACCAGTTTGATTTGCTTGCCCCTGTCCAGCACATGGCGGAAAAATCGCACCCAGTTGCGGGTTAACTGCGCCTCTTCGGTCGGGCTGAGAGGGGGCATCCCGCGTTTGTGCTTCAGGCGTCGTTGGGCAAAGGCTGTTCCACAAACATTAACAATAAACTGCTCCGCGCCGGTTCGCTTTTTCTTTTTCTTGAGCTGTTTTGCGGTGGCTACGCAGGCCTTCAGTGTCTCAAGAGAGTATTGGCACAAATCGCGCGGCATGTGGCGGTTATAGTTGAGTATCTGCTCAAGGGTTTCGGGTGGCTTTTTTGTTCTCAATGCCAATCGCCGTATAGGGTGATGGAGAAAATCCAGCAGATCCGGGCCAAAAATACCTGTTGCGGTTTTGAAAGGCCAGGCAAAGGGCTTATGGATGGAGCGAAAATACTGGTAGCTGTTAGCGTCCATTTCGGATAGAAATGGCCAGCTGACCTGGTAGGTTTTTTTGGGGTCATTGAAACTGGCCAGATAATGCACTGGCATCCCGACAATAACCCCTTCCAGCCTGGGCAGGTGCTTAATGGCCCAGTCCGTGCTGGTTTGCAGGCTCATGAATCCGCCACTTTCAAACCCAAAGCGGAGGTAGTTTTTTCCCTGTTCTGCCAGCGATTGACGCACTTTGCCGTGATTGGTGCCCCAGTCAAAAGCGGAGTTTCCGACGCTGATCCAGTCAATGTTCCCCTCACCAAGGGTTTCAGCCGCCTTGACCCGTTTCAAGGCATTGCTGACGAACGAATGTGGGTGCATAAACGGGTCCCAGATTCCCAGTCGCAAGGCAATTTCCAGCCCCAGGGCCAGCACAGCCAGCACCAGCCAGGTCAACCAGAATTTTCTATGGCGGAAGAAAGCAAACATATCAGAACTGGAAGTAGATAAATGCCGCCGGTTCGCGGGCGGCAAAACCAATCAGCGTCAGAATCAGCAAGACACTGAGGCTGACGTAGGCCGGGGTTTTTAACTGGCCACTGCGCTCGGCAATTTGCCACTGTCGTCCCAGCCAGTGCAAGGCCACAAACCCGGCCAGCACGGCAATGGTCAGCCATTGCCCTGGAGAGATCTTTCGCCCTTGCCAGTCGACAATATTACCCAGCACAGTCAGGCTGTCAGTGAAATTACTGGCACGGAAAAACACCCAGGCCAGGCACACCAGGTTAAACGTGATCAGCCAGCGTAGCCAGCGCCCGGCAGTATGCCGGTGTAAACGGTCTTCAATGCTAAGGCCCTGACGAAGGGGCAGGCGCATCAATTTTTCCGCCGAAAGATACAGTCCGTGTAACGTTCCCCAGATGGCGAAATTCCAGGAGGCCCCATGCCAGAGGCCGCCCAGGAACATGGTCAGGAAAAGATTGCGGCTGGTTTTCCATGAGCCATGGCGATTCCCACCCAGGCTGATATAAAGGTAGTCGCGCAACCACCGCGAGAGCGTCATGTGCCAGCGCCGCCAGAAGTCCTGTATTGACAAGGCGGTGTAGGGATAGTTGAAGTTTTTAGGAAAAGTGAAGCCGAGGAATTTGGCCGCGCCGATAGCGATGTCGGTGTAGCCGGAAAAGTCAAAATAAATCTGGAAAGCAAAGGCATAAACCGCCAGGAGTGTCGCCAGACTGCCGTGATGTGCCGGTTGGTTGAAAATGGGATCGACCACACTGGCCAGGTTGTCGGCAAAGACGGTTTTTTTGACCAGCCCGATAAGAATGAGCAAAAAACCGGACTGTGCCATGGCGAAGGTAAACTGGCGTTTGCCGTCCAGTTGCTGGAAGAATTCCTTGGCCCGCACGATGGGCCCGGCCACCAGTTGGGGGAAAAACGACACGAACAGTGCGTATTCCAGCAGTGAGCGACGGGGTATGAGCTGACCGCGGTAAATATCGATGGTGTAGCTCATACTCTGGAAGGTGTAAAAGGAAATGCCCACCGGTAACAGGAAGTCCAGGGGCGTAAATTGCCAGGGTATACCCGCCAGTTGCAGGACTTCGGTGCCAGAGTGCAACAGGAAATTGGCGTATTTGAAAAATATCAGAATGCCCAGGTTAACCAGCAGGCTGAGCCACAGAAAGCGGCGGGGATTGTTGGAGTGATAACAGCGCAGACCAAGGAAAAAGTCGGTCACTATAGTGATGTATATCAAAATCAGGTAGGTCCAGCTCCATTGCCCGTAAAAATAGGCACTGGCCAACACCAGAAACAGAATTTCCGCTCGTGGTTGATAACGGCGCAAAAAGGCGCTGGTGAAAACCACAATCACGAAGAAAATAAAAAAATGCAGGCTGGCAAAGAGCATGTAAGCTTTAGGGGTCTCCAGTTATTACCTGATTTAACAAGGGAAGCTCTGATCGAATCATGAACTCGTCGT
>JALWKC010000202.1 GCA_026996795.1 Lysobacterales bacterium | reverse complement strand
ATATACCACACCCTCCATGCGGATGGGCGTGCCGTTTTCGTCCCGGATCACCAGCCCTTTCTCATGGATCCAGGCCGTGCGGCCATTGCGCAGATGGATGCGGTGCTGCAGGTCGTAGTAGCGCTTTTTACCTTTCAGGACCGCTTCAATTTCGGCTATAACCCGTGCGCGGGTCGGTTCGTCCAGTACAGCCAGAAACTTGTCAAAGGTCGGTTTGAAGGTGGCGGTGTCTTCACCATAGATCCGGATCTTGGTTTTGCTCCAGATCACTTCGCCGGTGGTAATGTTCCAAATCCAGTAGCCTACATGAGCCACATCTTCAGTCAGCTTTAGGAGGGACAGGCAGGCTGCGGGAGAAAAGGGGGTCGAAACGTCCATCGGGGTAGTATATGACACAACCCCTATCAATAAAAAGGAAAACGGGGAGGGGTTCCCCGTTAAAGAGAATGGTTATTTCGCCTTTTGGCTGGCGAAATATTGTGCAATTTCTTTGATGTCCTGATCGGTCAGACCCTTGGCGAAACGGTTCATCATGTCATTGCGGCGGAAACCGTCTCGGTAAGCTTTCAGGGCGTTTTCCAAGTAGGCGGCATGCTGTCCCGCCAGCTTGGGGAAGATGGGCGATGTACTATTGCCATCAGCGCCATGGCAGCCGATGCAGGCTTGGGCTTTGGCAGGCATTTCCGCCGCGTGGACAGCCCCTGATAATGCGCTGAGTGTAATGAACAAACCGACTAATTTTTTCATGGTGCGACCTCCTTATTGCGTATCTTGGCAATTGTAGCATGGTGTCTTTGGCGTGCCAGGCTTAGAATTTTCATATGGATATAAAAAAACCGCCCGAAGGCGGTTTTATGTTCGCTTGAGCTGAGATTACTTCAGCGTGGCGATGAAAGCAGCCAGGTTATCGATGTCTGCGTCAGACAGACCGGCAGCCATCGGTGCCATCATGGAAGTCATAGGACCAACCTGCTCACCTGCCTTGTACTTGTGCAGCTTAGTCTTGATAGCGTCAGCGGACTGACCAGCCAGCTTGGGACCCACGCCACCTTCACCATTGGCACCGTGGCAGCCCGCGCAGCTGGAGCTGTTGTACAGCGCTTTACCTGCTTCAGCGTCGCCAGCGAAAGCAGACGCACCGAAAGAAACCAGACCAGCAGCAGCCATTGCGATGATCATCTTTTTCATGGGTTTTACTCCTTTGTTTTCAAACCTTGCGCACCGCGCTCAGTTTCTATTATCGGAACTTTGTCCTTTTTTCAAAGTCCAAAGCCTGACAAAAGTCTTGAGATGCTCAGGGGCCTCCCGTCACATCGTTGGCGCTATTATGCGCAAAGGCTGGAGCCTTTGCAAACAGCGCATATGGCGCTTATTTGTCTCGCAGCTTCTTAGGCAGGATAAATGCCAGTGCGATCAATGCGCCGCCGAAGACCAGCGCCACCACAATGCCGGGTACGCTGTCGAACATGGCGGGCATCTCACGCCCATTACGCACCACGCCTTCAGCCAATGTCACCTTGGCGCCTAAGTCGGTGACCAGATGGAACAGGGCCGTTTGGGTCAGCCAGTCCCAGCTCAATGCGATCAGGAATGTGCCTACCAGACCGCCGAGCACATAAAACACTGCGTCCAGTCGGCCCTCACCCAGCGCGGCTACGCCGGTTCCCGGACACAGGGCGGACAGAGCGAATCCCACGCCAAAGATTAAACCGCCCACAAACACGCCCCAATAGGCGGTGCGGATACTGAAGTGCACGGCCCCCGGAAAGAGGGTGTTGATAGTGAAGATGGTGATCATGGTCAGACCGATGGAAAAGAGAATGACCTTTTCCAGCTTGAGGTCCGATAGGCGCAACATGTCGATCAGACGAGTGGGGTTGGTGGCGCCGATGCGGTGTAGCACGAATCCGAAAGCGCCGCCGAGGATGATTGCCAGCAGGATGTCCATTACTGATTTCCTCCCCGTTTACGGTAGAGCCAGATAGCCAATGGAATGGCAGTGGCAAAGACACCTGCAGCGAACAACAGGCTGGAAACCGCTGTCTGAGAGATGCCACTGATCATATGCCCAGAGGTGCATCCACCCGCCAGGCGGGCGCCGTAAAGAGTCAGCACACCCCCAGCAAAAGCCAGGGTATAGCGCAAAGCGGGCTTGTAGCCGAAATAGCGCTTGAAGCCCTCCGGCACCTTGCGCTCCTCATCGGAAGGTTTGGGCCCGCCGGTGAGCATGGACAGCGCCGCACCGCCAATCATGGCCAGAACAAAAATTAGACCGTAATTGATAGGGTTGTCTGCTGCACGGGCATAGGCCGCGTTGGATTTGTTAATGTATGCGTTGGGTGAGCTGTAGACGGTTTTACCGTTTTCTTCCTTGATCTGAACGATGTCCGGGTCCACCAGTTTCCAGATCATGGTGTCAACCACGGCGAACTGGGTGGAGACCCCGATGGGTTTGATCAGCAGAAACGCGGCTACGGCAACGGCGGCCAGTGCGATACCACCTTTGAGCCAGTTCCACTCTCCTTTAGGATACATTGATGTTGCTCCTCTGTTAGCAGTTGGTGGAAAAGACATTTAATTATATAAGTGTTTAATGAATATTTACGGCCAAGTTTGATTATCCGGGGCTGAAAAATGTTAATCATCATTCGTTTCTGGCTATTTGTCATTGTGATGACAGCGATCAGTTTTATCGTGTTGCGCCTGCTGGGACGTGAAACGGCGCTGTTGAAGCTGTTTCTGTTCTGGATTGGCGTCACATTGGCCTCTGTGGCGGTTTTATATGGATTTTCCGTAGTGCTTTCGTTGAGTTGAAAACCGGTCGGAAAAATGTTGGGGGACCCCTCGTCACAGATGGCTCTCAATCGCCTCCAGTGTGCGGGAGAGGGCCCCCTGTAGCTGGGTGAAGCACTGATGCGCGCGCTCACCGGCCAGCTCTCGAGCCCGGGAATTGTCGGCCAGTTGGATCAGGCGTTTGCCCCGCGCCCGAGGGGTGGGTGCGATCTAGACTC
>JALWKC010000201.1 GCA_026996795.1 Lysobacterales bacterium | reverse complement strand
GTGGCTTTCTTGCTTTTTCGGTCAAGGATTTTTCGCTGATTTTGTTACCGTCTCACTTTTTGAGACTGTTATGGGTAACATGGTTATGCCGTGTCATGCCGCGCACAAAAGCGGACACCGTTCCGGATTTTTCATGACTCACACCACAAGGGAAGCTACACATGTTGCAGTTGGTCACCGCACAGGATGAAAAGTTACTTTGCCAGCGTTTATGCAAGGACACTGAGCATGAACCGATGTCGCCCCTGGCCATGCAGTGGCTGGTTATCGGCAATCATGCCAGCAAAACCTGGCTGCAACAGCAACTGGCGAGCGAACTCAAGCTTTGTGCCGGCTTCACTTTTTTGCAACCCGGTTCACTGATCTGGCAGACGTTGACGCTGGCCGGGGTGGAGATTCCGGCCACGCCACAGTTTGACGCTCGTGTTTTGCGCTGGCGCGTGGCCGATTGCCTGCATCCGGCCGATCAGGCCATGGACCTGAGTGCACTGGCCGAAGCTGAAGAATACGCCCGGGTCATTGATCGCTACTTGCATTATCGCCCCGAGCAAATGAAACAATGGGCGCAGCATCCGCCAGCCAATGACCCGGTGGCCACGGTGTGGCAACAAGTGGTCCAGCGTTTTGGTGAACAGCATCCGCAACTGCTGCTGGAAAAAATCCGACCCGGCAGTGAGCATGAAGCACAATTGAAGCGCCAACTGCCCCAGACCATCCGCGTTTTCAACCCGCAGCACCTGTCAACTGTTCAGTTCAACACTTTGCAGCTTCTGTCCCGATTCCGGCCCGTCACGGTGTATGTCAAGAACCCGTCGCCAGAACAATACTGGTTTGATATCAAGGACATGCAGCAACAACTTTATGAAAAACTTGAAAACCCGGTGCTGTATGAATACTACGACAAAGAAAACCTGTCCCCCTTGCTGGAGCAACTGGGCCGTCAGAAAGCGGGGCTGCTGAACGAGTTTTTGCGTTTGGAGGATCACCTGGACGGGTTCGAGCACGTCAGCCTGAGCAATGAGAGCTTTACTCTGACAGGGCAATCTGATGACGTTTTCGAGTCTGTTAATCCTGGTGAATACACAACCGCCCAGAGCCTGCTGGCCAGTGTGCGCGCGGACCTGGCCGAGGGGCTGTCCGAGCCAACGGCGCATGCGGTGGATGATTCCATTCGCATACATGCCTGCCACACGCGCCGGCGGGAACTGGAAGTGGCCCGTGATGATATTCTGGATGCGATACAAAACGGCGGGCTGGAACCGGCAGACATTCTGGTGCTGGCACCTGATATCAATGAATACAGCCAATGGATTGAGCCGGTGTTTAACCAATCGCCACTGGCTGAAGCCGATGCCGACAAGCTCGCCGGGCCGGAGACTGATAGTCACCATAAAGGCGAAAAGCGGCCACACCTGCCGTGGCACATTGATCGCATGCGCGTACAGGATGCCCCGTCAGCGCGGGCCTTGCTGGCCTTGTTGCAAACCCTGGATGGCCGCCTGGGTGCCGCGGAAGTCATGGACCTGCTGCTGCACGAGCCGATCCGGGACCAGTTTGACCTGGGAGAGTCCGACCTGGCCATTCTTGAAAACTGGGTCAGGCGCTCAAAAATCCGCTGGGGCCAGGACGCGGCTCATCGCCAGGAACTGGGGTTCTACCCCGATGCCATCAACACCTGGGCTTTTGGCAGTGATCGCTGGGCCGCTGGCTTGCTGCTGGGCGAGAATGACCTGTCTCTGAACGTGCTGGAAACCCATGGTGATCTGGAAGGCAATGAGGCGCTTTTTGCGGCCTTTTTCGATTTTCTCGATGGCCTTTCCCGAGCCCACCATCACTGGCAAGCCCGGAAAAAGACTCCGCTGACCGCGTCCGAGTGGTTCCACTGGCTTAAGGGTCTGATGCAGGAATTTCTGTCCGATTCTGACCCGCGGGGTTTCGAACAGGCCATGGAACAGTTGCACAAGGTGCTGGTCGATGACACCCGTCATACCCAGCCACGGCTGACCAGCGAAGCCCTCATGAGGTTGACCGAAGAGGCCTTGAGCGAACGCGCCTACCGCTCTGCCGGTGAAATCGGTGTGCGCTTTCAGAGCTGGGAAAATGCCTGCCTGGGACCGGCGCGGATGGTGTTTGTGCTGGGCATGAACGCCAATGAATTCCCCGGTCGGGAACCGTTTTCCGACCTTGACAAAACCCGCACGCAGCCGCAGCCGCTGGATAAAAACCGGCGTTTACGCGACAAGAATCTTTTTCTTGACCTGTTGAGTGAACGCCTGGACCGGCTGGCTTTTTCCTATCAGGGTTTTAGTGCCAGCGATAACGCGGAACTGGCCCCTTCTGCTGTGCTGGAAACGCTGCTGGATTACCTCAGGGACAAAACCGGCGATGGATTTCAAGTCACAGAACACCGCATGCACGGTTTCCATCCCGAGTATTTTGGTGTGCGGCCAGACCCAGAGAAGCCACCGCTGTTCAGTTATCAGCAGCAAGCCCTGGAGCAGGCGCATCTGTTCATGCGCCCCAAAAGCACACCGCCGGAGGCGGAAAAACCGAACCTGCATCTGGAGACGGAACTGTCACTGGTCAGCCTGAACCAGCTGCAACGCTTTTTCAGTGATCCGCTCAAAGATTTTTTGCGTGACAGCCTGCCTGTGCGCCTGAACATGGTCGATGAACAATTGCCGGAAGAAGAAAACTGGCGACTCAGTGGCCTGGATAAATACCGTGCCGAATCCCTGGCCAGCGACCACATGCTGACAGATCCGCTCGACATAAAGCAGTTACTGCACCTTGACGGGCTGTTGCCCGAATCGCCCATGGGCGGTCTGGAGGCGGCCGATTTTGCCCAGCAAGCAGCCAAAATGCTGGCTGATCGACGCCGTTATGGTTTGACGCGGACGGATTTTCACTGGACCGCACCCGCCGACTGGTCTGGCGCCGTGCGTGAAATCACCGGCGAGGTCAGCGTCACCCCTAGCGGCCAATTGATGAGTGTGGTCATGGGCGACGACAAGCAACGGCTCAAACC
>JALWKC010000200.1:2184-40618 GCA_026996795.1 Lysobacterales bacterium | reverse complement strand
GTGCGTGGAACTCAAGTCCCTGAAACTCTATGTCTGGTCCTTCCGTGACAAGGGTGCTTTCCACGAAGCCGTCACCAATGAAATTCTCGATGACCTGGTCAAAGCCCTGGATCCCCGCTGGATGAAATTGCGCATGGAGTTCAACGTGCGCGGAGGCATTTACACAGACGTCACCGTGGAACACCGGCAGGGCGAATAACTCTGCAGCCACCATTGAGGTCGTGTTGGCCGGGAAAGGCTGGAAAGGGGTTGTTGGCTCTTTGGTTGTTTATGCGACACCCAAGCCGTTGCCATGGTATTCGTGGCAATGGACGGCTTTCTTCAGCGCATAAACCTGTTACTATCAGCACTGGGACAATCTGTGTATAGCCTTATTATGGTGTACTCCCCTTAGCTTAACGGACTGAGCAAGCCGTGATGCTATCGAATTTACCTTGTTTGCCCTGGATCGAGTCGCATTGACGAACTGGATCCAAGTGTCAACCGGGTTAGCCTTATCAAGGCTGGATTGATTGAGTGTGAAATCATCCACCCAGCGGTCTTCAGTGATTGAATACAACAACAAAAAATTGAAGCAAAGATGCCAAAGAGGGCCATTGAACTGCGAACAAAATCATTTTGACCACATGGCCGAACCGGTCATGTTTGCGATTGGTGGTTCGGATACATCGGCCGGGGCCGGAGTCCAAAGGGATCTGCTCACGGCCAACCGGTTTGGCGTGCGTTGCCTGACTGCCGTGGCCTGCCTGACCAGTCAGACGGATGAGGCGTTTTTTTCGCTGATGCCGGTTCCGGCTGAATTTGTCCGGGCCCAGGTTCGGGACATGCTCTCACAGTACCCGGTGGGCATTATCAAAACCGGCGCCCTGGCCACTGCGGAAGCGGTCAAGGTTGTGGCCGAAGAAATCCGCCACAGCACAGCGCCTGTGCTTGTTGATCCCGTTCTCGGCAGCAGTGCTGCCGGCCCCTTTGCAGGCGGCGATCTGGTATTGGCCTATCGCCACCATCTGTTGCCTCAGACCTGGTTGCTGACGCCCAACCAGGCCGAATTGGAACAACTGGGAGGCCTGGAAGCGGTCTTTGACACAGGCGTGGCCTATGTGCTGGTGACCGGCGGTGACTCACCACACGTGGTGGATCGTCTGTATTCACCGCAGGGACTGATGCGGGAATTTCAGCACGAAAAACTGCCGTTACGCCTGCATGGCACCGGTTGCCGGTTTGCTTCTGCGCTGTGCGCCCTGATCCTGGCGGGCGAACCCCTGCCGGATGCCGCAGCCGGGGCGATGAAATATGTGCGACAGGAAATTGAGCACTGGGGTACGCCTGCCAGTCCGATAGGGAAGCTCTGATTGAATCTGGACGAAGCAGATTATGTCGGAAATGTTCGAGAACAAGGCGGAGTTCGCAGCTAATAGCCGGCTATTAGCAAGAACTTTAACGCAGTTATCGGACATTTCAGGCGTGAGAAGCGAGTTCATGATTCGATCAGAGCTTCCATAGAAAGATAACTTTGGTTTAACACCCGAATTGATATAATCAGCGGCTGCGTTAGGCAATAGTCTGGTTCATGCACCGCTGCAATACTTTGGGCAGCACAGGATAAAATGCCGATGAACAATCACCAACGCGAGCAATTACAAGCAAAATAGAAGGAACCGGAACCAATGAGCAACACAAAAGAAACTCGTCCTGAAACCCGCAGGAACGGCCTGTTGGGGTTGATGGGCCTGGTGGCCTCTCTGTTAGTTCCAGTGAGCCTTTTTGCCGCTGGCAACGCCCATCAGGCCAGCCGCACAGTGCAGGTCAAGACAGTGCCTTTGACAGTTTCCACCAAGGCTGAAAAGGCTTCCACCAATGTGCTGGACCGGGGTTACTCAATGAGAGCCCCTAAAGTCATGCAAAGTACGGCACGGATCAATGCCAGTGGCCAGCTTAGCAAGGAATGTTCCGATGTGATGACAGTGGAGAAGGGCCTGATTATTGAAGGCGATCGCAAGGAGATGGTGCAATGAGCCGCCTGATGAACAGCCGCTTTGCTACTTGTTCACTGCCATGGCAACGGGCTTTTTATGCTGTTTTTCTGACTCTGTTTGGTCTTGTTGGTCAGGCATACTCGGCCACCATTGGCAACAACGAGACCGTCACCATCACGTTGCCTGCCCAGGCCTTGACCACGGACCTGTGGGTGGATTTGCCCGCTGGCAGCAAGGCGCTGAATATTGAATTGAGCAATGCTCCGGCCAATGTGGATATTGACCTGTTTGTCCGTTACGGCCAACCGTTTACCGGCACCAGCGCCACCGAGCTGAGCAGTCAGGCCGACTACCATTCCATTGCGGCGGATTCGGACGAATGGCTGCACTTGACAGAGGCCATGGCTCCGCCGGTGAAGGCCGGGCGTTGGTACGTTGCCCTGGTCAACTACGCCCAGACCCAAGTCAGTGTGGACCTGACCGCTAGCTATAACAGTCAGCCTGTGCCCCGGGCCGAGATTATTTTTCAGTTTGATAACACCGCCAATGGCTGCAAAATTGACGGCTGGAACGACCCGACCCCGTTTACGCCGGTGGCAGGTAACAACGCCACTACAGTGGGCCAGGCCCGCCGCAATGCCGCCACCAAGGCCGCGGAATTACTGGCGGAATCCCTCACCAGCAGCGTGCCCATCGTAATTCAGGGCTGCTGGCCGGATGACCTGGAAACCTCCCAGGAATCGGCCGTACTGGCCAATGCCGGCCCAAATCGTATTGGCCTGAATTACCCCGGCTTGCCGCTGCGCGATGTGTGGTACGGGCAACCCGTGCTGGAACGCCTTGCTGGTACGGAATACTGCCGCATTGTGGGAGGTACTGATTGCAACATTCCCACCATTACGGCCAATTTCAACCCGAAAATCGACACCAATGCCGGTCTTGGCAGCACGCGCTGGTTTTATGGTCTGGACTCCACTTCGGCCGGAAACAACGTGGACTTCATTTCCACCGCCATGCACGAAATCACCCACGGCCTGGGCTTTGTCAGTCTGGTCTGGGTTGGTGAGGACAAAGACTTTGTCTGTTTTTCTGGTCAACCGGCGATTCATCACACTGCGGGCAGTAAATTCTGCGGACTGGATGACGTGTTTTCACTGGAACTGGTGGATTACAACGGCGGCGATGTGTTGCCTTTTATGGAGCTGGATGACAGCCAGCGACTGGCAGCCATGCAATCGCGCAATGAATTGCAGTGGACCGGTGAAGAGGCAGCCAATTCTGAACGCAATATTTTCAGGGACGAAAATGCCGGCTATGTGCTTATGTATGCGCCTGCCACTTTGGAACCGGGTTCCAGTGTTTCGCACCTGTTCCAGTCGCAGAACCCTTTTGGCACCTCTTATCACGAGCTGATGACGCCCAAACAGCGGGACAACCTGCGTGAACTGGGTCTGGCAGAACCCATGTTGTGGTCCGTGGGCTGGAATCCCCAGCCCAAGAGCAACGTCACCATCCAGCCGGGCATGTGGTATGACCGCGCCCATGACGGTCATGGTATGGTGATTGAGCCGGTTACCGATGACCTGTATTACGTCCTGTTCTATACCTATGACGAGAACGGCAATCCGGAATGGATGGCATCTTTGGCGTCAGTGGAAAACGGCGTGTTCAATATCACTAATAATGCCGACAGTTTGATCCGGTTCCTGTATGACTATGGCATTGGCGCCAATCCCGATCAGCGCCCACACAACCCCGACCCGGCGGTTAGTGGCAGTTTGAAGATTGACTTCAATGCCTCGGCTGCCAACGAAAGCGCCTGTCAGGATGGCGTTGATCGTGGTGATAATCAGTTGGCTGTGGCCACCTGGCAAGTGAATGGCACCAGCGGCAGCTGGTGTCTGCAGCCACTGATTGACGAATCCGCCTACCCCAGCCCCAATCTGGAAGGCAGTTGGTGGGCCGGTCAGGCTGACCAGGGGTGGGGATTGTCGCTGGTCTTCTTCAATGACAGCATCGGCGTCGTCCTGTTTTATTACGATGCCGATGGCCAGCCTCGCTGGGCCATTGGTACCCAGAGCGGCTTTCAGATTGGCCAGGAAATCACTGTAAACCTGATGGAAAAACACGGTTATGCGCGCACGGCCACGCCAGTGCCATTAACGGAAACGCAAGCTGGCACCATCACGTTGTTGCTGAACAGCGCCACCGGCACCCTGGGGCAGGATGGGGAGATTGTTGATCTGGATGTGACCTATCGCGGCAGCGAAGGGGGCCGTTGGCAACGCAGCCACTTGCCCATCACCATCGGCACCAAACCGGCCAATTAAGTTCTGCTAATGATGCAGTGACTGGTCACGACTTAACAGACAAGGACACGACACTAAAACCCCGCCTCAAGCGGGGTTTTTTAGTGTCGACCTGTCGCGGCCGAAGGTATATCAGCAACGAAAGGGAAAGGACCTAAGCCAGCCGCTCAACAATGGCCTGGGCAAAGTCTCCGGTGTGGCTGTTGCCTCCCAGGTCCGGAGTCAGCCTGTCCTTGTCGGCCAGCACATCCCGAATAGCCTCACGGATGACCGTGGCCTTTTCGCCCATGCCCAGGTGTTCCAGCATCATGGCGGCGGCCAGGATCAATGCCGTGGGATTGGCGATTTTCTTGCCGGCAATGTCTGGTGCTGAGCCGTGCACGGCTTCAAAAATGGCCTTGTCCTTGCCGATATTGGCACCCGGTGCCATGCCCAGGCCGCCCACCAGCCCGGCGCACAGGTCGGAAATGATATCGCCAAACAGGTTGGTGGTGACAATTATGTCGAAGCGTTCGGGGTTCATCACCAACTGCATGCAGGTGTTGTCCACAATCAGCGAATCAAACTCGATCTCCGGGTAGCCCCGCGCCACTTCTTCGCAGATTTCCAGAAACAGGCCCGAGACATTTTTCATGATGTTGGCCTTGTGCACGGCCGTCACTTTCTTGCGATTGGCCTTGCGTGCGGTTTCAAAGGCAAAGCGGGCAATGCGTTCGGAGCCTTTCCGGGTCACAATGATTTTTGTCTCGGCATAGGTGCGGTCATCGTTGATCATGGAGCCTTCGCCCATGTAGGCACCTTCGGTATTTTCGCGCACGGTGATCACATCGACATTGTCGTAATGGGCTTTTGTGCCGGGAAAGGTGATGGCCGGGCGCAGGTTGGCATACAGGTCAAAATGCCGGCGCAAGGCCACGTTGATAGAGCTGAAGCCCTTGCCAACCGGTGTGGTTAGCGGGCCTTTCAGGCAAATGCCGTTTTTGGCGATGGTTTCCAGGGTTTCTGGCGGTAACAGCTCACCGGTTTTCTCCAGTGCGGCCAGTCCGGCGTCAACAAATTCGTAGTCGAAACCGGCGCCGGTGGCGTCCAGCACCTTGAGTGTGGCGTCCATGATTTCCGGCCCGATGCCGTCCCCTTTGATGACAGTAATGGTTTTGCTCATGTCGATATCCGTGGTTAGTATGCGAAAATGGGCGACATTATAACAAAGCCACTCAAACAAGCGTTCGAAAAACATGCCAAGAATTGTTGCCATGACCACCTCACGAGCCGATTACAGCCACCTGTACTGGCCATTGCGCGCCTTGCAGGAAGCACCGGGCATTGAATTGACCGTCATTGCTACCGCAGCGCATGCGGCCACCGCTTTTGGCCACACCGCCGATGAAGTGCGTGCCGACGGTTTTGCTGTTGAAGTGATCGAATCCCTGCTGGACTCGGACAGCGATGTGGGAGCGGCCAAAACCATTGGTTTGTGCACCGTGTCATTGGCCGATGCGTTGGCGCGTCTGCAACCGGATCTGTTGCTGTTGATTGCCGATCGCTATGAAATGCTGGCCCCGGCCAGTGTGGCCCTGGCTTTACGCATTCCCATGGCCCACATCGAAGGCGGTGACATCAGTGAGGGCGCCATTGACAATGCGGTGCGCAATGCCCTGACCAAGATGGCGCACTTGCATTTTACGCCCACCCGGGTAGCCGCCCGGCGTGTAATTGCCATGGGCGAGGAACCCTGGCGTGTGCATCACAGCGGCGCCCCGTCACTGGACCATTTGCGGCATTCCGAAATTGCCGATGCGGGCCGCATAGATGCGCTGTTGAGCTTGTCGCCGAAACGTCCAGTCACCGTTGTCGCCCAGCATCCGCTGACCTTGGCGGCAGACACCACCGCAGAGCTGGATGCCGTACTGGAAGCCCTCAAGGACTGGCCGCAGCAGATCGTTTTCTGCTACCCCAATGCGGACATGGGTTCCCGGGACATGGCACGGCGTATCATGAAATTTTGTGCCAGCCGAGACGATGCCCAAGTGGTCACCAACCTGCCGGCGCCGGACTATTTTGGCCTGTTGAAACGGGCCAGCCTGATGCTGGGCAACTCTTCCAGCGGTATCATGGAATCCCCCTCCTTGGGTTTGCCCTGTGTCAACGTGGGTCGGCGGCAGCAAGGCCGCCAACAGGCCAGCAATACCTTGCAGGCCGAGGCCACTGCTGAAAGCATTCGGGAAAATATGCACAAGGCAGTGTCTCCACCGTTTGTGGATGCCTGTCAGGGCATTGAGAACCCCTATGGCGATGGCCAGGCAGCGCAACGAATTGCCCGTGTGCTGACCAGTTTGCCGGATCGCTTTGCCTTGTTGAACAAAAAGGAATGGCTGTGAAAATGCCAGGTTTTGGGAAACAAGACTCCTCTCTGCAGCAAGAAACTGGCGGCAGTGGATTGACCGCCCGATTCGCTATTCCCCTGGCGCGTCCCGATATCAGTGAGCGGGAAAAAGCGCTGGTGGCTGAGGTCTTGTCCAGTGGCCAGTTGTCGCGGGGGGAGTTTTTGCAACGGTTTGAGTCCGCTGCGGCGGCTGTTCTGGAAATGCCTTATGCCGTGGCCACCTCGTCGGGAACCGCTGGCCTGATACTGGCCATGCAGGCACTAGGCATCAAAGCCAGTGATGAAGTTATCACCGCCAGCTACACGGTGCCGGCCACGGTAAATGCCATTGTGGCTCTGGGCGCCCGGCCGGTGCTGGTGGATATCGAAGAACGCACGCGTGGACTATCGCCCGAGGCAGTACAAAATGCCTTTACAGAGCACACCGCAGCGGTCATCGCCGTGCACGCGTTCGGTCAGTCGGCGCCAGTGCGTGAATTGAGCGCCTTGTGTCAGGCAGCGGGCGTGTCCCTGATCGAGGATGCCTGCGAGGCGTTTGGCAACCGACTGGATTCACAGTCCCTGGGTGGCTTTGGCACCTGTGGTGTATTTGGTTTCTACCCCAATAAACAACTGACCACCGGCGAGGGCGGCTTGCTGGTGACGCATGATGCCGAGCTGGCGGCCACGGCCCGGCGATTGCGGAACAATGGTCGCAGCATGGATGGGAGATGGCTGGACCAGTACGATTTCGGCTGGAACTTTCGCCTGGATGAAATGAGCACGGCCCTGGGGCTGGCACAGCTTCAGCGGCTGGATTCGCTACTGGCGCGCCGTCGTCGCGTGGCTGACTGGTATGACGCACTCATGACCGACCACCTGCCTCATTGGCGTCGGCCGGTTTTTCCCAGTGATGAGACCGGCAATGCCTGGTTTGCCTATGTGGTGCATTGGCCGATTGATAATATCCAGCAACAGACGCCAGACTTTTTTGCCTTCGCCAACGCGCGCACCGAAGCCTTATGCCTGCAACTGGCCGAAGCTGGCATTCAATGCGGCCGCTATTTTGCCCCCCTGCACAAACAGCCGGCCTATCAGCACCGCTACGGCGATCGGCACCTGCCCGTCACTGAAAAACTGGCCGTGACCGGCTTGGCGCTGCCGTTTTACCCTCAGCTAACACGGCAGGAAGTAGAATGCGTGGTTTTGGCTTTGCGACAGGCAGAACAGGCACTATGCAACGAATAATTCTCCTCACAAGGGCATGGCTAGTTCTTTTTTTGGCGCTGGGCCTGTTGCTGCACTCTTCTGCCAGCCAGGCCATAGAGATCAGCGTTTACCCGCCGGTACCCCGCCCCGGATCGGTCATTCGCCTCGAAGTGTCGGGTACCTGGCCCAATAGCTGTGTGCCGGAACTGGATCATGCCACCGTCAGTCATGGCCGCTTCAAGGTGTTTGCCAAGGCACTGGGACTCGATTGCCAGAACCAGCCCACGCCGTTTCGTCTGGAAACGCTGTTGGGCCACTGGATCTACACGCTGATGGCAGTCAGTGGTTTCTACCCGGTGGAGTTTTACGTTCAGACCCAGCCAGAAGCGCCGCCCCACCTGTATGCCTTCAATGTGATCCGTGCCGATCGCGACAGCGATGTCCGGTTATTGCCGGAAAATGGCTTCTGGTGGGTGGATGAGGCGGGGCTTTATGGCCAGGCCGGGCGTGGCAGCGGGCTGAGCATTGACCGTCAGGGCGACAAGATGATCGTCACCATCCAGTCCTACGGGGCCGATGGTCAACCGGTGTGGTATTTTGCCGAGGGCATAGTCAAAAACGGGGTCTTTCGGGCCGATTATCACCAGATCGCCGGCGGTTCGCCCTTGTATGCAATGGGCAATAGTCCGCGACAGGTGCACAAGGTGGGGCATTTGATTCTGACCTTTGATAACCAGCGTCAGGGCACCTTGTGGCTGTTGCCTGATTTTGTGCATTTGCCGGAGCAGGGCATCCCGGTGTTCCCCGTTTCCATACGCCGTTACCTCACCAGCGGCAGCTCGCCCTCAGAAACGTTGCAAGGCACGTGGCTGTTGGCAGGCACCGCAGAAATTACGAAGGACGGCAGACCAGAACCGCGCCAGCTGGTTTTTGGGAAAGGGCGGTTCCAGAAAGGCGCCAAAACTCAAGGTCAAGGAGAAACATCGCTGATGGAATTTGTGGCCACCGACAAGCGGGTGCTGCGCTGTCAGTTGGGGGCTGACAAGAGCCTGCGACACTGCACCCTGCTATCGCCTTTGGGGAAGGCTTTGGCCATGTTTGAAGACGTGGGCGTGGACCGTTTGCGTGGACGCTGGCTGGCCAGCGGGCAGCCGGTCAGTTTGATGCGAGTGGAATAACTCAGGGAGCAGAGCCGGTTTCTGCGTGCGCAGAGGCCGCTGCTGCCGGTGTCGCCTGGCTGTCAGTGTTTCCAGCCTTATGCCCCTCAGGCGTTTGTCTTTGGATGTTGGTGTGTGGCGGGGGTGTGGCGTTCTTGCCGGGGCGGCGGTGGCGCTCCGGGTTGAAAAGCAGTTCAGCGCGCAGGCCGCCTTCTTCATTCTGGTCAATGCGGATTTCCCAGCCATACAGGTCGCACAGGCGTTTGACGATGGCCAGGCCCAGGCCGGAGCCTTCGTTGTTGACGTGTTTACCGCGGTAGTGGCGATTGAACAGGGCGGGAATTTCGTCCGCCCTGACGCCCGGACCTTGATCACTGACCACGATACGATCCTTGTCCACCAGAATGCGGATGGTGCCTCGCGGGGTGTATTTGATGGCATTACCGATCAGATTGCCCAGCGCCACGGACAATACCGCCTCGGGTGCGTCCACCTGCAACCAGTCCCTTTCGTCTATTTCAATGGTGACTGGCTTCAAGCGCAATTGTGGCTCAAAGTCTTCCACCAATGCGCGCACCACTTTGCCGGCCTGGGATTTTTCCAGGTCGCGGTGGTTTTTCTGTTCCTTGCGTGCCAGCAATAACAGTGTCTCGATCAATTCACCGGACTGGCGCACCGCGCGTTCGATGCGCTGCAGGCGTTCACGGGTGCGTCTGTCCAGATTATCCTGAGCCAGCAGCAGTTCGGTGGTGCTGGCAATGATGGCCAGTGGCGTGCGCAGTTCATGGCTGACATCGGCATTGAATTCCTTGTCGCTGATAACCATGTCGGTCAGTCGCTGCGCGTAGCCATCCAGTGCCGAGGCCAGCTTGCCCACTTCGTCATCAGCAAAATGGGGCGCCAGGGGTTCCGGGTGGATGGCCTGTCCGAGCCGGGAAATACGGTTGGCCAGTTGCCGCAAGGGGGTCAGAATGCGGCGTGACAGCCACAAGGCCACGGCAAAGGCAATGAGCAGAAAAAGCCCGAAGGCACCGGTCAGCCACACATAGAGCAGGCTGTTCTGGCGTTCATCCGGGGTGCCGTCATAGACCACATAGCCCCAATAGGGCTTGCCATCAATGCTGTGCTGTTTGTTGACGGCGATAATGAGGCTTTTGCCATCTTTCTGGATACGGTGAATGCCATCGGGCAGTTCGGCGTATTCCAGCGGCAATTGCAGCACCAGTTTTTCCGGCCGGGTAATCAGGGCCGAAATGACCCGTGAGGACACTGGCTGCTCAGACACATTGAGCGGGTCTTTGGCCCAGTTTTCCATGTAGCGATCCAGATCCTGCTTGATGGTTTGACCAATCAGGTTGTTTTCGAGGTTGCGCTGAATGGAGAGTGAGGTGACGGTAAACAGGATCCCCAGCACGGTGCTGAAGGCCAGAAAGGCGATGATGATGCGGGTTTTAAGACGATTGCGAAATTTCATCCGGGTCTGCGATGCGGTATCCAATGCCGTGGCGTGTGTGGATCAGGGGCTTGTCGAAGGGCTTGTCTATAATAGCACGCAGGGAATGGATGTGAACGCGCAGGCTGTCGCTGTCGGGCATCTCCTCGCCCCAGACCCGAAGTTCCAGTTCCTGCCGTGGCACCACCCAGGGCGAGGATTCCATCAGGCGTTGCAGCAGTTTCAGACCGGTGGGGTTCATGTTGATGGACTGACCGGCGCGGGTGACTTCCAGGGTGTCGAGGTTGAATTCCAGGTCGGCCACCTTGAGGACACGCTGCATCTGGTTGTTGCGGCGATTGCCCAGGGCATTGACGCGCGCATCCAGCTCGCGCAGGGCAAAAGGCTTGACCAGGTAGTCATCGGCGCCGTGCTCGAAGCCGGCCAGTTTTTGTTCCAGCGAATCGCGGGCGGTCAGCATCAGCACCGGCGTGTGTTTGTGGGCTTCAGTGCGCAGTTTCTTGCACAGTTCCAGCCCGTCCATGCCCGGCAGCATCAGGTCCAGAATGATGACGTCAAAATCTTCCACCACGGCCAGGTGCAAGCCGGTGACGCCGTCGCCGGCATAGTCCACAATGTGGCCCTTGTCTTCCAGAAAATCGACTATATTGGCGGCAATGTCGGTGTTGTCTTCAATAACCAGGATTCGCATGCTTCAATTGCTCCAGAGGTAAAGATCAAGACCCAATGGCTGCGGTCAGACTTTCAATATTCACTTGGCAATCGGATATTCCGTCTTCAGATGACGGTTCGGTTGCCGGGGTCATGCGGTAAAAAAAACCCAAGGCAACGAAGGTTGCCCTGGGTAGTCGAGATGCCTTCTGTGTCGTAATCCTATGGGCACCGGTACTTGTTTCTGCGTTAGTGCTGTTTGGCTGGTCAGCGTGCAGCGGGCTGGTTGACTCACTGCTAACGTGGAGCCAGTTTACTAACATTCAAGTTAAGGGTTCGTTAAAAAAGGAGGAAACTCTCGTTTAAGTCCTTGATATTCCGGAAAAAAATCGATCCCCTGTGAAAAATGTTTTCTCTCAAAACCCAGGATTAACCGGCGGTTCCAATGGGGCGTTAATGCAAGACCCGTGTGATGACACAGTGGGGTCAGGGGGCAGGACTTTTCGACGCGGTTAAAAAGCGCTTTCCATTGCAGTACAATACGGCTTTGTGCTTACGAGCGGGTAATGAGAGTGGCAGGATAAGCGATGATTCGATTTCTGGTGTTATTTTTTGTGTTGGTGATTGGCATGTTTGCGCTGGAAATCTATGAGCCGGTGCGCGAGGCCGTGGTGTTGCCGTTCACATCATTTCTGGCCACAGTCAGCGCCAAGATCATGCAAGTGTTTGATGCCGATGTGGTGGCGCACGGGGACGTAATCAGCAGTCTCAGCAATGCCGCAGCGGTGCGAATTGCACCGGGCTGTAACGGCGTGGAAGCGGTGATCATTCTGTTTGCCGCCATTTTCGCCTTTCCGGCCCCCTGGAAACACAAGCTGATTGGTTTTGTGCTGGGTTTTCTGGCCATCCAGCTACTTAACCTGGTGCGTATCATCACCTTGTTTTACTTGCTGCAGTGGGACAAGCACTGGTTTGACTGGTTTCACCTTTACCTGTGGCAGGCCCTGATTATTCTGGATGCCCTGGTGGTCTGGCTGATCTGGTTGCGCTACCTGCCCAAGCCCAGCCATGGCGGTGATGACAGTGGAAACACTCCGAACATGCCGGATAAGGTGACACAAACTTCCGCGGCCTGAATTACCAGTGGTTAATTGAAATCGAGCAACTGATTCAATGAAAGCCGTCCATTGCCCTGGAGCATACCGTGAGTAAAACGCAAAACAATGGGGCCACAGCCCCTCCTGCCTGGCCTGTGGCTGTCAAACAGCAAGTGCTGGACTGGCTGGATGAAGCCGAAAGCAGCGAGCCGGCTTATGCCAATGCAGCGACACTGGCCACCTGCGATGGCAGCGGCCGCGTTTCGGCGCGGGTGATGCTGGTCAAGGGCATTGATGACCACGGCCTGGTTTTCTTTACCAACTCCCTCAGTCGCAAAGGACAGGACCTGGCGGTTAATCCGCAAGCGGCGTTGAGTTTTTACTGGAAGAGCCTGGCCCGCCAGTTGCGCACCGAGGGCCGCATCGAAAAAATTACCGATGCTGAATCCGATGCCTATTTCGCCACCCGCCCGCGCGGCAGTCAGTTGGGGGCTTGGGCGTCATTGCAATCCGAGCCCATGGAGCACCCCGATGCGCTACAAGAACAGTTGGCGCTAATGGAGGCCAGATTCAAAGATCAGCCTGTGCCTCGGCCACCACACTGGTTTGGTTACCGGCTGCGCCCGGATTATGTGGAGTTCTGGCAAGAAGGCCCGTACCGACTGCATGATCGCGACGTGTGGCGTGTGGTTGAAGGCCACTGGCAGCGCGAAAAACGCTTTCCATAACACCAGGCCTGACTTGCGTATTGGTGATTTCCCCCCATAATTACCCAAACAAGAGGCTGAAGATGACTTCAGCTAAGGCAGCTCTGATTGAATCGGGACGAAGCAGACTATGCCGAAAATATTCGAGAGCAAGGCGAAGTTCGCAGCCAATAGCGGGCTATTGGCCAGGACTTCAACGCGGTTATCGGACGTTTCAGGTATAAGAAACGAGTTCACGATTCGATCAGAGCTCCCCTAACAAGGACTTTTTCGATTTAACCGCCTGCGTAATGTGGCCAGTCCGCTACGCCACTCCCAGCCTTGAGGATTTTCTATGCTTTCCATAAAAAAATATCTCGCTGTGAATGAGACGTTCCGCCAAGGGGTGAAGGGCGTATTGATCGCACTGACTGCCTCATTACTGCTGGCCTGTGCCGGTGTGGATGATCCGCAAAAAAATGCAGACAGTGAGGCAGCACAAGCAATCAAGGTCAAGGTCACCCAACCGATTCCGGTGAATGAAGCCGATCGCTGGCATTTGGTGGCCGATGTGGTGCCGGAAAAACTGTCGGCCTTGAGTTTTCAGGTGCCCGGCCAGATAAAGCAGCGGTTGGTCGAACCCGGTGATGCAGTTCGTAAAGACCAGGTGCTGATGGAGCTGGATGACACGGATCTGCAACTGAAGCTGAAAGCCTTGCAGGCACAGTTAACTGCGGCCGAGTCGGATCTGGTGCTGGCACGCAAGGAATGGCAACGGATCAAAAAACTGTTTGCCAAAAAGCTGGTGCCCCAGGATGCCGTTGATAATGCGCAAAATCGCCTGAATAATGTCAAGGCCAGAGTGGATGCACTGCGTTGGCAGCTGAAGCAGATTCAGCGTCAGCTGGAATACACACGGCTCAAGGCGCCGGAAGACGGTGTCATTATTTCGCTGCTGGCCGAAGTGGGCGCGGTAGTGGGTGCCGGTCACCCGGTTCTCAAGGCCCAGATCGGTCCACAGGTGGAATTTGCCGTGGGCATTCCCGCGGCCCGTTTGCACAATCTGCCAGCCCAGGCCATGGCACAGGTGGCAGGTCAGGACATTCCGGTGCAACGCCGTTACCTGTCGCCCCAGGCCGACCCGGTGACCCGCACCTGGCCGGCCCGTTATGCTGTAATGGATACCAAAGTGCTGCCGGTCGCGTTGATTCCGGGGGATTTTGCCCAGCTGTGGTTCAGTCAATCCGTCAGGGAGTCGCTGCTTAAAGTGCCGGTTTCGGCGGTTTTTGCGGAAAACGGCCAGCATTTCGTGTGGCGGCTTGATGCCAACAGCGGCCCGCCCACCGTGCACCGGGTGGAAGTCACGCTGGTCAGAAGCTTCCCCGCCTTTGTCTGGATTCGGGCGGCGCTGTCACCCGATGATCGCATCGTGGCCATGGGTGCGCATTTGTTGAGTGAAGGCCAGGTCGTGCGGATCGCGCAGCCATGATGCGTTTCAACCTCTCTTCGTGGGCAATTCGGGAACGCTCGATCACCACCTATTTGCTGGTTGTGGTGCTGTTTGCCGGAGTCTATTCCTTTCTTCAGAACGGTCGCGCCGAAGACCCGCCTTTCAGCGTCAACATGATGGTGGTGACCACCTTGTGGCCGGGCGCCACTGTCGAGGAAATGGAAAATCAGGTGGCCGACCCGTTGGAAAAACGCCTGGAGGAAATCCAGTACTTCGATTACGTGCAATCCAAGGTGCAGCCTGGTCGGGTGGATATGCTGGTTAGTTTTCTGGACTCCACCCCCAACGGCATTTCCGAGGAGCTGTTTTACCAGGTGAGAAAGCGCCTGGGTGATGAGGCCAGAAAATTGCCCCGTGGCGTTGTCGGGCCATTTTTTCTGGACGATTTCAAAGACGTCTTTTTTACCCTGTATGCGCTCACGGGCGAGAAGGTGCCACAGAACGAGCTGGTGGAACTGGCCGAAGACCTGCGCAAGGAAATCCGCCGCCTGTCCGGCGTCAAAAAAGTTCAGTTGATCGGTGAGCGGCAGCCGGTTATCTACCTGGATTTTGATCAGGAAAAAATGACGGCGCTGGGTTTTGATCAACAGCGTGTGCAGCAGGAAATCCTGGCCAACACGGCAGTGGTTCCAGGCGGTTTTTTTGAAACCGAAGGGCCGCGCCTTTACTTGCGCAGTCAGCAGTTGCCTGCCACGGCCGATCAGGTGGAACGCTTGCGTCAATTGCCATTGTTTGCCAAGGGTCAAGCCGTCAAGTTGGGGGAATTGGCCACGATTTACCGCGGCTTTCAGGATCCGCCGGACTACCTGGTGCATGACCGTGGCCGGGAAGCGCTGTTGCTGGGGGTGGTCATGGCTGATGGAGCCAATGGCCTGAAACTGGAACAGGAATTGCTGGCGTTTGAAAAACGTTTGCAAAAGCGCTTGCCGGCTGGAATAACGGTGGACAAAATCACCAATCAGGCCGATGCCATCCACCAGGCCGTGGACACCTTCCAGATCAAGTTTTTTGCCGCCTTGCTGGTGGTGATGGTGATTTCCTTTATCTCGCTGGGGTTGCGTGCCGGTATTATTGTGGCTTTGGCTGTGCCGCTGACCTTGTCCCTGACTTTTGCCCTGATGAAACTTTGGGGCATCAATTTTGACCGCATTTCATTGGGGGCGCTGATCATCGCACTGGGCCTGCTGGTGGATGATGCCATTATTTCCATCGAGATGATGCTGGTCAAAATGGCTGAAGGGCTGGACAAGATCAAGGCCGCTTCCTATGCCTGGACATTAACCGCAGCACCCATGCTGGTTGGTACTCTGGTGACGGCCGCGGGTTTTCTGCCCATAGGTCTGGCGCACTCGCGGGTGGGTGAATATGCTGGTAATATTTTCTGGGTGGTGGGCATTGCCCTCATTGCTTCGTGGTTGGTGGCGGTAATTTTCACCCCTTTTCTGGGGGTGGTGTTGCTGCCGGATAAACTGCCGCCAAAAATGCTCAAGAATCATTTCGAAAGCCCGGTTTATCGGGCCATCGGTCGGGCCGTGGCCTGGTGCATTCGCCACAAATGGCTGGTTATTGGTATTACCCTGGGCGTTTTTGCACTGGCAGTGGTGGGCATGAAAACCAGGGTGCAGAAGCAGTTCTTCCCCAACTCCGACCGGCCTGAATTGTTAATTGACATTAACCTGCCACACGGCAGCTCCATCAAGGCCACCGAAAAGCTGGTTTCACGCATTGAAAATGAATTACTGAACGAAAAAGAGGTGCGTTCACTCTCGGCTTACGTGGGCCGAGGTGCGCCGCGTTTCTTCCTGGCCCTGAGCCCGGAACTCTACAATCCGGCGTATGGCAACATTGTGGTGGTGGCTGAAGACTGGAAAGCCCGGGATCGCCTGCGGGAGAAAATACTCAAGCGCATCAAGGGCGGTGAATACGCCCAGGCCCGTGTGCGTGTGTATCCCTTGCTGTTTGGCCCGCCTGTGCCCTGGCCGGTTTCTTTCCGGGTCATCGGCAAGGATGCCAACACCCTGGTTGAGATAGCGCGCAAAATCAAAAAGCGCATGATGCACATGCCGTTTTTGCTGGACCCCAATCTGTCCTGGGAGTATCAAACCGAAAACCTTACCCTGAAATGGGACCTGGAGCAGTTGGCCAAACAGGGCCTGACTAAAAAGACCGTGATGGAGCAGATGAATGCCTGGCTGAATGGCGCGGTCAGTGCGCAAGTGGGTGAAAACCTGCGTACCGTCAATGCCATGATTCGCGGTGACAATGGTACGCGCATTAATGTGCACTTGCTGGAGTCCATCCCCATCAAACTGGCCAGTGGACAAAGTGTCCCGCTGGGGCAACTGGTTGCCATTGAACCGGGCACCGAGTTTCCATACCTGGAGCGGCGCAACCGTGAGCGTTATATTTCGGTCAACGCTGAAATCAAGGGCCATTTGCAGCCGCCGGATGCCACCTTGATGGTGTGGCAGAAGATTCAAGATATTGTCCATAATCTGCCTGAGGGCTACCGGATTGAAATTGCCGGCTCGGTGGAACAATCCAGTCAGGCGCAGGACTCCCTGATAGTCAATGTGCCCTTGATGTTACTGGTCATGACGGCGTTGATTATGTTTTACGTGCGTTCCTTTACCAGCCTGTTTATGGTGTTGATGACCGCACCGCTGGGCCTGATTGGCGCCGTGGCGGCGCTGATTCTGTTTAATCAGCCGTTTGGGTTTGTGGCCAACCTGGGCCTGATCGCGCTGGGGGGTATTCTGATGCGTAATACCCTGATCCTGATTGCCCAGATTGATGAGAACATCCATATCAGGAAGATGCCGGTGGGCCAGGCGGTGCTGGAAGCCACGGTGCATCGGGCACGGCCGGTGATTTTGACCGCGCTGGCGGCTATTTTTGCCTTTATGCCATTGACTGAATCCACCTTCTGGGGCCCCATGGCCTATGTGCTGATTGGCGGTGTGGCTGTTGGCACGTTTTTGACTATTTTCTTTTTGCCGGCCCTCTACGCGGCCTGGTATCGTGTCACATTGGATGATAATGCCAGCTCACAGCCGGTCTGAAAAGGCGACAATGAAACCTGCTTCCAATGCACAGGCAAATGAAGAACTGGTAAATAATGATGTTTCGAGCGGAATTGCCCGTACAAACGCGTGGCCGGGGTTTTTATCTGCTGGATTCGGCCCTTAGTGAGCTGATTGGCGAAAGTGGTGTGCGCGAAGGACTGTGCCATGTGTTCCTGCTGCACACCTCCGCCTCGTTACTGATCACAGAAAACGCGGACCCGGACGTGCGCCGGGATCTGGAAAACTTCATGCAAAAGCTGGTGCCAGATGGTCGGGCGCATTATCGCCATAACATGGAAGGGCCGGATGACATGCCGGCGCACATTCGTTCGGCCTTGACGCAAACTGAAGTCACTGTGCCGGTGCTGGCCGGTTCATTGGCGCTGGGTACCTGGCAAAGCATTTTTCTGTGGGAGCATCGTTTGCAGGGGCATCGACGCCGCGTGCTGGTGACCATTTACTAAGTTCACTAAAAAAGCCACCGGCAAGGAGGCTTTTAGCTGTGTGCCCTTGCCGAATGACGGCCAGGCTGCAGAGAGTGAAACAGGCAATTTGTTAGTGATTGTCGCTGTGTTCGCGATAAATGGTTTCCATCAGTGCCAGCACGTCCTCCAGCATTTCCTTGGCCTTGTCCAGGTTGTCCTGACTGCAAATGACTTCCTTTTCCAGCGCCAGGCACAGGCGACTTAGTTCAAGGAAACCATAGCTGCCGCTGGATCCGGCCAGTTGGTGCAGCAAGTTGACGACGGTGTCGCAGTCTTCTGCGGCACGCGCTGTGCGCAGGGCGGCTATCTTGTCCGGAAAAGAGCCCAGGTATCGCTTGCGCAAGGCAAGGAACCCCGGGCTGTGCGGCGAGCCATCCATGCCGTCACTCAATCCCTCAGGCAGACACTGACAATGGCGGTTGACGTGGCTCCATAAGGGTCTGTCACCGTGTAGCTGAAGTGCTCATCGAGCATATAAACGCCAGGTGGCGGAGTATAGGTGAGGGTGCCGTCGTCATTGATAACCACCGTGCCCTGCAGGCCAGTGGTATCCACAGAAACGATGCTCAAGGGGTCGCCGTCGGGGTCACTGTCGTTGCTCAGCACATCCAGTACGTGCGGGGCATTGGTCATCAGCATAAAAGGTCCGTCATCCACTGCCACCGGTGCCTGATTGGTGACTTCAATGCTGACGCTGGCGGTGGCCTGGCCGCCGTGGCCGTCGTCCACGGTGTAACTGAAGGTGTCTGTGCCCACAAACCCCGGGTTGGGTGTATAGGTGAGGCTGTCGCCATTGTTGACCACGGTGCCATTGGCAGGCTGAGTCACATCCACAATGCTCAGGCCATCGCCTTCGGGGTCGGTGTCATTATCCAGCACCGGAATCACCACCGAACCCTGGGTGTGGTTGATGCTGATGCTGTCATCGGCCGCTTGCGGGGCTTCATTCAGCACCACCACTTCACCCAGCGTTGTTTTGGTTTCGGTTTTACTGAAGCGATAGGTGTCAACGCTGCGTTTGTGTTTGATGGGATTGCGCAAGGCGCGATCAATCCATGCCGGAGGCGCTTTGACGGTTTTTTTGACCCATTTGAAGGGCATTTCATCGGCGGGAATTTCCACGTCCTTGACTTTTCCTTCAAGGCTCAGGAAACTGATTTCAACGCGTCGGTTCTTGCGCCGGTGGGCCTCGTCGATATTGGGTTCCAGCGGTTTGGTTTCGCCCTTGCCGTAAGTGACAATCTGGTCATCGGGGATGCCCTGACTGATCAGGTACTGGCGTGCCGCGGCCGCCCGGCGTTCGGACAGACCCTGGTTATACTGCTCGGTGCCCAAATCACAAGTGTGACCCACCACGGTGATTTTGCTGGCCAGCTTCAGGCGTTTGATCTTGTTGGCCAGGTCAGTCAACAACTGCCGTGATTCGGGTTTCAGTTCGGCTGAATCCAGGTCAAAGAAGGTGCGGTTGGAGAGGTTGACCTGATTTTGCATCACCTGGCGGCGTTCTTCCTTGAGTTTGGCCAGCGCCACCTGGTCGATGGTTTTGAGTTTCTCAAAACGCTGGGTGCTGCGATAGGTTTGGCCAAAGTCGTAACGATACAGCAGAATCCCGCGCGTGTCATTGTTGTCACCGGTTTGGTAATCACCGGTTTTGTGCAGTTGCTCCACCCGCAATGCCAGGCTGTGGCCGGTGTTGCGGAAGTATTTTTCCAGACTCAGGCTGGCCGTCCACTGTTTGGAGGAATAATCGCCCTTTTCATAATCCAGTCCGCCTGAGACCCGCAACAGTGATGGCTCGAAAAAGCGACCAATGCGACCACCAACACCGACGTCATAGGCCTGTTCATACCAGAACGTGGTGGTTTCGATGGTCTGAGTCTGTTCCGTCGGGTGATTGTCAATGGTGCCATTGATGATGCTGTTCTGTATTTCTGTCAACCGGCTGGTCAGGCGTTTACCGGTCATGCCTTTGCTGAGGCTGAGCGACCAGAAGCGGTTGTTGTGTTCGGCGCCGGTGCCCAGGGTCAGTTTGCGGTCATCAAAGGTGTTTTGATCCACCGCCGTGAAGACCTTCCAGACGCTCAGTTGGTCGGCTTTTTTGGTCAGGTCACTTTGTTCCTGTGCGCCCCGTACCCAGTGGTAATTCAGTTTCAGACCGCCGGCGCCATCGGCGTACCAGGCCTCACCCAGCCAGTTGCTGCGCCAGGAGCTACCAAATGACTTGAGTATTTCGGCCACCACGTCGCCGTTGTCATTGACGCCGATGCCCAGTCGCGTCTGATCGCCGGCAAAGGTCATGTGCAGGCTGTCAGTGGGCGTGATGTTATCGCTATCGGGATTTTTCTGGGCCGAAACCGGCAGGCTCAGGGCCAGAAAAATGGCCGCAAAGAGAGCGGTTTTTTGGGCATTGGGTGTGATCGTGTTGATGGACATGGCGGTTATCCGTGTTGAATAACGCAATATTAACAATTTGTGCACGCAAAAACCACGTTTAAGCGGCTTCAGCGGGTAATTTTATCAGGCTTGGTTAAATGGAGAATATCGACTGAACGGCCACTAACAACGAGGAATGACGATTGAACGTATAATGACTACGTGTGGTGGGCAGATTCTTGATGCCAGCCGAATGAGGCGCTGCGGGAACGGACTAAAGGGGCAGGCGTTTGGGCACGCCGTTGCTGCCATGCTGGCTTTGTTGGGGGATCGGACTTTGGCTGGTCATGGGTTTCAGGCGACGCACCCAGTCGTTTTCCACCTGGGCAATTTGCCGCTGTGAGTTTCCAATAATGGCCGCGGCGCCTTCTTCCAGCGCGACGATAGCGCCTTTCATGTCCTTGACTTCAAACTCGATGCGTTTGGACAACTGGGCCTTGGGCATGTACAGGATGGTGACCGGCCCGGAATCGGTCATCAGTACCATGCGCGCGCCGGTGCCACCGGGTGTGGGGCAGGTTTTCATGAACCGCACGTGGCCCAGGTTTCCGTCAATGCGGGTGTTGAGGCTGGCCAGCAATTGTTCCACCTTGTCTTTGGGTAGCTCGGATTCGGTCATGAATTCGGCCGGTTCCATCATCAGTGCTTCCAGCACAAACTGCTCGATGGGCCCGGGCTGGTTTTTCCACCACCAGGAGGTGACCAGTGCCGTGGTCAAAACCAGTGAAGCGGCCACGGCCAACCAGCGGCGGTGCACCCGGCGGGCGGCATCTTCGGCCTGATAGAAGGTGATGCGGCTTTTCAGGTCCGGCGGCACGGGCACCCGCAAGGCCTCAGCCAGGTCCGCTTCAAACTGCATGGCCTCAGACCAGGCACGGCGCAGCTTCGGGTCTTTTTCCCGCGCAGCGACAAAGGCCGGGTCCTGACTCGTCGGGTTGGTTTCTAGCAGAGACTGGAAGTCTGTGTTATTCATGCAATTGAGATTATAAAAATGATTCGGCGTTGTGCCGCTTGCGTGGGGTTTTGTTGAGCTGGTTTTTTATCTGTTTGCGGGCACGGAACAATTGCGTCATCACGGCCGAGGGCGTGCTGTCCAGCAGTTTGGCGATTTCCTCACAGGTAAAACCGCCCAGCACCTGCAGTAACAACGGCTCGCGGTATTTTGGCTCCAGGTTCATCATGGCCTGGCGAATCACGCCAATTTCCAGTTTGCGCTCGGGCCCCTGGATTTGTTGGTCCTCGATATCCACCGGCAGGTCATCCAGACTCGAGGTGGGCAGTGTTTTGCGTTCAAAGGTGCGCAGAAATTCACGCCGGACAATGGTAAACAGCCAGCTTTTGGCTGCCTTGGTTTCCTTCAGGGAGTCCAACCCGCGCCATGCCCTGAGCCAGGCTTCCTGGGTCAGGTCATCGGCCAGGGTTGGGTTTTTGCTCAGCCACAGTGCGTAGCGATACAAATCATCTGCAAACTGGGAAACCAGTGCGTCAAACCGCCGTTGTTTCAGCTTCATGCCCACTAAGACCTCAGGTGCAGCAATTCATTGCAACGGATTGCCTCGTTGTCGGGATTATTTTTGTTGATAAACCCGGGCTCCCTTCTGTACAAATTCCTGCGCTTTTTCTTCCATGCCTTTTTTCAGGGCTTCATCCAGATCGACAATGTTGTGCTCTTTGGCGTAGTCGCGCACGTCCTGGGTGATTTTCATGGAACAGAAATGCGGGCCGCACATGGAGCAGAAATGCGCCTGTTTGTGGGCTTCCTTGGGCATGGTCTCATCGTGAAACTCCATGGCTTTTTCCGGATCCAGGCCAATGGCGAACTGGTCGTCCCAGCGGAACTCGAAGCGCGCCTTACTCATGGCATTATCGCGTATCTGCGCGCCCGGGTGGCCTTTGGCCAGGTCAGCCGCGTGCGCCGCCAGCTTGTAGGTGATGATGCCTTCCCGCACGTCATCGCGATTGGGCAGGCCCAGGTGTTCCTTGGGCGTGACGTAACAGAGCATGGCGGTGCCGTACCAGCCGATCATGGCCGCGCCAATGGCGCTGGTGATGTGGTCATAGCCCGGTGCGATGTCGGTGGTCAGCGGGCCCAGGGTATAGAAGGGCGCTTCGTCACAGCACTCCAGCTGTTTTTCCATGTTTTCCTTAATCAGGTGCATGGGTACGTGGCCGGGGCCTTCAATAATGACCTGACAATCGTGCTGCCAGGCAATTTTGGTCAACTCGCCCAGGGTTTCCAGTTCCGCAAACTGGGCTTCGTCATTGGCATCGGCGATGGAGCCGGGTCGCAGGCCGTCTCCCAGGGAGAAGGTCACGTCATAGGCTTTCATGATTTCGCAGATGTCTTCAAAGTGCTCGTAAATGAAGCTTTCGCGGTGATGTGCCAGGCACCATTTGGCCAGGATGGAGCCGCCTCGGGAGACAATGCCAGTGACGCGATTGGCCGTCAGCGGCACGTGTTGCAGGCGCACGCCGGCATGGATGGTGAAATAATCCACGCCCTGTTCGGCCTGTTCGATCAGGGTGTCGCGGAAAATTTCCCAGGTCAGGTCTTCGGCCTTGCCATTGACTTTTTCCAGCGCCTGATAAATGGGTACCGTGCCGATGGGTACCGGGGAGTTGCGTAAAATCCACTCGCGGGTTTCGTGGATGTGTTTGCCGGTGGAAAGATCCATGACCGTGTCAGCACCCCAGCGCGTGGCCCAGACCATCTTGCCCACTTCCTCCTCAATGGACGAAGTTACGGCCGAGTTGCCGATGTTGGCATTGATCTTGACCAGGAAGTTGCGGCCAATAATCATCGGTTCCAGTTCCGGGTGATTGATGTTGGCCGGAATCACCGCCCGCCCGCGGGCGATTTCGTCCCGCACGAATTCGGGAGTGATTTCTTCCGGGATGCTGGCGCCAAAGTTCTGCCCTTTGTGCTGCTTGTAGAGGTCGCTGTCGCGGTATTTTTCCAGCCGCAGGTTTTCGCGAATGGCCACGTACTCCATTTCCGGCGTGATGATGCCCTGGCGGGCATAATGCATTTGCGTGACATTGCGGCCAGGCTTCGCCCGGCGCGGCTTGTGCTGGTAGGAAAAGCGCAGTTCGGCCAGGCGTTTGTCCTGCAGGCGTTCACGGCCATAGGCAGAACTCAATTGATCGAGCACTTCGGTGTCGTCGCGTTCGGCAATCCACGCGGATCGAACATCGGGCAGGCCACGGGCCAGATCCACCGCAACGGCCGGGTCGGTATACACGCCCGAGGTGTCATAAACCGTGAGGGCCGGGTTTTTCTCGGCTCCGAACAAAACCGGGGTGTCGGATTGCTCGATTTCCCGCATGGGGACGCGCAGGTCAGGGCGCGATCCGGTGACATAAATCTTGCGGGATTTGGGCAGTTGGCCGGCCACGGATTCACTCAGCTGACGGGCTTTGCTTTGCATGTTTTCTGGCTTCAGCATACGGGCTAAATCTCGATAGTTGTTGTGCCGCTAGCATAACAGATTTACAATTTCCCATCCATTTGATCACCGAGGCCAGCCATGAAAATCACACCCGCTGCGTGCGGCTTCAAACCCGCCTGCCAACTGGGCGTTTTTTTGCTGTTTTTGCTGTTGATGGCTGGCTGTAACCACTTTGCCAGGCAACGGCCTGCCGCCCATTCTGCCAAGGAGAACACCGTGACCGCAGATGAGAAAATCCCCGCGCCACCTGTGGCCAAAAAAGTCCCGCATGTGTTTGAAGAACACGGCCACCGGCGGGTTGACAACTACCACTGGTTGCGTGATGACAGCCGCAAGAACCCGCAAGTGCTGGACTACCTGAAGGCGGAAAACGACTACTACGAAGCCAACATGGCCACCACAGGCGATTTGCGCCAGCGCCTGTATGATGAAATCGTGGCGCGCATCAGTCAGGAAGATCAGTCCGTGCCCTATCGGTTGGGCGATTATTACTACTACCGCCGTTACAACACCGGGCAGGAATACCCTGTGTATGCGCGCAAGCGCGGTTCGCTCGATGCGCCGGAAGAAATGCTGGTGGACATGAACGAGCGGGCCAGTGGCCACAGCTATTTTCAGTCCAATAATCAGTCCATCAGTCACGATCACAATCTGCTGGCGTTTTCCGAAGACACCGTTGGCCGTCGCCAGTACAACATTCGTTTCAAGGATTTGCGCAGTGGTGAGCTGCTCCCTGATGTGATTGAAAACACCACCGGGGCACTGGAGTGGGCCAAGGACAACAAGACGGTTTTTTACGTGCGCAAGCACCCGGTCACCTTGTTGCCTTACCGCGTTTACCGGCACAAACTGGGCACGCCTGTCAATGAAGACACACTGGTTTACGAGGAAAAGGACAACACCTTCTACACCTCACTGGGTTCCACGCGTTCGCGTGATTACCTCACCATTCATTCGGCCAGTACCACCAATTCCGAAGTGCGCTTGCTTGATGCGAGCCAGCCCGAAGGCGAGTTCCAGGTGTTTTTGCCGCGCGAGAAAGACCACGAATATTCCATTGAGCAGCTGGGTGATGACTTTTACGTGCTGACCAACTGGCAGGCGAAAAACTTCCGCGTGATGAAAACCGACCTGAAGCATGCGGCCGACAAGTCCCAATGGCAGGAAGTGATTCCCCACGACGAGGACGTGCTCATTTATGACATTGAGGCCAACCGGGACTTTCTGGCCATCGAACAACGGGAAAATGGCATTCGCCAGATTCGCCTGCTGGACTGGAATACGGGCAAAAGCACCCTTTTGCCCAGTGACGAGAATGCCTGCACCATGCACATCGGCTACAACCCCGACCAGGGCAGTGACGTGATTCGCTATCACTATACCTCACTGACCACGCCCGCCAGCGTTTATGACTACAACACCGCCACCGGTGAAAAAACACTGATGAAGCAGGACAAGGTGCTGGGCCAGTTCAGCCCGGATGATTACGCGTCGCAGCGGTTGTATGTGAAGGTGCGGGACGGTGAACTGGTGCCGGTGTCGCTGGTGTTTCGCAAAGGCCCCAAGCCACTCAGGGAGCGCCCATTGCTGGTTTATGGCTATGGTTCCTATGGCCATTCGGTGGACCCGTCCTTTTCCAGCGCGCGCTTGTCGCTGCTGGATCGGGGTTTTGTCTATGCCATCGCACACGTGCGTGGCTCCCAGGCCAAAGGCCGCCGCTGGTATGAGGACGGCAAACTGCTGAAGAAGAAAAACACCTTCAATGATTTTGTGGACGTGACCCAAGGGCTGGTCAGGGCCGGTCTGGGCGACCCCAAACGGGTTTACGCCTGGGGCGGCAGTGCCGGTGGTTTGTTGATGGGCGCGGTGGTCAATCAGGCCCCAGCGCTTTATCACGGCGTGATCGCCGACGTGCCGTTTGTGGACGTGGTCACCACCATGCTGGATGAGGACATCCCCCTGACCACGGGCGAATTTGACGAGTGGGGCAACCCCAAGGAGAAAATCTATTACGATTACATGCTCAGTTATTCGCCCTACGACCAGGTGTCGGCCCAGCCATACCCCAACATGCTGGTCACCACCGGCCTGCACGACTCACAGGTTCAATACTGGGAGCCGGCCAAATGGGTGGCCAAGTTGCGCGATATGAAAACCGACCACAACCTGCTGATGCTGCGCACCAACATGCATGCGGGCCATGGCGGTGCATCCGGTCGTTTTCAGCACTATAAGGAAACCGCCGATGATTACGCGTTTTTACTAAAACTGGCCCGGCCGCAGCCCAAGCCCTGGACGCAAAAAAAGCCCGACTGAGGCAGGTGCTAGCAGACGTTTTGTGGGAGGCAACTCGGCCAAGGATTAAAATCGTGTTAAGCGATGCCGGAAAAGGCGCGTGAGGACACTTTTATTCGCAGTTTTTTGGCCGGAATTTTGAAATCGTCCTGAATAATCTGTAGAATCTGACGGCTAAACATGCGAAGCTTGCTGGCTTCGATTTGGGACTGGCAGACCAGCACCACGGTGTCCTGCCGCACATTGACCAGCTGGCACAGGCCACGGATGGAACCGGGCAAGGCCAGTTGCAACCGGCGATCCAGTTCAGCCAGTGCCTCGGCCCGCTGAACCAAAGCGCCCAGCCCGGACTGGCCGGAGAGAATTTCGGGCAATTTTTTGAAACCGGATTTAAGACTCATGGCCGGCATTTTTACCCCAAATGGCCGTGGCCGCAAGACGAGACCGAAATAAAATCAATGAAAAACCTGATCCTCCTGCGCCAATCCATTGATGGCACCCAATCCTACAACCTCGCTGAACCTCACATACGCACGCGCTTGTTGGCGCTGCTGGCTTTTCTGGTGCTTTTCCTGCTGGCCGCTGGTGGGTATATCGGCTACTGGCTGGCAGACGATGGGCAACCAACAGAATCGGTGCGTCTGGCACAACTGAAAGCCCAGGTGCAAGCCCGTGAGCACGAACTGGAAAGTCTCAAAGACAAGGTTCAGCACGACGTGGACGCCATGGCATTGCAGATCGGCAAATTGTATGCCCAGGCACTCAAGCTGAATTCACTTGGCGGACGCCTGACCGAAGTGGCCAAGCTGGACGATGGCGAGTTTGATTTCAGCGTCACGCCAGGTATCGGTGGCGCCGAGCCGGTGCTGCTGGACGAAGAAAACACGGCCATGGATGTGTTTGCCGACTTTCTCTCCATCCAGAAAACCCTGGACGAACAGCAGCAGCAATTTGCCCTGTTATCCGAGCTGATGGATGAACAGCAGATGGACAAACAGCTCAAACCCGCTGGCAAGCCGGTGGAAAGCGGCTGGATTTCCTCGTCTTTCGGCAAGCGCACTGATCCCTTCACGGGCAAACCGGCCTTTCATAATGGCATTGACTTTTCCAGCCGCGCAGGCACGGGCATCAAGGCCGCCGCCGACGGCGTGGTGATCTGGGCCGGCAAAAATGGCGGTTATGGCAACCTGGTCGAGATTGATCACGGCAATGGCTACATAACCCGCTACGCTCACAACAGCAAGATACTGGTCAAGGTGGGCGACAAGGTCAAGGCTGGCCAGCTCATCTCGAAGATGGGCAAAACCGGTCGCGCCACGGCCCCGCACCTGCATTTTGAAGTGCTGCGAAATGGCCGCAAGATCAACCCCTGGCCTTTTATTCACCGCGCCTGAAACGTTTCCTTATCACCCAATAAATAATGAACCCGTTGCCTACTCATGAGTCTGTTCCGGCTATGAAGGTAATTCCAATACACGGCCTGTTTGGCAAGCGGTCACACCAAGAGTGATGTAATCCATGGCTTTAAACAAGATTTTCACCAAGATTTTTGGCAGCCGCAATGACCGGCTGATTCGATCCATGCAAAAGACCGTTGACCAGATCAACGATCTGGAAGAAGGCATGCAGGCTTTGAGCGACGAACAGCTGAAGGCCAAAACCGATGAATTCCGCCAACGCCTGGAGAAAGGCGAATCGCTGGATACGCTGTTACCGGAAGCCTTTGCCACGGTTCGCGAAGCGGCCGTGCGGACACTGGGCATGCGTCATTACGACGTGCAGATGATCGGTGGCATGGTCTTGCATGAAGGCAAAATTGCCGAAATGCGCACTGGTGAAGGTAAAACGCTGGTGGCCACTCTGCCGGCTTACCTTAATGCACTGACAGGCAAGGGCGTTCACATTGTGACCGTCAACGACTACCTGGCCCGCCGCGATGCCGAATGGATGCAGCCGGTGTACGAATTTCTGGGCATGAAAGTGGGCGTAGTGGTGCCGGACATGGATCACGCCGCCAAACGCGCCGCCTACGCCGCTGACATCACCTACGGCACCAATAACGAATTTGGCTTTGACTACCTGCGCGACAACATGGCTTTCACCCTGGAAGACCGGGTGCAACGCGAGCTGCATTACGCCATTGTTGACGAAGTGGACTCCATCCTCATCGATGAGGCGCGTACACCGCTGATTATTTCCGGGCCCACCGACGACTCGCCGGAGTTGTACCACCGCGTGAACCGGCTGGTGCCGGCGCTGGAAAAAGGCGAGGCCTTTGACGACCCCAACAAGCCGCCAACCGGTGATTTTACCGTGGATGAAAAGACCAAGCAGGTCTACCTCACCGAACAGGGCATGGAAAAGATCGAGCAAATTTGCGAGAAAGAGGGTTTGATCCAGCCGGGCGAATCACTCTACGACCCGCAGCACCTGTCGCTGATGCATCACATCAACGCCGCCTTGCGCGCGCATCACCTGTACAAAAAGGACGTGGATTACATCGTGCAGGACGGAGAAGTGGTGATCGTGGACGAATTCACTGGCCGCACCCTGTCCGGGCGCCGCTGGTCCGACGGTTTGCACCAGGCGGTGGAAGCCAAAGAAGGCGTGGCGGTGCAAAAGGAAAACCAGACCCTGGCCTCAATCACCTTCCAGAATTATTTCCGCCTGTATGAAAAACTGGCCGGCATGACCGGCACAGCCGACACCGAAGCCTATGAATTCCACACCATTTATGGCCTGGAGGTGGTGGTCATTCCCACCCACAAACCGGCTCAACGTGTGGATGAAGGTGATCTGGTTTACCTGACCCAGGCGGCCAAGTTCAAGGCCATCCTGGACGACATCCGCGACGCGCATCAACGCGGTCAGCCGGTGCTGGTGGGCACGGCCTCAATTGATGTGTCCGAATTGCTCTCGAATGAACTGAAAAAGGCCAAAATTCCGCACAACGTGTTGAACGCCAAACAGCACGAGCGTGAAGCGCAAATCATTGCCGAAGCCGGTAAGCCCGGGGCCGTGACCATTGCCACCAACATGGCCGGCCGCGGTACCGACATTGTGCTGGGGGGTAACCTCAAGGTGGAACAGGAAGCCCTGGGCGACAAGGCCACACCCGAACAGCTTGAAAAGCTCAAGGCTGACTGGCAAAAACGCCACGATCAGGTCATCGAAGCCGGCGGCTTGCGTATTATCGGCACCGAACGCCACGAATCGCGCCGCATCGATAACCAGTTACGGGGCCGTTCCGGCCGTCAGGGCGATCCGGGTTCCTCGCGCTTTTACGTGTCGCTGGAAGATAATCTGATGCGTATTTTCGGCCAGGACCGCATTGCCAACACCATGCGCCGCATGGGCATGCAGGAAGACGAAGCGGTTGAACACCCGCTGATTTCCCGCAGCATCGAAAGCGCCCAGCGCAAGGTGGAAGGGCACAACTTCGACATCCGCAAAAACCTGCTGGAATACGATGACGTGGCCAACGACCAGCGTCTGGTCATCTACCAGCAGCGGGCTGACTTGCTGGCTGCCGACGACATCAAGGAATTCATCGACGAAATCCGCCACGAAGTGTTCGAAAGCCTGTTGCTGCAATACATCCCAGAAGGCAGTATTGACGAACAGTGGGACATTGCCGGTCTGGAACGGATGCTGGCTGGCGAGTTTGGCATTGAACTGAACATACAGCGTTGGGTGGATAATGACGACGAACTGGACGATGAGCTGTTAAGGCAAAAAATTCTCGAAAACATTGACCGTTTCTACCGTGAAAAAGAAGCCATGACCGGCTCGGAAGTCATGCGCCACTTTGAAAAGGCGGTTTACCTGAACGTGCTGGATCAACTCTGGAAAGAACACCTGGCCAACATGGATTACCTGCGTCAGGGCATAGGCTTGCGCGGATACGCACAAAAACAGCCGGTGCAGGAATACAAGCGCGAAGCCTTTGACATGTTCCGCGACTTGCTGGATCGCATCAAGCTGGAAGTGATGAAAATCATTGCCCAGGTCAAGGTGCGGGAGGAAGAAGACGTGGAAGCCATGGAACGCCAGCGTGAAGCCCAGCAGCAACAGGCCATGGAATTCAAGCACCAGCAGGCCACCTCGGCCACTGCCGGCGCAGCGCCTGCAACCGACAAGCCCGAAACCTTTGTGCGTCAGGGCAAGAAAGTGGGACGGAACGAACCATGCCCCTGCGGTTCAGGCAAAAAATACAAGCAATGCCACGGCAAGTTGCAATAGGCCTTGTTATTCATGGCTAGGCTCACAGGCAGGCTCAGCGCCTGCCTTTTTTGTGACAAAGCGTAATATCCTATCCGGCTTATCCGTTCCCAAATCATGCAGGTCAGTTGAAATCTCACAGAAACAGGACAATGAAAGACGATACCAGCCAACAGGCCAGCAAAAACACAGCGCCTATTCCAGTGGTTGCGCTGGTGCTGCGTGATGATCGGGGGCGGGTGCTGGTTCAGCAACGAGCGGCAGAAAAGCATCAGGGCGGCTTGTGGGAGTTTCCCGGCGGCAAGGCAGAGCCGGGTGAATCAGCACAAGCAGCCTTGGGGCGTGAAATACTCGAAGAGCTGGGTTATGACCTGAATCAGTCGCCACAGTCACCTGTGCCTCTGATTCGCCTCACTCACCATTACCCGGACAAAAGCGTGGCCCTGGATGTGTACGAACTCACCGACCCCGAGGCCGCCAAACGTGTTTATGCGCGGGAAGGCCAGCCGCTGAAATGGATCAGCCTGGATGAACTCAGTGCATTGGAGATGCCGGCTGCCGACCGGCCCATCGTGCAGGCCATTCGTTTGCCGGATTACTACTGGATCACGCCGGGCCTGGCATCGAGCCCTTCATCCATACACAAGGCATCGCCACAAGCCATGGAAAAATGGCTGGCCGAGGCCAGAACCCGCCTGCAGAATGGGGTGCCACTGGTGCAATTTCGCAGTAAAACGGTGCCAGCGGCCAGCCGTGCGCTGGTGCTGAAAGCCCTGCGTGGCTGGTGTCAGGAGAATAACGTGCCGCTGATTTACAACGGTGATCTGGCCCAAGGCAAGGCCATGCTTGAATACGGCATCGTTGACGGGCTGCACCTGGACAGCCGGCAACTGATGGCCTGTCAGAACCGCCCGGTTGATGCCTCGGCGTGGCTGTCGGCCTCAGCCCACAACGCGCAGGAACTGCGTCAGGCCGAAAAGCTGGGGGTGGATTTCGTCAGCCTGTCGCCGGTTCACGCCACGCCGTCCCATCCGGAAGCCCAAACGTTGGGGTGGGAAGGGTTTTCCCGTTTAACCGAGAAAACCTGCTTGCCCGTGTTTGCCCTTGGCGGCATGACAGTGAAGGACCGGAAAACAGTAAGACGGCATGGTGGTCAGGGAGTGGCCGGCATTCGCCTGGAGCAGGAGTAAAGTTACTACTTTGCCTGGTTTATTGACCCTTGATCATGCGTAATAACGTCCGATCCTTGTCAATAAAATGGTGTTTCAGTGCCGCCATGACGTGCAGAATGATGCCAATGGTCAGGATAATCCAGACAAATTCATGCACTTCTTCAGCCGCTTCGGCCAGGTCCTTGCTTTTGTTGACCAGTGTGGGCAGCTCAAACCAGCCGAACACACTGACCGCATAGCCATGAGCTTGCGACATGATGATTCCGGACAGGGCCTGAATGAAAATCAACGCATACAGGACCAGGTGCATCAATCGCGCCAACAGCCGTTCGCGCAGGTCTATGCTCAAGGGTTCCGGCACGGGGTTGATGAGACGCCAGAACAAGCGGAAAATCAATAAAATCAACACGATTGCGCCGATGGCCTTGTGTGTCTGATAAATTTGACTCTTCAAGTCCCCTTTGGGCAATTCGGTCATGATCAGCCCGACAATAATCAGGCCAATAATTAAAATGGCCATCAGCCAGTGCAAGAGCCGGGCCACCAGGCCGTAACTGTCTTTGGTGTTTCTCAGCATGTCAATTCCTCCTTATTGGTGTGTTTATTTGAAATTCCAGTGTGTTGATACTTAGGGAAAAACTGATTGAATCTGGACGAAGCAACTTATGCCGGAAATGTTCGAGAACAAGGCGAAGTTCGGAGCCAATAGCGTGCTATTGGCAAGGGCTTCAACGCAGTTATCGGGCATTTCAGGTGTGAGAAGCGAGTTCATGATTCAATCAATGCTTCCTCAGGGATTTTTCTGTTCTGCCTTGACCTTGTTCCATAATTTGTCCAGAGTTTCCAGAGAATAGCGACCATTTGCCTCTTCGTTTTGACGGGCTTTTTTTTCCACCTGACGAAAGCGTTTTTCGAATTTGTTGTTGGCCTGGCGCAAGGCCAGTTCCGGATCCACGCCGATGTGACGCGCCAGGTTGGTGATCACAAACAACACGTCTCCCAGCTCATCCTGCATGCGGGCCTTGTCGCCACTGGCCATGGCTTCCTTCAGCTCAGCCACTTCCTCATCCAGTTTGTCAAACACCGGGGCCACATTCGGCCAGTCAAAGCCGATGCTGGCCGCCCGCTTTTGTAGTTTGACCGCTCGCAACAAGCCGGGCACATTGGCGGGGATGTCATCCAGCACACTGGTTTTGCCGACGTGTTTGCGCTGTTCCCACACGGCTGTTTGTTGCCGGGTCGTCAGCGGTGGGTGTTGTGGGTCGAATACATGCGGGTGGCGCTGAACCATTTTTTCATTCAGCGCCTTCACTACATCGGCAAAAGCAAAATGCCCGCCTTCTGCGGCCATTTGTGAATGAAACACCACCTGAAACAGCAAGTCTCCCAGTTCTTCTTTCAAGTGCGCCATGTCACCGGCGGCAATGGCATCGGCCACTTCATAGGCCTCTTCCACGGTGTAAGGGGCAATGCTGGTAAAGTCCTGTTGTTTGTCCCAGGGGCAGCCCTTGTGCGGGTCGCGTAAACGGGCCATGATCTCCAGCAATTGGGTGATGCCGGTATCACGGGGTTTGGCGCTGGCCGGTGAAACGCTTTCCGCCTGCGCCTGCTTTGGCTTCTTGTTGGGTGAGTTTGTCATGGTGCAGATCATAGCAAATAAAAAATACATCTGGCAGTATGAGCTTACTAAGAGCAATATCCATACCAATTGATAAATGGTTAAATGACTTATGAATACCATTACTTGACAAAATAATAGTGGGGGGGGGTAAAATCCTTTTGTCTTTGAAAAAAAGACACCAGATAATAACCAACCCTGGAGGAACCACCATGAAAAACTCACTGTTTACCTTTGTGATTGCTGGATTGTTCAGCATGGGCATGGCCACGGTGGCGGTGGCCGATGGCGTGGGCATTTGTGACGGCTGCACGTCCATTCAGATGCAGGAAGCCGCCAGCGGCGTTTATACCGATAATTCCATTGTCCACATGCTGGATTTTAATAACGGTTTGTACCGGTCGTATTTTGTCGAAATCATTAGCGAGCCGGGGTTCTCGCGCACCCTGGTTCAGGAAATACCCACCCCGGTAGAGGCTGCTGAAAAACTGCAGAATACCCTGGATTTTGCGGCTTTTCTGGCACAAGACAAGGAGATTAATGTTTCTCAATTGCCATTGCCTAACCCGCCCGGCAGTGCCATTGATCTGGCAGCAAACCCAACAGAAAGTGGCGGCCTTGTCCATGCTGTCGAATTGTGGCTCGCTGATAGTGGTGCTAATGGTGGAATTGTCGTTGCCACTAATGTGCTAAGCACACTGACTGGTTTGGTCGCTAATAATACTGTGTTTATACACTTCCCGGATGGAACCACTGCCAAAGTACAAGTAACCAGCATAACTGTTGATGAAAACGGTAATCCGGTCCTTTTTGCTCAAATTGTTGGCCTTTATCGAAGCGACAACAGGCCCATTCCCACAACGGGTTCTGCGGTTAATGGCATGTCCACTGACATCAACGATCAGGCGGAACTGGATGCTTGGTTGAACCTGATGCAGCGTTTGGGTATTCCGGTGACAAACGGCACGACTCCTGCTCAAGGTGGTGGCGGTGGTTCGCTGCCTACCCGGATGGAATGTCGGCTGGAAGGGGGGCAAGTCATCTGCAAGGTGGTGCCACTGCCGGAATAAGCGGACAAATCGTTCAATCCATTTGTTCAACTCGATGCAACAGGCCCCGGAATTTCCGGGGCCTGTTGCTTTGTCAGCACGACCACTATTACGGCGGCAGGGTGATCATAAACCACGCGCCACCCAGTGTGGGGTGGCGGTCGATGCGCAGTTCGCCGCCGTAGGCTTCAACGATATCGGCCACAATGGACAGGCCAATGCCATGGCCGCTGGCGGTGCCTTGTTCATCGCCGCGCACGCCGCGTTGCAACAAGCTGTCGCGCTGGGTTGCGGGGATGCCGGGGCCGTCATCGGCCACGTCGATGCGCAAGCCGGTGCGCTTGCGGCCCGGGTGGGTCAGGGTGCGGATTTCCAGCAGCACCTGGCGGTCGCACCATTTGTAGGCATTTTCCAGCAGGTTGCCCAAAAGCTCCATCAGGTCACCGTGTTCGCCAAAAAACTCGGCCCCCGGGGCCACGCGCGTGGTCAGCCGGACTTTTTTCTGCCGGTAGACCTTGTCCAGGGTGCGGGTAATCTGTTGCACCTTGTCGATGACCGGCACGCCACTGGTGAAGGTGCGGTGACCAGCCACCGCCGCCCGTTGCAACTGGTAGGCGACGATGTCGTCCATGTTGCGTACCTGTTCCTGCAACAGGCGGGCATCCGCCGGACCGGGCTTTTCCAGTTCGGCGTGCACCACCGCCAGCGGGGTTTTCAGGCTGTGGGCGAGATCGCCCAGGGTTTTGCGCTGGCGTTCGAGGTTGGTGCGTTCATTCTGCAACAGGTCGTTAACGCTTTGGGTTAGACCGGACAGTTCACTGGGGTAGTCATCGCCCAGCCGGTCACGGTGGCCGGTTTCCAGTTGTTGCACGTCTTCGGTCAGGCGTTTCAGCGGTCGCAGCGACCATCCCAGAATCAGGCCCTGTACGCCGATCAGGATAATGCTGGCAAACAGCAGCCAGGTCCACAGGTTGCGGCGGAAATCTGCCAGTTCGCGGAAATAGCCGCTGGCGTCTTCGCTGACGCTAAGGGTAAAGGGGATTTCTTCACCGCTGTCGGTTTCCCAGACCAGCCCGCGACGCAGGCGAAACAGCGGTTGATCCTCCGCGTTACGCAGTTGTTCGAAGCGGGTTTCTCCGGCAGGCAACGAGGCCACGGCGGGCAAGGCCACACCCAGCAGGGAAGGCGACTGCCAGTGCTGGTCGCCGGCCAGCAGTTCCGCATACAGGCCCGAAGCGGGCCGGGACAATCTCGGTTCTGGCAGGTTGTCGGTGAGGGTGAAATAGCCGCGCTGATCCGGTTCCAGGGTGCTGAGCAGGCCAAACAGATAGCTTTCCAGCCGCTCTTCCACCAGGTCGCGGGTTTTTTCGCTGAAGGCTTCGTGCATTACCAGCCCGATGGCCGCCAGCGCCACGGCCAGCGCCAGCGACGCAGTGACCAGCAAGCGCGTGGTGAGGGAGATGCGGCCCAGGCGCCCGCTCATGAGTCAGCGGTGCTCTCCTTGTCGGGCCCGGTGCTCGTGTCTTTAGGGCAGTTAAGTCGATAGCCGCGTCCGCGCAGGGTTTCGATGGGTTGACGGGTGCCTTCAGGGTCCAGTTTTTTGCGCAGGCGGCCAATGAAAACTTCAATGACGTTGCTGTCGCGGTCGTAATCCTGATGGTAAATGTGCTCGGTCAGAGTGGTTTTCGAAATGACCTGAGCCGGATGCAGCATCAGGTATTCCAGCACCTTGTACTCGTAGGAAGTGAGGTCCACCGGCTGGCCGGCCACGGTGACTTCCTGGCTGCTGGTGTTGAGGCTGATTTCCCCGCAGGTCAATTCCGGCGTGGTAAAACCCGCCGAACGGCGTACCAGTGCCTTGATACGTGCCAACAGTTCAGGAAAGTGAAAGGGCTTGACCAGGTAGTCATCGGCGCCGGCTTCCAGCCCCATGACCTTGTCCTGCCAACTGCCCCGTGCTGTCAACACCAGTATCGGGTAGGCGTGGTTTTCTTCGCGCAGGGTCTGGATGACTTCCATGCCGGAAACCCGGGGCAAGCCCAGGTCAATCACGGCAATGTCTGGTGGGTATTCACGCCCCAGGTAGAGGCCATCTTCGCCATTATCAGCCGCATCCACCACAAAGCCTTCACTGGCCAGACGTTTTTCCAGGGTTTGTCTCAGGTTGTCGTCGTCTTCAATCAGGAGCACTCGCATGGCAGGTTCTCTCAGGTTGTGGGACGCTTCACCGTCGCCATTCGTCATCCCGATCGCGTGGCGGCGGCCCCCGGCGCTGATCGGGTCGTGCTTTGCCGGAGCGGTCGGCGGGCAGGCGCACATTCTTGACCCGGCCATCGGGAGTTAAAACGCGGATTTTGTGATACCGTCGCTGGCTGTCCTGATGGGTTTTGGCCGACAGGATTTGCCCACGGGTCTGGCTCTTGACTGAGCGCACGGCCTCGTCCAGCTCCTGGCCGCGCCGGTGGTCGTTTTTGTCCCCTCGGGACAGGGCCAGGGGGCTGGCCAGCAGAAGAGCGACCAGTAACAACCAGGCAGCAGCGCGCCCACGCCGGCTTCGGCGCTTCAAGGGGTGTGAACATTTTGTCGGTATGACATTCATGCGGCTCATTATAGGTCAGGCAGGTGAATGCAGGCTGAACTGATCTTTTCAGCCCGGCTCAATAAAGCACATGCGGGAGGCGATCCAGTTGCTCGCGCATGGCGTCAATGGTGGTTTTGTAATCCTCGGTGTTGAAAATGGCCGAGCCGGCCACGAAGGTGTCCGCACCGGCGTCCTTGATTTTGCGGATGTTGTCAATTTTAACTCCGCCGTCCACTTCCAGGCGGATTTCCCGGCCGGACTCATCAATGCGCTTGCGCACGTCAGCGATTTTTTTCAGCGTCGACGGGATGAATTTCTGGCCACCAAAACCGGGGTTGACCGACATCAGCAGAATCATGTCCAGTTTGTCCATCACGTAATCCAGCACATTCAGCGGCGTGGCCGGATTCAGCACCAGGCCTGCCTTGCAGCCGTGCTCACGAATCAGCGACAGACTGCGATCCACGTGTTTGCTGGCTTCGGGGTGAAAGGTAATGATGGAGGCGCCGGCTTTGGCAAAGTCGGGAATAATCCGGTCCACCGGTTCCACCATCAGGTGCACGTCAATGGGGGCGGTGATGCCGTAATCGCGCAAGGCCAATAACACGTCTGGGCCAATGGTGAGGTTGGGCACGTAGTGATTGTCCATGACATCGAAATGCACCCAGTCAGCTCCGGCGTCCAGTACGGCCTGGGTGTCTTCACCCAAGCGGGCAAAATCGGCAGAAAGGATGGACGGGGCAATCACGAATTTCTTCACAGCAGGCTCCTGAAAATGGTGTTTGGGAACAGAGTCCGGGATCATAGGATTGATCTAGTTTGTCATTGTGCCCATGGCTTGTCAATTTTCCCCGGTACTATCCCTTGGCTGGCCGGCATAGGTGGTAAAATGCCGCCCATCCCTTATTTCTGACGAGAACATTATGCAAAGACCCAGCCTGCGCGCTGCCGATGAAATGCGCCCGGTGAGCATTCAACGCCACTTTACCAAACACGCCGAAGGTTCCGTGCTGGTGAGTTGTGGCGACACCAAAGTGATTTGCACCGCCAGTATTGAAGACCGCGTGCCTGGCTGGCTGCGTGGCAAAAACCAGGGCTGGGTGACTGCCGAATATGGCATGTTGCCCCGCTCCACCGGCAGTCGCATGGGGCGTGAATCGGCCCGTGGCAAGCAAAGTGGCCGCACGCAGGAAATTCAGCGGCTGATAGGCCGTTCCCTGCGCTCGGTGGTGGACCTGGAAGCCCTGGGCGAACGCGTCATTACGCTGGATTGCGATGTAATTCAGGCCGATGGCGGCACCCGCACTGCCTCCATTACCGGGGCGTATGTGGCGCTGGTGGATGCCGTTAATCACTTGTTAAAGGCTGGCGAGATCAAAAAGAATCCGGTTATTGGGGCGTTGGCGGCCATCTCCGTGGGCATTTATCGCGGTGTGCCGGTGCTGGATCTGGATTACGCTGAAGATTCCGAGGCCGAAACGGACATGAATGTGGTCATGAATTCTGGTGGCGCCTTTGTGGAAGTGCAGGGCACCGCCGAAGGCCATGCCTTTCATCGGCAGGAACTGGGTGCCATGCTGGATCTGGCCGAAAAAGGCATCGGCGAGCTGCTGGTCGTTCAGCAACAGGCGCTGGCGGGGTCGTTTTAGCCAGGGG
>JALWKC010000200.1:0-2084 GCA_026996795.1 Lysobacterales bacterium | reverse complement strand
ATGGTAGGTGGTTTGCATTGTAGTAACTAGCAATAGTGTTTCAAAAATGGTGAGATTGATGACGTATCTGATCAAGATTAAAGAGGGGGCGCATGTTCGGCAACATGTCACTGGCAGTAATGTTTGAGAGCATTTTTCTTGCCAGTGGTAATGCCGGCAAGTTGCGCGAACTGCAGGCGGTGTTATCGCCACTGGGTGTTGATTTGCAGCCACAACCGGCCACGGCCGAATTTGCCGTCGAAGAAACAGGCAGCACGTTTGTGGAAAATGCCATCCTCAAGGCGCGGCATGCCGCCCGGCTCACCGGCCAGCCGGCACTGGCCGATGATTCCGGCCTGATTGTGGATGCCCTCGATGGACAACCGGGCGTGCACACGTCCCGGTTTGCCGGCCCTGATGCCAGCTCCGCCGATAACGTCGCCCTGTTGCTGAAAAAACTTGAGGGGGTGCCAGAGGCCAAACGCAACGCCCACTTTGCCAGTGTGATAGTGCTTATGCGCCACGCGGATGACCCCTTGCCGCTGGTGGCTTCGGGCCTTTGGCATGGCCTTATTGCTACCCAGCCCCGTGGTGAGGGCGGCTTTGGTTATGATCCGGTGTTTTACCTGCCCGAATTTGGCTGCACCGCAGCCGAGCTTGAACCGGCCATCAAACACCGCGTGTCTCATCGCGGCAAGGCCATTGCCGCCTTGCTGAAACAGCTGCAAGCTGAAGGCACGGCAGCTGCCCCTGCCTGAATGGACAGTCAGTCGACAGACCAGCACGCCTCGCCAGGCGACGAAGCCGTGGCGCTGATTCCTCCGCCGTTGTCGCTATACATTCATTTTCCCTGGTGCGTGCGCAAATGCCCCTATTGTGATTTTAATTCCCACGCGCTGCGGGGCAAGCTGGACGAGATCGCGTACATCGATGCGCTACTGGCCGATTTGCAACAGGATCTGCCGGCCGTCTGGGGCCGCCCGGTGCACAGCGTTTTCATGGGCGGTGGCACGCCCAGCCTGTTTTCCGGTGCCGCCATGGCGCGGCTGCTGTCTGGGGTGCGAGCGCTGTTGCCGCTGGCACCGGATGCGGAAATTACCTTGGAGGTGAACCCGGGCAGCGGCGAGTTCGATCATTTTCTCACCTACCGCGAAGCCGGTATCAACCGCCTGTCGCTGGGCGTACAGTCGCTGGACGATGCGCAGTTAAAAATCCTTGGCCGCATACACAGTGCGGCTGAAGCCCAAGATGCTGTGGCTGCGGCCCAGGCCGCGGGGTTCGATAACATCAACCTGGACATCATGTTTGGTCTTCCGGGGCAAAGCCTCAAGCAAGCGGCTGCCGATCTGGCGGCTTTGCTGGCGCTGAATCCGCAGCACGTTTCAGCCTACCAGTTGACGCTGGAACCCAACACGCTGTTTGCCGCCCGTCCGCCGGCAGGCCTGCCCGATACCGAATCGCTGGAACAGTTTTACGACCAGACTCGAATACAACTGCATAAGGCTGGCTTCCGGCAGTACGAAGTCTCTGCCTATGCGCAACCGGGGCGGGAATCGCAACACAATCTCAATTACTGGCGCTTTGGCGATTACCTCGGTATCGGTGCCGGTGCCCACGCCAAAATCACCAATGGCTCGGCGCAGACCATCACGCGCACCATCAAGCAGAAGCACCCGCGGCTTTATCTGCAAGCCGCCAATAGCCAGCAACGCGTGCAATTGACCGAAACCATTGCGCCATCGCAGCGCCCGTTTGAATATTTGTTGAACCGGCTGCGCTTGCGAGAACCCTGGACATTAAGTCATTTCGAACACGCCACCGGCATCAAGCGGGATCGGTTGCTGGAAATCCTGCAACCGGCTTTTGATTGGGGCGCGGTTGTCCAAAACGGTGAAATCCTGCAACTGACCGAGCGCGGTTTTCTGCTCAGTGACGAGATCGTCAAGCTGGCCCTGGACTAAGGAGCCGCTGATTGAACCGTGACACGGCATCTTGTGACGTAAAATCGTCCATTTCTGCGTTGCAAACCTTCACAATAGCGTGTTATTGCGTGCAGTTTGCGCCTTGAACTGAACAGTTTTACACGACAATCTGCTCGCGTCAGA
>JALWKC010000199.1 GCA_026996795.1 Lysobacterales bacterium | reverse complement strand
CCCTGATGGAGTGTCGGCCGGGTAAAGCCCAGGGTTTCGGCCCGTTCTGCCAGTGTGGCCAGGCTGTCCAGTTCGGCCAGCGCATCGGCGGTTTGTTGCAGGTCCGCGACAAAAGGCTGACAGAATTCCAGCAGTTCGTCGTACAGGCGTTTTTCCCTGGCCAGGGCGCGCTCCTTGCTGGAGAGTACCTTGTGTTCAAATTCTTTCAGTTCCGGCGTGGTGTAACGTTCGGCGGATTTGAGCGTCTGGCGGCGGATGTAGTGTTCCGGCACCTTGTCACTGTGCAGGCGCGACACTTCAATGTAGTAGCCGTGCACGCGGTTATAGGCCACTTTCAGGTTGGGCAGGCCGGTGTTGTCGCGTTCGCGTTGCTCAAAGTCGAGCAGGTACTGACTGGCATCGCGGCTGATGTGGCGCAATTCGTCCAGTTCCGCGTCATAACCTTCGGCCAGTACGCCTCCATCACGGATGGTTACCGGCGGGTTGTCTATCAGCGCTTTTTGCAGTTGTTCGACCAGTGCTGGCAACTCATGCAGGCGCTGGTACAAGCCCTTCAGGGCCGGGTGATCGGCCCAGTTTCCGGCCTGTTGGCGGATGTCAGCCACCTGTTTCAGGGATTCGCGCAGGGTGACCAGATCGCGTGGGCGAGCGGTGCGCAGGGCCACGCGGGTGCTGATGCGTTCAATGTCGCCCATGGGCCGCAGTTGCTCCTGCAAGAGCGGCCAGGTGTTGTTGTCTTTCAGGAAGCCAATGGCATCCAGCCGCTGGTTGAGCACGGCGTGGGTCCGCAATGGCTGTTTGATCCAGCGTTGCAGGTAACGCACCCCCATGGCCGTGATGGCCCGATTCAGCAACCCGGCCAGCGTGTGTTCGGTCTGGCCATCGGCCCGCTGCTCGATTTCCAGATTGCGACGGGTGGCCGAATCCAGGTGCAGGAACTCGTCCAGCCATTCCACCTGCAAGGGCTGAATGTGCGGGATGGCCGAACGCTGGGTGTGTTCCACGTAATTCAGCAAGGCGCCGGCGGCCGGCAGAATGGGCGAGCTGGCTTCAAGGCCAAAACCGCTCAGGTCATGCACGCCGAACAGCCCCTTGAGCGAACGCAAGGCACTGTCCCGGTCAAAATCCCACGCCGGTCGGGGATTGACCGGCCAGTGGCCGAGCTGAACGGCCAGCCCGGTGTCTTCATTGACCAGCAACTCGCTGGGGTTCAGCCGTTCCAACTGAGCCTGCAGCCCGGCCAGGTCTGCCAGTTGCATGGCACGCAAGCGGCCGGAGGACAGCTCCAGGCTCACCAGCCCGAAACCACTTTTTTGCTGATGCACGCAGACCAGCAGGTTTTCGTGCCGGGCATCCAGCAAGGCTTCGTCGGTGATGGTGCCGGGGGTGAGAATACGAACCACCTGACGTTCCACCGGCCCCTTGCTGGTGGCCGGATCGCCAATTTGCTCACAAATGGCCACCGATTGCCCCTGCTTGACCAGCTTGGCCAGATACGGCTCGGCGGAATGAAACGGCACGCCGCACATGGGAATGGGCTCGCCGGCGGACTTGCCGCGGTAGGTGAGGGTGATGTCCAGCAGCCGGGCGGCTTTTTTGGCGTCGTCATGGAACAGTTCGTAAAAATCCCCCATGCGGAAGAACAGCAGCATATCGGGGTGTTCGGCCTTGATGCGCAGGTACTGCTGCATCATGGGCGTGTGCCGGGATTTTCCGCTCATTCGTCCGCAACGGCTCCGTTGTCCGGGTCTGACTCGTTGGACTTGTCTGCCTGACGCTGCCGGGCGGCTCCCATGACGTGGTTGTCCAACTCGTGCAAGGTATGGATGAGCGCGGTGTATTCCGGCCCTTTTTTCGCGTACTGGACCTCGGCCATGGGGGCAATGGCGCAATTGTTGGGAAAGGGCAGACCGGCATCCAGCAGGCTGCGAAAGCGGGGAATCAGTACCCATTGCAGCCAGTCGGAAAAATCCATGCGGTCATGAAAAAACGGGGCGCTGCTTTCAAAAGCTTCTGCCTCGGGGCTGGCCGGTGACCACAGGTTAAGTTTTTTCAGGTCCTGCTCCAGTTGCTGCAAGCTGCGTTTGATGTATTCGGATTGCATGATGATGGCATGGTCCGGACGGTTAAGGAAGCTCTGATCGAATTATGAACTCGCTTTTCACACCTGAAATGTCTGATAACTGCGTTGAAGCCCTTGCCAATAGCCCGCTATTGGCTGCGAACTTCGCCTTGTTCTCGAACATTTCCGGGATAATTTGCTTCGTCCAGATTCAATCAGCGCTTTCTTGATGAATCGATTTGACGCGCTGAATTTCTGATTTGGACGGAATTTTAGCGCAGATTTATGGCCTGTGTGTGAAAATCCATCTCAAACGGGTAGAATCAGATCATGTTTTCACGCAAGTAACCACCGAGTGACTGATACGCAAAGCACCACCCAGCATTTTTTAGCCGGGCAGCCCATTTTTTCTGCCGGCGACTCGGCCGATTGTGCCTACCTGATTCAGGACGGGCAGGTGGCCATGTATTCGCCCGGCGAGGAACAGCCTTTGGCCATACTGCCCGCCGGTGAAATTTTTGGCGAAATGGCCGTGCTGGACAACTCACCGCGTATACTGGATGCCAGGGCTCTCAGCGATTGCGATGTGCTGGTCATCAAACGCAGCCAGATTTTGAACCGGCTGGAGCAGGCTGACCCGGTGTTGCGCACCTTGTTTGAAGTCCTGCTCAGTCGCCTGCGGTCTCAGGTGGCGCCCTCACTGTTAGCAGCTTCGCCACGTTATTCGGTGCAGGAAACCGGCAGCAACCCGGCGATTAATGTGGGGTTGAAAAAAATCCGGCTGGAAGCCGATTTGCTCAAAGCGCTGGAGCAGGACGAAATCCAGATGGCGTTTCAACCGCTGGTCAACCTCAAGACTGGCCGGTGGGCCGGCTTTGAGGCCTTGTGCCGCTGGCTGCACGAAGCCATCGGCCAGGTCTCGCCGCAGGAATTCATTTCCTTGGCTGAAGAAACCGACCTCATCGTTCCGCTGGGCATCCGCATTTTCGAAAAAGCCTGTGAATTCCTGCACAGTCTCGATCAGCAAGCCAATGAACATCCGCCTTTTTTCATGAGCATCAATGTCTCGGCGCGGCAGTTGGCTGAGCCCGATTTTGTGGAACGCATTGGCACCATCGTGCGCCAGCACGGTATTTCTCCGGACCGCATCAAACTGGAAATCACCGAAACGCTGATGGTGGACTACCAACAGGCACGGCAACTGCTGCAACCCTTGCATGACCTGGGCTTCACCCTTTCACTGGACGATTTCGGCACCGGCTATTCCGGCTTGCAGCACCTGATCGAGCTGGATTTCCACACCATCAAGATCGACCAGCGTTTTGTTTCCACCATGTTTGAAAACGCGCGCAGCCTGACCATGATTAACGTGGTCACTGACATGGCCGCCAACATGGACATCGAGGTGGTGGCTGAAGGCATTGAAAATGCGCAACAAAAACGTGTATTGCAAGCCCTGGGGGTGGATCTGGGCCAGGGTTACCTCTTTTCCCAGCCGCTGGCCGCTGCCGAGGCGCTGGAACAACTGGGTAAAGAAACAGGCTGACTGAATTGATAAAACAAGGGTTGTCTCAGGTATTGAGACTGGCTGACGTTAGATTCCGTATTGCTGACACAGACCGGGCGTGTTTCTTACGCACGAAGCCGCACAAAAGCCTGCCCGGAGGCTGTGGCTTCATGCCATAATACGGAGGAACAGACTCATGAACAACATCGTGGAATTAAAGCATATGGACGAGAACAAAAAGAAGGCCCTGACGGCGGCCTTGACCCAGATTGAACGCCAGTTTGGCAAAGGCTCTGTCATGCGCATGGGCGACAAGGCCGCCATGGAAACCGAGACTGTCTCCACCGGTTCCATCGGCCTGGATGTGGCATTGGGCATTGGTGGCCTGCCACAGGGCCGGGTGGTGGAAATCTACGGCCCGGAATCCAGCGGTAAAACCACATTGACCCTGCACGCCATTGCCGAATGCCAGAAGAAAGGCGGCACGGCGGCTTTTATTGATGCCGAACACGCGCTGGACCCGTCCTATGCTGAAAAGCTGGGCGTCAATATTGACGACCTGCTGGTGTCCCAGCCAGACACCGGCGAACAGGCGCTGGAGATAGCCGACATGCTGGTGCGTTCCGGGGCGGTGGACATGATCGTGATCGACTCCGTGGCCGCGCTGACGCCCAAAGCCGAAATCGAAGGCGACATGGGCGATTCGCACATGGGATTGCAGGCGCGATTAATGTCACAGGCCTTGCGCAAACTCACCGCCAACATCAAGCGCACCAATTCGATGATTATTTTCATCAACCAGATCCGGCATAAAATCGGTGTCATGTTTGGCAGCCCGGAAACCACCACCGGCGGCAATGCGCTCAAGTTTTACGCTTCGGTGCGTCTGGACATTCGCCGTATTGGCGCACTTAAAAAGGGCGATGAAGTCATTGGTAACGAAACCCGGGTCAAGGTGGTCAAAAACAAGCTGGCACCGCCGTTTAAGCAGGCCCAATTTGAAATTCTGTACGGCGAAGGCATTTCCCGGTTGGGTGAATTGATTGACCTGGGTGTGGCTCATAACCTGGTCAACAAGTCCGGTTCCTGGTACAGCATTGGCGACACACGCATTGGCCAGGGTAAGGAAAACGCGAAAATGTTTTTGCGTGAAAACCCAGAAATGGCCAGTGAGCTGGAAAGTAAAATCCGAGCCATTCTGTTGCCGGAAATCCACCGCCCGGATGAACTGGCGGCGGTTGAAGCCGAGGGCTGAATGGCAGATTAAAGGAAGCTCTAATCGAATCATGACCTCGCTTCTCATGCCTGAAATGCCCGATAACTGCGTTAAAGTCCTGGTCAATAGCTCGCTATTGGCTGCAAACTTCGCCTTGTTCTCGAGTATTTCCGGCATAACCTCCTTCGTCCAGATTCAATCAGAGCTTCCTTAAGGCATGAACAAAACACAGCCAGACCTCCTCAAAGCCAGGGCCAGCGCCCTGGCTTCATTGTCTCGGCGCGATCATGCCGAAGCCGAGTTGCGCCAGAAGCTGGAACACAAGGGCTATCCGGCAGACACCATTGCTCAGGTGCTTGATGAAATGCGTGGCCACGGCTATTTGGACGATGCCCGTTTTTCGGCCAGTTATGCCCGGTTACGCGCGGCGCGGGGCTACGGGCCGGTGAAGATTCGGCATGAGTTGCAAAAACGTGGCGTATCCGCGGCTCTTGTCAAGCAGGCCATGGCCCAACTGGACATTGACTTTACTGACTGCTGTCACCAGGTGCAGCGGCGCAAGTTTGGCAGCGAATCTCCTCGGGACCTCAAAGACAAGGCACGCCGCCAGCGTTTTCTGTATCAACGTGGCTTTGACGCCGATTGCATCCGCCGGGCAGTTCCTGACCCCAAACGGTTCTGACAGGCAGCGGCAGTCATTCCCAAACACGGGTAAATACTCCCCTGTGACTCGCCCGTAGCCACGGCAAGGAATGGCACAAAGTCCTGGAAGTACGCTAAAATTCACGCTTTTATTCCCGTTTCCGCTCACAGGACATGTCGATGATCAGTACCGCAGAAGTTCGCCAGAAATTCCTGGACTACTTTCAGAAAAAACAGCATCATCTGGTGCCCAGCTCGCCCCTGGTGCCGGCCAATGATCCGACGCTGTTATTTACCAATGCCGGCATGGTGCAGTTTAAGGACGTTTTTCTGGGAGCGGAAAAACGACCCTACACCCGTGCCACCTCTTCGCAACGCTGCGTTCGCGCCGGTGGCAAGCACAACGACCTGGAAAATGTCGGTTACACCGCGCGCCATCACACTTTCTTTGAAATGCTGGGCAACTTCAGTTTTGGTGATTATTTCAAAAAGGAAGCCATCGAATTTGCCTGGGAATTCCTGACCAAGGAGTTGGGCTTGCCCCCGGAAAAGCTGTGGATCACGGTGTACGAGGACGACGACGAGGCGGCCGATATCTGGCTTAAGCACATTGGCGTGGACCCGGAACGCTTTACCCGCATTGGTGACAAACCCGGTGGCAAGCGGTATGAGAGCGATAATTTCTGGGCCATGGGAGACACTGGCCCGTGCGGCCCGTGCACCGAAATTTTCTACGATCACGGCCCTGAAATTGCCGGTGGCCCACCGGGCACGCCGGAGGAAGACGGCGATCGCTACATTGAAATCTGGAACCTGGTCTTTATGCAGTACGACCGTCAGCCGGACGGGGAAATGAAATCCCTGCCCAAGCCCAGCGTTGACACTGGCATGGGGCTGGAACGCATCACTTCCATTCTGCAGGGCGTGCACAACAATTACGACATTGACCTGTTTCAGCACCTGATCCGCCACGCGGCGCGACTGTTGCGCCTTGATGACACCGGCAGCGCCTCCCTGAAAGTGATTGCGGACCACATTCGCGCCTGCGCCTTCCTGATTGTGGATGGCGTTTTGCCCGCCAATGAAGGCCGTGGTTATGTGCTGCGTCGCATCATTCGCCGGGCGGCGCGACACGGTCACAAACTGGACGCGCGCGAACCGTTTTTTTACCGCATGGTGCAACCGCTGGTTGAAGTGATGGGCGAGGCCTACCCGGAACTGGCAAAAAATCAGTCCCTGGTGGAAAAGGTGCTCAAGCAGGAAGAAGAACGCTTTGCCGAGACACTGGATACCGGCATGCAGGAGTTTGAGCGGGCGATAAAAGCCATCGACAACGACACCATTCCCGGTGAGGTGGCTTTCAAACTGTATGACACCTACGGTTTTCCGCTGGATCTGACCCAGGACGTGGCCCGTGAAAAAGGCCTGCGCGTGGACGAAGCGGGGTTCCAGCAGGCCATGGACGAACAGAAACAACGCTCGCGCGCTTCTGGCCAGTTCAAACAGGGCAACCTGATGCCGGCTGAGTTGATGGCCAGCGTGCCTGCCACGGAATTTCTGGGTTATGAGCAGTTGGATGCCGAAGCCACCATCTTGGCCTTGTTGCAAGACGGAAAGCCAGTGACCACGCTGGCGGAAGGGCAGCGCGGCACGGTGGTGCTGGATCGCACCCCGTTTTATGCCGAATCCGGTGGCCAGGTGGGAGACACAGGCACCCTGAGCAATAACTGGGCGATGGCGCATGTCCTGGATACGCAAAAAGTGGCCGGGCAATTTCACGCCCATCAGGTGTTGGTGGAGTCCGGGCAGCTGGAAACCGGCCAGTGCGTGCAGGCGTCCGTGGACAGGGCGCGGCGGGAGGCCATTCGCCTGAATCACACCGCCACGCACTTGTTGCACAAGGCGCTCAAGGATGTCCTGGGCGAGCACGTGCAGCAAAAGGGATCGCTGGTGGCCGAAGACAAATTGCGGTTTGACTTTGCTCACTTCCAGCCCATCAGTGCCGAAGAGCTGGCTGAAATTGAAAAACAAGTCAACGCGGCCATTCGTCGCGATCTGCCGGCTGAAACAAAGGTGCTTTCTTACGATGAAGCCATCAACAGTGGCGCCGTGGCCTTGTTTGGCGAAAAATACGGCGACCGCGTGCGCGTGCTGGACATTGGTGGTTACTCGGTGGAGCTGTGCGGCGGCACTCACGTGCAGCACACCGGCCAGATCGGATTATTCAAGGTGACTCAGGAGGGCTCCGTGGCCTCCGGAGTTCGGCGTATCGAAGCGGTCACCGGCGAACAGGCGTTAAAACACATTCAGGACCGTGATGCTTTGTTGTCCGAGGTATCCCGTCTGGTCAATGCGCCGGCGGACAAAATCAACGAGAAATTGCAGCAATTGTTGCAGCAGCACAAACAGTTGGAAAAGGAACTGTCTCGCTTGCAACAGAAGCTGGCCTCCCAAGCGGCCGGGGCCATCTGGGACGAGGTGCAAACCGTTGGTAAAGGCACTATTTTGACGAAAGTTTTCGAGGGTTTCTCCGTCCCCCAGCTCAGGGACATGGTGGATCAATTCAAACAGAAGTTTCCTCGCGGGGTGATTGTTCTGGCCAATTATGCCGATGGTAAGGCGCAGTTGATCGCGGGTGTCAGCAAGGAACTCACGCAGCACATCAAAGCCGGCGATCTGATTCGTGAGCTGGCCCAGTCACTGGGAGGACGTGGCGGCGGCCGGCCGGACATGGCCCAGGGCGGAGCCGAGACTGACAAAAAAAGTCTGGAACAGGCACTGGAGCGGCTGCAAAAAGAAGTATCAGCGCGTCTGCCCAACTGATTTCGCCGCATTTCTCAAGCTGTTAAAGAAAAAGCTTCAAATGAAATGTTAAATGTTGTTTAATTTGAACCTGTCGCGGTCAGTCGAGGAGGGGACACTCAGGCACCGGGACTACACTAATCACAATAACAAACCCCCGAACAACAGGGACAACAGGAAAGGAGAAAACAATGCTCATACTAACTCGCAGGGTTGGCGAAACGTTAATGATCGGCGATGACGTGACCGTGACCGTACTGGGTGTGAAGGGCAATCAGGTCCGGATTGGCATCAACGCACCCAAGGAAATTGCCGTGCACAGGGAAGAAATATACGAGCGCATTCGTGGCGAAGTGCCGGAAGATCCGGCCCCCACTGCTTCTGCCGCCGAACCGGCACCGGGCGAGCCTCCGGCAGCTGAATAAACAACGGCAGTGACCGGCCAGGAAGATGCCATTGGACACGCCGTTCAGAATCAGTAGAAACGGTGCATATTTCAATTGCACTAAGACCGGATTTAAGTAAAATACCCCGCTCGACGTGCTGCATTCCCTGCAGTAGTCGAGCATGACATCCCGGAGAGGTGGCCGAGCGGCTGAAGGCGCTCCCCTGCTAAGGGAGTATGGGTTAAAAGCCCATCGAGGGTTCGAATCCCTCCCTCTCCGCCATTGATTAAGTTATTGTGTGCGTCAATTTAATGACGCAGTACAATCAGCAAATAATAACGTTCAGGGAGGGTGAGAACCCTCGCCGGTTCGACAATTTTGTCAGGAACAAAATTGAATGGCCGCAGGTCATTCGTTAAAAAGCATGAAAACTCAGGTGTGCGGCAATAGCCGTTTCCAGAGGCTTTATTCACAGTTTTCCGCTCTAAAACGAGCGGCAAGTGGTCTGGCAACAGACCGCACGGGTTTTTCAAAAAATGTTTTTTGAAAAGTCCGGAATTAAGTTGACATTCCCTTCGGGAATCAGCATAATTCGCCCTCCTGAACGCGCCCGTAGCTCAGCTGGATAGAGTACCTGGCTACGAACCAGGTGGTCGGAGGTTCGAATCCTTCCGGGCGCGCCAGTTCAGGAAAACCAACAGGAAACGGTCTCATGCCGTTTCTGCCCGCAGGAACAAATAACCCCAATTTTCGGGGTTTTATTCTCGCAACACTTGGCTTTAATAATTGGATATAATCATTGACCTGCAAGGCCGATTTCTTTAAGATTCAGCGCCTTTACAGGTAAGTGGTTAGCCACAGTCGGGGTATAGCGCAGCCTGGTAGCGCAACTGCTTTGGGAGCAGTGGGTCGGCGGTTCGAATCCGTCTACCCCGACCATTTTATAGAGGCGCCCGTAGCTCAACCGGATAGAGCATCGGCCTTCTAAGCCGAGGGTTGCAGGTTCGAGTCCTGCCGGGCGCGCCATAAAGAGTTGTGGTGGGCGTAGTTCAGTCGGTAGAACACAGGATTGTGACTCCTGATGTCGTGGGTTCGATCCCCATCGTCCACCCCATTTTTTCCCTCCGCTTACCCTGTAAAAACGCACTGGCCGTTTGACACATTGCCGGCGTTGGCCTGTGCCAGGTTAATAATTCAATACGTAAAGACGAATTCCGTGTCGTGGGGCAGACCCGCGATGCATCATCATCACTGCGAAAGTGGCGGAATTGGTAGACGCGCTGGATTTAGGTTCCAGTGGGGAAACCCGTGAGAGTTCGAGTCTCTCCTTTCGCACCATACTTCCTGATATTACGGAGTCAGCATGCAAATCTCGATTGAGCAAAAAGACGGCGTTGAAAAGATTCTCAACGTAACCATTCCTTCTGAAGAAATTCAGTCTCAGGTCGAATCAAAAATCAATGAATATGGCAAGCAAGTCCAGCTCAAGGGCTTTCGCCGTGGCCGTGTGCCCAAAAAACTGCTGATTCAACGCTTTGGTCCCCAGGCACGCCAGGAAGTGCTGGGCGATTTGATGAACGAAGCCATCAAAAAAGCCGTGGAAGAAAACGAATTGGCATTGGCCGGCAATCCTGAAGTGCAAGAAGTCAACGACCTGGACGACGGTGGCTTTAGCTTTGTTGCCAAATTGGAAACCTTTCCTGAAATCCCGGAAATTGATTTTTCGTCGATCACTATCGAGAAGGACGTGGCCGAGGTCACTGAAAAAGACGTTGATGACATGCTGAAAAAGTTGCAAAAACAGCGTCAGGAATGGAAAGATAGCGCCGGAAAAATCGCCAATGGCGACTTGGTGACGCTGCAGTACAGCGCCCAGGCCGGGGAGGAAGCCATTCCGGCAGAAGGCACAGAAAAAATGATTGCCCTGTTGGGTGAAAGCCCCATCCCTGATGCCTTGAAGGCCGCTCTCATTGGGCTGAAAAAAGGCGAAAAAGGCGAAGTGGCAGTGGCTTTTGACGAGGATTTCGCCGTCAAGGACCTGGCTGGCAAAGAGGTTACCTTCAATTTTGAGGTGGAAAACGTCAAGAAAGCCAAGTTGCCGAAAGTGGACGAGGCTTTTGTCAAGGCCTTTGGTATTGAGTCCGGCAAGGAAGAAGATTTGCGCAAAGACATTCGTGCCAATCTGGAACGCGAACTGAAAAATGCGCTGGAACTGCAAACCCGCAATGCGATTCTGGCCGAATTGCGTCATCAGTGCAGCGACATGACCTTGCCAGAAAGCATGATTCAGCAGGAAGCCGCGGCGTTGGCTCAACAGGCCACCGAGCGGGCACGCCAGATGGGTATGGCTGACATGGAGCCATTGCCTGCGGAGCAATTCCGTGATCAGGCCATCGAGCGCTTGATGAATGCGCTGATTATTGGCGATATCGCGCGCAAGGAGAAGGTTCAGGTGGACTACACCCGCGTGCGCGAAAAAGTCAATGAAATTGCCGAGACCTTTGAAAACCCGGCACAAATCGTTGAACTTTACTACAACAACCCCGATCTCATGAGTGGTGTTGAAAACACCATTATGGAATCACAGGTTATCGAACTGATCGCAGACAAGGTCAAGACCAAGGAAAACAAAAAAACCTTTGCCGATATCCTGAGCCCGGAAAAATAGATCGGGCCTGCTGACAACACCATCGACAGACCGTGCTCGGGGTTGAAACCGGGTCTCGGTCTGTTCCGGTTTGCTGGGTAGATGCCCGGATGCACTGGAACAGGGCGGCAATCCCCGCACACACTTTATTAATGAAAGAGGCCAACGGCATGAAAGAACAGGAACTGATGACACTGGTGCCCATGGTGGTTGAGCAGACCGCCCGTGGGGAACGTTCTTACGACATCTACTCACGCCTGTTGAAAGAGCGCATCATCTTCCTGGTGGGCCCGGTGGAAGAACACATGGCCAACCTGGTGGTGGCGCAACTGCTGTTTCTGGAAGCGGAAAACCCGGACAAGGACATCTCCCTCTACATCAACAGCCCCGGTGGCGTCATCACGGCCGGGATGGCCATCTACGACACCATGCAGTTTATCAAACCGGACGTCAGCACCATCTGCATGGGACAGGCCGCCAGCATGGGCGCTTTCCTGTTGACCGCCGGCACCACAGGAAAGCGTTACGCATTGCCCAACAGCCGCGTCATGATTCATCAGCCACTGGGTGGCTTTCAGGGTCAGGCCACCGACATTGACATTCATGCCCGTGAAGTCCTGAAGCTGCGTGATCAGCTCAATGCCCTGATGGCCAAGCACACCGGTCAGCCAAAGGAACGCATCGAGCAGGACACTGATCGGGACAACTTCTTTAGCGCCGAGGAAGCCAAAGCCTATGGCCTGATCGATGAAGTGATCAGCCACCGCTCTTGAAATTAAACGGCTCTGCCCGCATTGTGTCAGTCGTAAATGCCATCAGAAGGCCACAGGGCCGGTCTGTGGTGTGTTAAACGGGTGACAATTTATGCCCATAGCTCTGGTCTGGGAAATCCAGAGCCGGTTCGGCGCGTCAAAGCCCCTGGATTTCGTGACAATCTTTGGGTTTTTTCCCGGCATGCTTTATACTCCGGATAGAAGAAACGCACGGCAGCACGACAAATCACGGCACACGAATCACATGACTACTGAAAAAAACCTCTATTGCAATTTCTGCGGCAAAGGCCAGCAGGAAGTCCGCAAGCTCATCGCAGGACCCAGTGTCTTTATTTGCGATGAATGCGTCGATTTGTGCAATGAAATCATCCGCGATGAACTGGAAGAGTCCACTCCGGAAGGGATGCAAGAGCTGCCTTCTCCGAAACAGATTCACCAGCACCTGGACGATTACGTGATTGGTCAGGAAAAGGCCAAAAAAATCCTTTCCGTAGCGGTTTACAATCACTATAAACGCATTCAGTCCAACCAGGCCAAGGACGACATTGA
>JALWKC010000198.1 GCA_026996795.1 Lysobacterales bacterium | reverse complement strand
GCATAAACCAGCCATCCACCGTGCCGGGCACAGAGACCGGCAGCGGGCCATGGGCGGGGATTTTCTCGTAACCGTTTTTATGAAACCATTCCAGTGTCAGGTTTTTCGGGCTGCGCCCGGAACCGTTTAGGCCATAGAGTTTTTTGCTTTTCGCGTCCCACAGAATGACGAAAATATCGCCGCCGATGCCATTGCCGGTGGGTTCCACCAGCCCCAGCACGGCATTGGCCGCAATGGCTGCATCCACGGCGTTGCCGCCTTGCTTGAGAATATCCAGCGCCACCTGGGTGGCCAGGGGCTGGCTGGTGGCTGCCATGCCGTGGGTGGCCAGTACTTCAGAACGCGTGGCAAAAGGTTTTCCGGTAATGCGATCAGCGGCATCAACCCTCAGGGAGAAATCGGTCAGGGAGAGCGCGGTTAACAGAATGAGAAAGGACAGCTTGCGCATGGGAGGCCTCCGCCAAGAAAAACGAACAAACAGAAAAGAGTGCCTATCTTAGCGAATAATGGCCTGGTGTGTAGCGGGCATCTGGCGCCGGTTTACAGCCCCGGCCATATCCGGCTTCAGGGTTCAAAGCCGTGGGCAAAAATAACGGGGTTGTTTCGCCAGATAAGGCGCACAAAGGTGACTTCAATGTCCTGGGCGCCGCCATTGTAAAGGCGGAAATTAGCACCATCGGCCAGGCCATTGTCAAAGCGTGCGTCTGGCAGGGTGAAGGTGGCGGTGTTGTTGTCCAGGTAGGTGACTTTCAGCAGCAGGTTCTGCACCGGCCCGAAAGCAAAATAGTCCTGGACAAAGAAATAGAGGTAATCCTGCCAGTTGTTGCGATCGGTCTGTCGATCCTCATATGCCGTGCCGTTTTGAGTATGAGCTCCAGCCAGATAAAAAAGCGTTAAAATGGTAAAATCAGCCTGCCGTCGGCTTGTCTGTGTTCTTTGTCAGGAGTTCCGCCAGTTTGCTGGCAATGGCAATGGTGGGGGCGTTGGTGTTGCCTGAAACCAGCGTCGGCATGATGGAGGCATCGGCCACCCGCAAGCCACTGACCCCGTGCACGCACAACTGGGAGTCCACCACCGCCATGTCGTCCTGGCCCATTTTGCAGGTGCCCACGGGGTGATAAATGGTTTCGGCTTTCTGGCGGATAAAGGCTTCAATGTCGGCATCGCTCTGTGCGCTTTCACCGGGGAAGATTTCCGTGTCGCGGAAAGGAGCAAAAGCGGGGGCGGAAAAGATGCGACGTTGCAGTTTAAAGCCGGCTTTCATGACGGTCAGATCAAACGGATCGGACAGGTAGTTGGCATGAATGCGCACCGGCGCCGTTGGGTTGGCCGAAGCCAATGACAGGTGGCCGCGGCTGCGTGGGCGCAGAAAACACATGTGCAGGGTGTAACCCGAACCCTTGATGCGGTTGCGGCCGTGGTCATCGAGAATGGCCGGCACAAAATGAAACTGCACGTCAGGCCGGTCGTCCTCGGCCAGTTCGGTTTGCCAGAAACCGCCGGCCTCGGCCACGTTGGACGCACCCGGCCCCTGGTGCCCCAGCAGGTAGTACTGCAGACCCACCTTCAGGTCATTGATGGTGTCGTAGGTGATGGGCAGGGTACAGCCCTGCACCAGGCAAACATCCAGGTGGTCTTGCAGGTTTTTACCCACTCCCGGCAGATTGACGCAGGGGGTGATGCCGTGTTTTTCCAGCTCACTCGCCTCGCCAATGCCAGAAAGCATCAGTAGTTGGGGTGAGTTGAGTACGCCACCTGCCAGGATAACTTCCTTGTTGGCCCGGGCCAGCACCGGCTTGCCGCGATGTGTCAGTTGTACGCCTGCCGCCCGTGGCCCTGTGCCGCTGTCCTCCAGCAGGATTTTTTCGGCCATCGCGTGTGTCCACACAGTGAGGTTGGGGCGACCCATGGCCGGCTTCAGAAACGCGGCGGCACTGGAATGACGCGCGCCATTTTTTTGCGTGACCTGATACAGGCCAAAGCCACGCTGGTGCGGGCCGTTAAAGTCATCGGTCAGGGACAGACCGGTTTCTTCGCAGGCTTGCAGAAAGGTGTCCGTGAGCGGGTTGTGATAGCGCAGGTCTTCCACGCTCAAGTCCCCGTCGGTGCCGTGATATTCGGTGTCGATGCCCGGGCGTGCATTGGCTTCGGTGGCCTTGAAGTGCGTCAGCATGTCATCAAAGCCCCAGCCTTCATTGCCCAGTGCCTGCCAGTGGTCGTAATCGGCCCGGTGGCCGCGGCAATAGCACATGGCATTGATGGAACTGGAACCGCCCAATACTTTGCCGCGCGGCCAGTAAAGGCGGCGATTATTCAGCTGTGGTTCGGATTCAGTGGTGTAGTTCCAGTTGAGTGATTGGATATTGACCAGTTTGGCCAGCCCGGCCGGCATATGGATAAACGGGTGCCAGTCGCGGCCACCGGCTTCCAGCAACAGAACGCTTGTGCCCGGGTCGGCCGAAAGCCGGTTGGCCAGGACGCAGCCGGCCGAGCCGGCACCGACGATCACGTAATCGAACTGTTCACTGCTGGTGTTGGGGTGGTTCATGTCTGTTCCGGAATGAAGCCGCAAGGGGCGGTGACTGGCTGGCCATACTCTAGGGAAGCTCTGATTGAATCGTAAACTCGCTTCTCATGCCTGAAATATCCGATAACTGTGTTGAAGTCCTTGCCAATAGCCTGCTATTTGCTGCGAACTTCGCCTTGTTCTCGAACATTTCCGGCATAATCTGCTTCGTCCAGATTCAATCAGAGCTTCCCTAGGGAACCTCTGATCGAATCGTGACACGGCATCTTGCGGCGTAAAATCGTCCATTTCTGTGTTGCAAACCTTCACAATAGCTTACTATTGCGTGCGGTTTGCGCCTTGAACTGAACAATTTTTCACGACAATCTGCTCGCGCCAGATTCAATCAGATGATTATGGACACCGCCCAACCTCAACCGGCATCTTTGTGCCATAGTTGAGACTTGTTAATTCAACTCACGAGGAGGGCGATGTCCATGAACAAGTTTAGCGTGATCGGTATTGATTTGGCAAAGAATGTT
>JALWKC010000197.1 GCA_026996795.1 Lysobacterales bacterium | reverse complement strand
CTGACCCCAAAACGCAGCTTGCCCAGTCGGCTGACCGGCACGCGTTTGGTAAAGGTGAACCCCCGCATCAGTCAGCTCCTTTCAGGTAAGCATGCAGACACGCCGCCACCTGATTCAGGCTGTGCCGGTGATGCGGATAATGCAACACCGCGCCGGGCAGCGAGGCGGCCTGCTGGCAGAATGCCTGATGTTGACACAAGACATGAGCATTGAATAAACGAGTGGCCACGCCATGACGCGCCAGCTTGAGCAGGGTTTCACTCTGGCCGAGGGGTTCGATGGCCACTTCGGCGGATTTTTTGCCGGCTGCAGGCTGGACAAAAAACCAGCGCATCTGCTGTGGTAGTCCACTGGTAAAAAGCTGCTGTTGCGGTGTCCACTTCCATTGCGGAAATTCGCCCGGGGCACGCACAAGGCCGGTGCCCGGCTGGGCACGCATGGGCAGTATGTCATCGGCCACCGCCTGCGCCCCGTGAGCGGAGAGGTGGGCGGCCAGGGTTGATTTGCCACTGCCGGATTCGGCCAGAAAAACGCACAAAATGCCGTCTAACACCACCGCCGAGGCGTGCAGTAAAAACACACCTCGCAGTGCCAGAGCGACGGCCAGGGCGGGACCGGTCAACAGCAGTTCATCGACGCTGGCACCGGCCTCCCCTGCGCCAACGGCAATGCCGCGCGGACTGATAAGGAAGCGGTGCGCGCGTGCCTGAGATGAGACCAGGGATCCAACCACTGATTCAGTCGGGAGTTTAATCAAGGGTTCAGTGGCTGAAGCCTGTTCTGGATTCAGGCGCTGGCGGGCAAACAGCCCACAGGTGTCCGGTTCTGGCCAGGCGGCGTGCAGGTCATACCGGCCCGGACCCAGTGCTACGTTCTGGCAGTAGCGGGTTTGTCCTTCGCCTCGACTGCCACCACTGCGCTGACTATCATCGCCGATGGCCGGTTTGTACTCTGCTCGTGGCCAGTCCTGCAGGCACAGGCGCTCAATCACCAGCGCAGCCTCAGTACCTGCGGAGGCTGTGCGGCCAGGGTCAGCCAAGGGGCCGGTTCTGTCCGTGGCAAAGGGCGCCAGTGCCAGCACGGGAAACTCACTGGCCAGCGGAAAGCCGGCCACCCGGTAGGTATACCGACTTTCATGCGCGGTGTGCCGGGCTATCACCATGAATGAACCGTCATTGACAGAAACAAAAAATCCCGGTCAGGCCGGGAGAGAATGGCGGGCTGTAACGCAGGCATGTTCAGGTGCCAAACGGCTTTTCCAGTGCCCCGTTACCGCTGTCACCGACACCCGGTGATCCGCCCATGGTCACGTCTCGCACATCGCCGCAGGGAATCAGGTCGGGTTTTGTGTACGGCTTTCTGGTTTTGCTTGCCGGAGCCGTTTCGTTTGTTGGCTGGGCCGGTTGGTGGTTCGTGGTGTTGCGTTCGGGCATGCTGTTCTCCTCCATTTACGCCCTATTATGCCAAGGCAACAGCAAAAGTAAACCGCCAGCATGCGCCGGAATGTCACAGGCTGTTACGCGCGTGGCCCCTGGTGGTGTCTGAGTCCTCCGAACTCAGTCGAAAGAACTCCGGTAGATAATATTGTCAGTGCGCGTGACGGTGGCCACACCGCGGCCGCCAGTAAAGCCAAGCCCAATGATTTCCTTGGTGGAAGCCCCCTTGTTTACCGGATCATCCGGTGCGCTGTCGGGCACGTCTTCCTCTTCAACTTCATGCATTTCGATCACCCCACCGGAAAACTGCCCGGTGACGGGGTCGAAAGCCGCGTCATCCACTTCCACCTGTGAACCAAGCCGCACCAAATCAAAAAACTCCGCAGCAGTCACCAGCAAATCACCCATCATGAACTGACTGTTGGTGGTGTCCACGCTGACCCCCTGAATATTCAGCATGGGGCTTGCCATCATTGTCACCGGGCCGCGCAGGTCGCTGTGCTGGGGGTTGGGGTTGCCTCGATCCCTCACGCGCAAGGCATACAGTGAGCCATCATCATCGACAAAGCCCCGCACTTCCACCTGCCGGTCGGCTGCCAGGCCATTGGCCAGGATGCCTTCATCATCGCGCGTTTGTGGCGTTATTTTGAATACCAGGCCAAACAACTGGATGCTTTGCCCGGGAACAATGGCTGCGGGAGTCACAACCCCTTTGGCTTTGATGCGAACATCCAGAAAACGAATGATGCCTGCGGTCAGGATCCCATTATCACTGTCCAGTATGCCCTGCACTTCCAATCGGGTGCCAATGTCCACGTGTTCGGCTTCACCATTGTCGAAACGCGTGGTCGGATCGATAACCACGGTCAGCTCATTCATGCGGAAAGAGGAAAAATCAATGAGGGACTCCACCATTCCTTCCACCAGAGCCGGCACGTCGCCGTCGGGATCCTGGTCCACATCCGGCGCCTGACAGGTGAGCTGACTGGCGGTCTGCCAGGTGCCACCGGCCTGATAGTTTACATCGGGGCTACCGGTGATTTCCACAAACTGACCCACCAGTAAAGACGCCGGACAGCCCACCACGTTCACACCGGTGGTGCCGACGGTCAATGCCCCCATTTGCACGGTACCAGGCGGGTTGTCGATGCCGGTGAGGTAACCCCGTGCTTTCCACTGACCCAAGGGAGCGCTTTCTTTTTTCAGGCGACCAGCCTGCAAGGTGCCATCGGCCGCAATAACGCCACTGATGCTGACTTCATCGCCTATTTGTAACGTGGCAGGATCAGTGAGATTTGCCAGCACGGTATCACCGGTGACCAGCACCCCCTGATCCATCACGGTCAATGGGTTGGTTGCCGTCACCGGGCCTTTATAGTCAATAATGAGGTGCAGCTCGGTGAGGGTGCCAGTAGAAACAGTGGCGTTGACGTCATTGGCCACGCGAAAACGGCCCTTGTAACCCAGGCCGATGATTTCCTGCAACTGGAACGGTGTGATGACCTGGTCATCCAGAGTAATTACGGTGTTGTCATCCACGTCAAGCCCCCGGATGTCATTGAAAACTACCTGAGCAGAGGCCGGCTGGCTGAAGAAAAACACACCGGTAACAAGGCATAAAATGGCAGGTACTCTGTTCATGATTGACTCCAGTCTTCGTTGTCCTGGTAATAGTAGGCGCCCAGGCCCACGCGTTTGATTTTGGGTGGAGGCTCCCCGTCGTTTGCGGGAAGGTTTTGGTATTCTTTCACACTCCGTGTGAGCTTTTTGTCAAGCCCGTGCAAGAACCGAGTGGTTTCCTCGTGGATCAATTGCTTCAGTTCAGGCAGTTTGTCCATTGGCACATCGCGTTGAATGATCAATCGCAACAACCAGATATCCTCCTGATCGGGCTGGGTGTCGTGTTCGATGGTGTTGAGCAGATCGCCGGCAGTGATGCCGATTACTTCCAGGTCACTCAGCAGCTTCTTGTCTGCGCGGCCAAAGAGATCCGGCGTGATCAGTCGCAAAAGCCCATTGTCCAGGCGTTGCACGGCGCCGGCCTGCACTGCTTCATCCAGCACAGAATTGAGGGTCGTGCCACCGGAATAGCGTTCCACCAGCGTGGCGAATGATCGTTCCCCCTTAACCGGAATCTCCAGAGGCCGCTCCTGGCTGTCCATAAATTCCGGGTCACTGGCCCAGCCACTAAGCACGCGCGTGGCACGGTTCCATTTTTGCTCCGTGGCCTTGAGCGGCTCCTTCAACTTGAGGATACGGTCCACTTCCACCCGGGTTAGCCCGGTGATCACCGCAATGCGGGACTTGGTCTGTTTTTTGCCGTCGATACTGAATTCGGGCTTGTTGCTGGCCACGTCCACGTAGGCCTGTTTCAACCACGTAGCGGCCGTTTTAAAAGGCACGTTGTGGCGGAGAAAAATGGTAGCCAACGGGCGAAAGATCCGCCACGCCACAAAGCTCAGCAGGCGATTGATTTTGCCTGTTGAGCTTTCTTCGGTTGCGTTACCCTCCTGGGCGTTGACTTGACTCATTGTTCCTTCACTGTCCAGTGTGCTTTCAGGCAAAAAGCCTGGGCAGAAAAGCAGACCTTTCCTGCCACACCATCGCTTTACCTGTAGCAAGCAGGGTTATACTAGCTTCCCTGCAATGAAGGCTGCGATTATATTACAACAGCCATCATAAACTGCAGTCCAGTCCGGCCACCCCGACAATGGGAACGGCCTGCAACTGGCCGCTGCCAAAATCGGCCGGCCCCTGATAGTCCACCGTCAGGCTGGTACAGCTATTGACCGTGATGGTAACCGTTCCCCACGGCTGGCGCTGAACCGCGGCCGGATTGAATGCCGGGCCAAAGACCGTGCCGCTGGTGGTTTGTACGTCGGAAAAAGTGAACACGTTATTGCTGCCTGAGCCCACGCCCAGAAACCAGCGCTGATTGCCCTGTGCGTCGTAGGAAAACCAGGCCATCAACAAGGTGTTGTTGCCCAGGTATTCCAGCACCCAGCCTTCACCGTCGTGGCTGGGATCGTACCAGGACCCGGTGATGCCGCTTAAAGGATCGCCGGAAGGAGCGGGGTTTTGGCAGTCGAGCCCATCCACGTTAGTGATGCGGCGCACGCCGCCCAGGTAACCGGCGCCGAATCCAGGCCGCACGCTGGCGTAACTGACCTGAGCGTTGTTGCAGTCATCAAATTCTATGGCGTAGCCACCCCAGTCAAGGCGCTGTACGGCCGCCGGATCAAATGCGGGGCCGAAGACACCACCGGAGGTGATCTGCACGGCATCCAGTACCACGCGATTGTTGACCACGTGACCGGTGCCCACCATCCACGCCTGAATCGGCGCCTCCGGGCGGTAGGTATACCAGACAGCCAACACCCGATCCCCAGCCAATCGCTCGATCATCCAGCCTTCGCCATCGTGGGCCGGGTCGTACCAGGAGCCAGTCACACCATTATTGAGCACGAATTCGTTGGCCGACAAGCGGGTGGCAAAAACCTCAAACTCTCCTTCGGCCTGGGTGGCGCTGTTGTCTTCCTGTTCCCACACCGCCACCACGGTGCCGTCCGTGGTGTTTTCCGCCAGATTCACCCGGCGGGCATCGAAAAGCAGATTGCCATCCGGCCCGGCGTGGCTCAGGCGGGTGGCGATCTGCCCCAAATGGATGGCGCTGCGGCCATCCAGGCGCTGGGCCCAGATCTCGAATTCGCCATCGATGTCATGATCGCCCCGCCAGGCCACCGCGTACTGTTTTCCAGCCCGATGATAAGCCACGTGGGGGCGAAAGGCGTCGAAACTGCTGCGACCATCAGGACCCATGTGGCTGATGCGAAAATCGTCGCGGCCAATTTGGCTTCCATCAGCAGCCAGGCGCTGCCCGTAAATTTCGAATTCATTGGATGTCAGCGTGGCCACCGTGCTGTTGGCCGACCAGACCACCAGATATTCATTGCGATCGGCATTCCAGGCCACATCGGGGTATTGGGCCAGATAGAGGCTGCTGCCATCGGGCCCTGTTTCAGAAATGAGAAAGTCATTGGCGCCAACTTCCGCTCCCGTGCTGCCAGCCAGGCGTTGCCCATAAACTTCAAACTCGCCGCTCACCCGGCCATTAACATTGTCATCGCCATACCACACCACCAGAAATTCATTAGCGGTGGCGTTATACACCACTTCGGGTGAATAGGCATCAAAACTGGCACTGCCATTGGGCCCCATGTCTGAAATACGCCGGTCATTCACTCCCAGTGACTGGGCCGGATTGGAACCGTTCAGCAGTTGAGCATAAATTTCAAATTCACCCACGGGCGTACCAGCCGAACCGTCTTCTCCACGCCACACCACCAGAAAATTATTATCCACCGAATTCCAGGCCACCACCGGATCAATGGCGTCATAAGACCGGTTGCCCGTGGGCCCCATGTCCGAAATGCGGAAAGCCGTGCCAATCAGATCGCCAGTGGCGGCATTGATGCGCTGGCCAAAAATCTCGAATTCCCCTTCCACCAGCCCGTTCTGATTGTGATCTCCATACCAGACCACCAGGTATTCATTGGTCGCGGCGTTATAAGCCACATCGGGGTTACGCGCGTCATAACGGGCGTCTCCGGCCGGGCCCATGAAGCTAATTCGGAACTTTGGCCCAATGGGAGCATGGGTCTGCGGGTTGACGCGCTGACCATAAATCTCCGCCTCGTCAATGGCCACTCCAGCCACGCTGTCGGTGCCTTCCCAAACCACAAGTAGTTCATTGTTGGTGCTGTTGTGCGCAACACTGGCCTCGCGAGCATCGTAATTGCGATTCAGGTCTGGCCCCACGTGCGTCAGGCGCGCTGGCTCACTCCACAAATCGGAGGTGGCCTGAGCCAAGCCGGCGCATCCAAACATCCCCAAAAGAAAGAGATAAATATTTGCAATAAGATATCTATGTGTTTTCATGCGTATTTCCCAGTATCAGGTTCTTTAAATTAAAATTCGTATTGCAACCGCAGTTGCAAGGCATCCGGTGATTCGTTCTGTCCATAACGATTGGGGTGAGCAATCACATGCACCCAGTTGAACATGACTCGTCCTTTTTTGAGCGGGTACCAGTTAATGCCCATTGTCCAGTCTGTCTGTGAACCGCCATCAAGGTCAGCATCGGCCAGATCCAGCCAGGAGACCCGGGCTGCCAGTTCCCAGGTTTTTCCCGGCCTGACATCCATTCCGGCCCACTCGCCACGGCGAAAGCTGAAACGTCGCTGACCATTAAAGGTTCTCCCCACTTCCAGGTAGGCTCCACGAAAACTCAAGTTAGGCAAATCCGGTCGTTGCAGATCGCTCTGCATCACTTCGCCTTGCCACACCCAGCGTTTGGTTTTCCACAGGGCTTCCAGTCCCCATTTGTTTTCTCTCCGGATGCCGGTAAGGTAATAGGTGTCGATCAGGCGTTGGCCATCCACGGCACTTTCCGGTCGGGCGCGGAAACGCAGCGACTGATCCGGTTGACGACTGAACATCGATAAACCGAGATAGGCCCGGGCCTTGCTCCATTTATGACGCATGCCCCAGCGAGCGGCAAAACTATGGCCGTAGCTCTCCCGTCCGCCCAGATTAAAATGATCATCCCCAAAAACACCCAGGCGAAAGTTCCAGTTCCTGTCCAGGTGGTTGTATACGCCCCCCAGACCAAATCGCTCGGTCAAGGCCAATGGCAAGGCCCGCTCCATAAACAGATTGAGTTTTGAATTGCTGATGCTTTCCAGTGAGAAAGGCATCTCCACCTTGCCCAGTTGCAGGCTGTCGCGCCGGTTGATACGGTACTTGACCCAAGCCAGCTGAACCTGATTACGGCCATTTTTCAGATCGGTCTGGGCATAAAATGACCACTTTCGGGTCAACCTGCCTGACACATCCAGTCGCAGCCTCCGCAAGGCCGTGCCGCTTTGTAATGGGGTGACGTCGTCCCGGTAATGGGCCGCATCCACTTCAATGCGCCCGCCAATCTTGACCTTGGCGATGCCGGGCAAAGAAAACAACAAAGCACCGACCAACGGGAGGAAAGGCCAAGAAAACCGCACACAAATCATTTTTTTTCCTCTTTGGCAACCAACAACGGTTGGGTCTCGTCCATCCATTGCATGATCTTCACGGGCAAAGAAAAAGTCTGGCAGGCCTGGACAAACGAATGGGTTACCCCGGGCATCACTTGTAACTTCGCCGGGGGTGGCAGATGCCGACTGATGGCCTCCTGATTGATGGCCCGCACCCAGCGGCGTGCACGCTCCAGCCGATGCAAGCCTTGAACCCCATCAACACGTTTACTGCAATTGAGGGTATCGTCCCTTTGCGTGTCTTCACTGCCAACGTACACACAGGTGGGAATGCGCAAAAATCGTTCCGGAACAAATTCAAGGCCCGGCAGTTCCCCTTTCAGGCGCAAGCCATACGGGTACCGGTCGCTGGAGGGGAAGGTGTACCAGCCTGCCGAACCAAGCGCCATCTTTCGCACCATTTGCGGATAAGCCATCGCAAACCGGTGACCAATTTGCGCCCCGGCTGAAAAGCCGAACAAGTCAACGCGCTCAATGGGCACCGCTAATGCCCGAGACACCTCTTCCAGAATCGCTTGCAGAATCAGGTCAACCCGCGGCCCCTTGCCCCGGCGGCCCAACCGCTGAAAATCGGGGTATTTGCCCTTTTCAAAAAGCGGCGCGATGGTCACGTATCCGGCCGCCTGCGCCAATGGCGCAAACGCTTGCACAAGCTCTTCGGCATTGCGAGAAATGCCATGTAACAGCAACAGCACCCGTTCGGAATCCGGATTTTCCGGTAATTGCAACCAAAAGGGGGTTTTTCTACGACCACCCAGGCGATGTTTTCTGGCTGTATGCCGTACCGATGATCGCCGCGCAAACCACTGGCTGGCCGAAGGCGAGATGACGCGATTCCGGGGGGAATTATGAGGCATTAACATAGTGATTCAGTTCCTCTACTTTATTGTTCTGAAACGTGTCTGACCGTATTCAGGTTAATAATACTGGCGCGGTTCTCGACCATGGACCAGGTTTGATCGCACAAAGACACCAGCTCCGGGCTGTGGGTGCTGACGATAATGGTGCCCGGGTAGGTCTGCAACAGGTGATGCACCAACTTGAGTCCCTGCTTGTCCAGATGGCTTTCCGGTTCGTCCAGCAGCAACACCGCCGGCTGGCCGATAATGGCCCGGGCAAGGGCGATGCGGGCCTGTTCCCCGGAGGACACATTGCCTGACTGGTCAGTAATGAGGCTGTCCAGCCCTTTCGGTAAGACACGCACCAGTTTTTCCAGGTCGCAATAACTCACCACGTGTTGCAATTCCCCTTCATCGACCCGGTCCAGGCGATAAGCGATATTTCGCCGCAGGCTGGTGCGCAATAAACCCAGGTCCGGCCCAAAGGCGCCGGTGTTTCTGGCTTTGGCCACCGGGTGCAAGCACAGGGGATTCACTCCGTGCAGCCGTACCGTTCCCTTGTCTGCCTTGATCAAACCCAATATCACTTGCTGGAGCGTGCTTTTGCCGCTACCATTGGGGCCAATCACGGCCACTTTTTCACCCGGTCCCGCCTGGGCGCTGAATCCACGCAGGGTGTTCCCCAAATAAACATTTTTCAGGCTCACCGTCCCAACTTTTGGCAGTTCCCTGGTCTGACGGCTGCGACCTCGAACCACGCGTGGCAAGGCCATCAGCTCTTCAATTTTGGCCAGTGACAGACAGGCCCCGCGATAGTATTCCTGCACCCGGCCCAATTCGCGCACCGGCGTGGCCAAAAACAACACCAACGAAAACAAAGCAGCGACATCGGCAGGAGGCAGGTCACGGCCAAACCATTGCCAGGCAATGAAAACCGCCACCATCAGGAGAATACCGCTGGCCTCACCCATGCCCCGCATGGCACCAAGCACCGCACCGGTGTGTGTGACTTCCTTTTCCAGCGAATCACCCAGACGGTCTAGCCGCTTGAGCTCCCGGCTTTCCTGCCCCAAAGCACGAATGGCCGGCATGTGCTGCAACCTCTCCAACAGGGACGCGTTCAGACGAATGCGGGCCCGCCGCGTGCGTTTCAGGTGATCTTGCAGGCGCTGACCCAGCCACAATGAAACCGTTAACGACAATGCCAGCGCCAGGGCCGCCACCAACGCCGCTGACGGACTGATCCAGGCCACCAGGCTGACACTGACCAGAATCAGAATGGTATTACTGATCAGGCGCGAAAAGCCCAGTGAAAACCAACGCCTGAGCAAGGTCAGATCCCCACCCAGACGGGACGTCAAGGCGCCGATGGAGAACCGGCCAATGTCCCTGACCGAAGTGCGATACAGCCGTTTCAGTACCACTCGGCGAATGCGGTTAATGTGTCGCTGACCCATGTTTTCTGCTGTCCAGCGTTCCACCCGGCGCATAAATACCAGACCCGCTGCCATGAGAATAATCACGCCCAGTTGCCAGGCAGCCGGTGACTGCTGGTGCTGGATGTTCTGCATCACCTGTCTCACCAGGTAAAACACCATCGCCACCATGACGGCGCGCGCCAGGCTCACCCCCACCAGCCGCCACAGGGCCTTTTTGTTGTGCCGCCAGAAATCCGCAGGTGGCCTGAAGGGGCTGCTTGCTCCAACTGGCAGCGGCGGGTTGCGTTTTTTTTTGAGCAACTCAGATGGATTCATGGCCGATGCGTGACTTACGTATGGATGCCAACGTAATAGGCGTGTTTATCGTGCAAAGGCACTGGCCTGGCTGGATCCAGGCACGAATTTCTCCACCAATAAATGGCCATAACCCGCTGCGGCCAGAGCATCTTTTCCAACCACCGGCACGTCACAGTGTTGTTGAACTTCTGCTGCCGCCAGCGGATTGGATGACACCACGCCGGAGATGGCTTCCACCTCATAACCCTGGTTTTTCAACCAGTCCACGCCAAACAGGGCTGATCCGGAATCCCCGGCACAGTACCAAACAGCCGAGATGCGCCGCTTGAACTCAGGCATGCTCAGCAAGGCTGCTGTTTCTTCCTGTAAAATGCCATCGGCCACTTCCACTACCAACGCCTGCATGCCTTGATGGCACACCGAAGTGCCCAGAGATTCAAAAATATTAAGACACGCCGTGACACCACTCTGATACGTGGAGACGTACCCGGCATCGGTAAAATCCAGCGCATGACGGGCACCGGCATCAAAAAAATGCCACAAGTCGCCACCGGAACCGGTACCAGTTACCTTGATGGCGCCGACACGGTAGCCGTCTTCAGTCAGGCCACGAATCAGGCGGGCCGCCGTGGTCGTCTTGCCAGCATTCATGGAAGAACCCACCACCAGAAATACCGGCAGGTCCCAGGCTGAGGAATTTCCCGGGATCACATCGGGGTTTAACCAATCCCGTGTGTTGAGACGGCGACCCTTGGCATCACCAACCAGGCCGATGGGCGTGATTTCAGTGGGTGGTTTGACCTTCGGGCTGCGATGCCGCATGCGAGAGACCACACCGCCCCCGGCCACCAGGTGGCAGGCAGACAAATCTTCTGGCACCAGTGATTCAAACTGGTCCGGCGCGTAACGGTTGCCATAAACCGCCACAATGGTGTCACCCGGAAACAATCGGGAGCGACGGCCATTGGGCAGCTCCAAACGCGCGTGCTGGCGGATTCTGTCCACGCGGGCCAACACCAGATCACCAGCGTGCGGCTGGCCGTTTCCGGTCAAAACCGTTTGCATTTCCTCTGTTGGCACATTGCGCGTGGTGAAGGCACATTTGGCGCCGGCCAAAACACCGGTTGGCAAAGGCGAAACGTGGAACTTGCCGGGGATTTTCAGCTCCACGGTCTTGTTGCCGGCTGGGTTGTTGCGTGCAGTCATGGGTCACTCCCTTTATTTCCGTTGAGCCCATGATGCCTGAGAAAATCAGAGGCTGTCAACAACATTGTAAAATTATTTACACTCTGTGATGCGGTTCTCACTTTTGCCGCTGAGACCGGCTTTTGCTCAGAAAAACACCGCCATTCCGTGGCTTTTTCGCCCGCGGTGACATTATTTGGCACAAAAAAACCGGCCGAAGCCGGGTTTAACAAGAAAATGATGGCGCCAGGCAGCGGCGCTTTATTCAGGCCGCGGATGCACCGGCCTTGTCGTCCTGTTTAATGGCCTTGGAAACAATTTCAAATACATCGGGAGACAGGTTGCCGGCCTCCTTGATGCGTCGCAGTTGTTTGAGGATTTCCTTTTGCCGTTGCGGGTCAAATTGTTGCCAGCTGTTGAACTGGCTGACCACACGCGCGGCCACCTGCGGGTTGAGGGCATTCAGTTCCAGCACCAGATCAGCCAGCCACTGGTAGCCCTGGCCGTCGGCACGGTGGAACTGCACCGGGTTGGCCGACGCAAAAGCACCCACCAGCGCGCGCACGTTGTTGGGATTGCGCATGGAGAACGCTTCATGATGCAGGAGCTTTTCCAGCAGCTCCAGTGTGCCGTCTTCGGGCGAGGTGGCCTGAATGGTGAGCCATTTGTTAACCACCAGCGGGTCGTGCTTCCATTGCTGGTAAAAGGCGTTGAGTTTGTCCTGGTAGCCCGGGCCCTGGTGGTGTGCGTAGAGGGTTAACGCGGCCAGCTTGTCCGTCATGCAGTTGGCCTGGTCAATCTGGTCGACGCAACGGGCATAGGCGCTGTCGTCTTCCAGGCTCATCAAATAGCCCAAAGCCGTGTTCTTAAGGCTGCGTTTGGCAATGTCAGCCGGGTCAACGCGGTACTCCCCATCGGTACGGTTGTTTTCGTAAGTGGCTTCCAGTACCGGGCGCAGTTTTTTCGCCACGCTTTTCTTGATAAACTCCCGCGCCTGGTGCAGGCGGGCCACATTCACATCGCACATGAGGGTAATCATGGACTTGATATCCGGCAGGCGCAGGGTTTCGGCCGCCAGGGCCGGGTCGGCATTGGTGTCGGCCAGCACCTGGGCAAAGGCATCGGTGAGAGATGACGGGCATTGCGGCTCCTGCCCGCGCCCCAGCGCCGCATACGCGTTCTGGATCACGTCCATGGCCATGCTTTGTGCCGCATCCCAGCGATTGAAGGCATCGCTGTCGTGCGCCATGATAAAGGCCTGTTCTTCGGGGGTGCGCGGGTAATCAAGGATCACCGGTGCGGAGAAATCCCGCAACACCGAGGCCACCGGTTTTTCCGCCAGGTTGCCAAAGGTGAGCTTCTGCTGGGCTTCCTTCA
>JALWKC010000196.1 GCA_026996795.1 Lysobacterales bacterium | reverse complement strand
GGCGAATACCATTGAGGCCAGAACCATTCAGGTTCGTGAACAGGCCGGATGTAAGACTGCAATCGATCCTTCTTCGCTGATTATTCACTTGCAAAACCGGGCGGTGTCCATGTAAGAGGCTCCCTAGAGAAGTCTGGTTGAAAAAAGCATTAAGCGCGCCCCTCCATTCTTGTCAGTGTTCTGACAGGCTTTTCGAAGTACTCATTTTGTGCTCAGATGGCGCTTTCCGTTTGACATTCTGCCCTAGAATGACTCCGCCCCTCATTGCATTTAACCATGAGATAAGGAGAAGCCCATGCTTCGGACACGCGCTAAAGGACTGTCTTTACTTTGCATTGCTCTGCATCAGCTGCTCGATTAATGCACAAACCGTGACCATCAATGACACCGAATTCGCCGCTGCCGATTGGGCAGCAACCGTTACGTCAAGCAGTGGGGGCGCCACCCAGTCGGTTTCCCAGCCTGCCACGGGCGGCAATCCAGGCGCCTATCGGCACATGACCCATGTTTTACCGGGTAATAGCAACATTGTGGTTGTGCACCAGTATCTCGGCGCAAGCTACAACCCATCCCTACAGGGGGCGATTGATTCTGTGGATTACACAGAAGACCACATCCAGTTCAACCCGCCCTTTGCCGGTGCGGCCATCGGCGCTTCACCGGCCTTGAAGCAAGCCGGGGTCTGGTATTTTGGTCCCGATCTGACCTTTACCACCCTGAACTGGCAAACGGCCAATCTTACCGGGCTGACCCAGCTGGATTTTACCGGCCCAGGCGGCAGCCATCCGGATTTCACGGCCTCAGGCGGTGAAATTACTTTTGGTTTTCACCGCAGTAACACCAATAGCAGTGGTGGAGCAAAAGGCACCAATGACATTAAAGGGCTCGGTTATTCAACCAACAACGGCATCGACAACTGGGCCTATACCATTCACGGGCAAAGCCTGCCGGTGGTCAGCGTACAGGCCACCGATGCCAACGCCGGCGAGGCTGGCCCAGACACCGGCGCTATGACGGTCAGTCGCACCGGCGCGACCACCACAGCCCTGACTGTGTCCTACAGCGTCAGCGGAAGCGCCACACCCGGGACAGACTACGCGGCTTTGAGTGGAACCCTGATGATTCCTGCCGGAGCAACTTCTGCGGGCATCACCATCACGCCCATTGATGACAACCAGGCAGAACCGGATGAAACCATCATCCTGGCATTGTCTCCTGGTGCAGGCTATACCCTGGGTTCACCCACACAAGCCACGGTAGTGATTAGTGACAACGATACTGCGGTGGCAGTCATCCCTGTTCCGGCCCTGTCGCTGTGGGGAATGCTTGTGCTGTTGTTGGCGATGGTCACCTTCGGGATAGTAGCCAACGCAAATCGGATTCACCGCTGACAAAAGCAGGTGCCGCATGAATTGGGCGAGGCCATTGCCCCAGGTGGCCCGCCCCTCCCGTTACGGATGCCTCTGTTACTCTTCACCCGGCACCATAATACGACACGCTCAGAGCCACAAGCCTCTCCCCTATCAAGGCGCGAAACACGGAAGGGGTGAGGCTTGCGGCTTTTCTCTGATTGATTTGAAAAAACAGACCGTGCTGCGCACTGAGCCTTCTTTTTTGAAAAGGCTGCCCTCTGCCAGTTTCCTGCTGGCTGAAATCACCTATGAAATCACCTGGGGGATGACTGATGTTCCCGGTTCCATTTCGGGACTCCTGTGCCTGGACAGAATGAAGCACAAGGTGACGAAAATTGGCACAAATGGCCAATCTCACCTTGATCGACTGTTTTACAGGCTTTTTCAAGTACTCATTTTGTACTCATGCAGTACTCATTTTGTACTCATGAGGCACTTCGGACTTGATATTCTGCCCTAAAATAGTTCCACAACTCGGCAAGAAAGACAAAATGCCCTTATTGCCGTTTACCACATCACTTTATTATCTAACCAAGTTACAGGAGCCCCGGCTATGCCTTTTCGTCTTCGCGCCCTCGCCTTTTCCACTTTTTTCATTTCCTTCTCGGCGGCCGCGCTGGACGTGGGGGAACTGGATGTCAATTTCAGCAATGACAACGACACCCCCGGTTACGTGCTGGATGGCACTTTCGACCGGGATGCCTGGGGTAAGGCCGTGGCCGTGGACAAGGAAAATCGCACTTACGTGGTCACCACCTATGAAACCGCCAGCACGCCACCAAAATACAAAATCAAAGTCTCGCGATTTAAAGACGATGGCACTCTGGACACGACCTTTGGCGTTCAGGGGGAAGTCATACTGCCAACGGACTATGATTTCAACTTCACCGGCAATGTGCGAATCATACTCCATGACAGCAGCACTAACAGCACTGGCGGCCCATTGAAAACCTATGCCTATGTGGCCTTTTCCTACGACACCAACAGCAACAGCGATTCGGACATTGCCATCCTGGTGCTGGATGCCGACAATGGCCTGATAATGGACTTTACGACCTTTGGGTTTGACAAGGGCAACCCCGGCACCAACAACGACTACCTGGCGGACATGGACATCATGGCTTATGTGGACAATGGCACGTGGTGGAACTACGTCTACGTGGCCGCCGAGGTGCAACGCTCGCCCACTGCCGGCCAGCTGGACACGGACTTTGGTGTGGCCAAACTGTATTTCCTGGGCGGGCAGCACAACACGGCCAACCCCAACAGCTTTGGCACCAATGGCCAGAAGCTGTGCTGGTTTGATCAGGCATCAAATTCCGGCGGCACCCAGGACAAACCGGTAGCCATCAAGATCCTGAACCCGGGGATTGGAGAAAGTACTGGCTCAGAACAAGTGCTGGTGGGCGGCTCGGCCTTTGAGGGCAATGGCGCTTTTAATGACGGCTGGAACCTGGCTTTTTGTTATTTCGACAGTACCGGGTTTGCCATCCAACAATGGTCCACACAAACCACCACGCCTTCGGTAGACAGCCGGGAAGTCCTGGCTGATATGGTCTTAAGGCACGATATGGCCGACAACACCTGGGAGCTCATCACCCTGAGTATTGAGCCGGAGTCGGTGGGCGCGGAAAATCAGGATGTGGTGTTACGGAAGTATTTTCCTTCAGCCAC
>JALWKC010000195.1 GCA_026996795.1 Lysobacterales bacterium | reverse complement strand
CATTATCATCCCCTGCAATTTCACGCAACACACCGGCTGCATAAACAAGATCGGGATCACCGGGAGCAGCCTTCAGGACTTGTTGCATTGTTTCATTGGCTTTATCGTGTTGCCCGGACTCCGAGTAGATGTAGGCCAGGGTCAACTTGGGATGAACATTTTCCGGATCCGAAGCAATGGCATCATGGGCCAGTTTTTCCGCCAATTGAAACTGCCGCTGCTGCAGCGCGCTGACTGCTCTTTTATTCAACTTGACGGTACTTCTGGACAAGGCGGAAACCTGGGATAACAGCCTGTCTGGCAAGGCCACCTCCGTATCGCCCCGCCTGGCCAGATGCTGCTCGGCTTTGTCCTGCTGGCCAAGAGCGCCAAAGGCTTGCGCCAAATAGAAATGCAATTTGGATGCCTGCGGCTGCATCTCCAAGGCTTGCTGGAACAGTTTTCGTGCTCTTTCCGGCCTGCCTTTCTGCAAGGCAATCTGGCCCAGACCTTGCAAAGCCGCAGGCATGGTGTCTTGACTGGCTTGGGCTTTTTCAAACCACTCACTGGCTTTTCCCAGTTCGCCTTGCTGGAGGTATAACTGGCCCATTCGAATCATGACCGGGTAGTAATAGGGATTCAACGCAGCGGCCTTTTCAAATTTGGCCAAAGCCGTCTCATTCTCGCCATTCAACTGATCCACGTAAGCACTTAAATAATGCCAACGCGCGTCCAGCGGCATGTAGTGTGAAGCCTGAGCCAATGCCTCCTGGGCCTGAGCTGAATAGTCATGGGCCAGCAAATACATCCCCAGCATGCCCCAGGCTTCCGCTTTCTTACTGTTACTGAAATCACCGGACTCCGCTTTATTGACTTGTTCAGCCCACTCCTGATAACCCGCTTTGATGGCTTTGTTGGCCCGGCTCAAATCTGGCTTCGGGATGGAAACCGCCTGTGCACCAAAACTGACAAAAAGTAACAGGTAAAATATGCTAGATAACGTGAAAGTATGACAGGCACGAAGCTGAAGGTAACGTAACGGAAGTCCCTGGGAGGGTTTGAATAGTGTCATGAGCTTGTCTTGCGGTTGATTTGATGGTAGAGATCGATTTTGAAGGGGCCATGCCGAGTGGTTGTGCCATCAGGCCAATGCACAATGATTTTTACCGGTTCGGCATTCTTGCCCAAACCAAACAATACCCGTGGATCCCTGGCAGAGGCATAACTGCCATCGGTATGAACGCGCTTAAACAGGTGCCGACCATCGCCAAGAGCCACTTCGATGACGGCGCCCAGCGCGTCTGTTTTGCCATTAGCTTGCTTCACGGCAAAACCCACCCAGTGATTGGCCGGTTTTGCCTTTTTATTGATGTCATTAATCAGGAGCTGGGGTTTGCCAGCATTGTTGGCCACCACAATGTCTATGTCCCCGTCATTGTCAATGTCTCCAAAGGCTGCACCACGGCTCACGTCTGGCCGCAAAAAACCCGCACCCTGTTGGGCGCTGATGTCTTCATATTTGCCCTTGCCTTTGTTAAGCCAGAGCTGATTTGCCTGTTTCATGGGATAGATTTCGCCGGCTTTGGTCTGTTTCAGATCCCTGACCACGCCGCCGTTGGCGCTGAACAAGTCCAGTAAACCGTCATTATCAACGTCAATCCAGGCTGCACCAAAGCCGGTTTGCTTGTAGCTCGAAGAACCCAGGCCCATGCGCACCGTGGCGTCCTGAAACCAGCCTTTGCCATTGTTCACATACAAGGTATTGGTTTGGCGGTTCAAGTGGGTCATAAACAAGTCCACATCGCCGTCATTGTCAAAATCCGCCGCATCCACGCCCATGCTGGCTTCAGGCATGCCATTCATATTGACAGCAACACCACTGAGCATGGCCCGATCCTGAACGCTGCCATTTTTCTGGTTCATCCACAATATATTGGCTTCACCGTCATTGGCCACGTAAATATCCGGCCAACCATCCTGATTGAAATCCGCGCTGATAACACCCAGGCCCGGCGCCTTGCGCTGAGCAATGCCGACACGAGAGCCCTGGTTTGAGAACACCCCCTTGCCTTGGTTGCGAAAATAACCATCAGCCACGCCATTAAAGGCCTGCGGGGAACAATAATCCGGCGTGCCGTCTATGGCGCGGCAGGTTTTCGGGCTGGCCAGTTTATAATTCACGTAGTTGACTACGTATAAATCCAACCACCCGTCGCGGTCCATGTCGACAAAACTGGCGCCAATGCTCCAACGTTTGTCATCAGCGCCACCAGCATCCGCCTGGAGCGAGAAAGTGCCATCGCCATTATTGAGCAACAACTGATTGGAGCCGTAATTTGTGAGGTAGATGTCCACGTCCCCATCGTTGTCAATGTCACCGGTGGCCACGCCCATACCATAACCGCTTGCGGTGATGCCAGCCTGTTTGGTGACGTCAGTGAAGCGTGGTTCATCAGCCTCTGTCGTGTCATTACGGTAAAGGCGGTCGGTTAATGGTTCAGGGTGCCTGGGAGCAAAAATCAGGCCGTCTTTCTGCCCATTGATGTAATTGCCCTGAACAAAGTAGATATCAAGATCGCCGTCATTGTCGTAGTCCAGCAAGGCCACGCCACCGCCCATCATCTCGTGAAAATACAACTTCCCGGTCATGCCGTTAAAATGCGTAAAATCGATACCAGACTCGGTAAGTTTGTCAACGAATTCAGCTTGAGCCTGCGAAAAAATCAGCAGTGTAATGAGTAAATATTTCATTTTATTTCCGATAAGTTTTTTCAAATGAATGTGTTGTCAGGCTGAAAAAAACCACTGAGGGCAGCTCATGTGGAAAAAGCGACTGTCAATTAACCTGTGTTACTATGGCGCGCATTTTCCTTCACCACTTCAGAATTAAAAAGCAACCTTATTTTCTCTTTCCACTCAATGGCAACTTTCTTATGGACACCTCGCCCCAGCACATTGTTCACCTGCTAGAGAACGAACAGTTCGACCAGGCAATTGCGAAATGCACCGAATTGCTGGATCGTGGCATAAAACACCCACAGTTGTGGCTATTTCTGGCCATTGCTCATGGCCGGAAGGGAAACACTGGTGAGTCTGAAAAGTGGTTCGAGGCCCT
>JALWKC010000194.1 GCA_026996795.1 Lysobacterales bacterium | reverse complement strand
GAAGTCCTGCAACTGGCGGGTATACCCTGGCAATTTACGCCCCTGGACTTCCTGTTACCGGTGGGCATTTCCTTTTACACCTTCCAGAGTATGAGCTACACCATCGATATTTACCGCGGTCAGCTCACGCCCCGTCGCTCACTGCTGGAATACGCACTGTTCGTGTCGTTTTTCCCCCAACTGGTGGCCGGACCCATTGTCCGGGCCAAGGAATTCTTCCAGCAACTGGACGGTAAACGCCAGTTTACCTTCGCCATGGCCCAGTCCGGTTTTTTGCTCATTCTCATCGGCCTAGTCAAAAAAACCGTCTTTGCCGACAACCTGGCCAGCGTGGTTGACCCGGTTTTCAACCAACCGGCGCATCACGGCAGCCTGGCAACGCTCCTGGCGGTCTATGCCTTTGCTTTCCAGATTTATTTTGACTTTTCTGGCTACTCCGACATCGCCATCGGGGCGGCCAAATTTCTCGGTTTCACTTTTCCTAAAAACTTCAATTATCCCTACACCGCCTTGTCGATACAGGACTTCTGGCGGCGCTGGCACATGACGCTCTCGCGGTGGTTGCGCGACTACCTTTACATCAGCCTGGGTGGGAATCGCCATGGCGCATGGAAAACCAGCCGCAATCTTTTCCTGACCATGTTCCTGGGCGGCCTGTGGCATGGGGCCTCCTGGAATTTCGCCATCTGGGGAACGTTACACGGACTGTATCTTTCGGCGGAAAAATTGATGCGCCTGCCCCTTCGTCAGGGCCTCAGCATTGAAGACCGTTTACACCGGCATACTGCCGGGCGCTGGCTACGCTGGCTGATCACGTTTAACCTGGTGTGCCTGGCCTGGGTGTTTTTCCGGGCCAGTAATTTCACTGACAGCCTGACTGTACTGGGTAATATTGTCGACTGGCAAGGGCGAAAGATCTCTCCAGAGCAGTGGCTGACCATTACCGTGCTGGTCGGGTTTGTGGCCTTGCACTGGCTGGGACGACAGTGGCAAATTGCCGAGCGCAGTGGCCAGTTAAAAACCCCGGCCTACGTCAGCCTCAGTGTCTTGCTAATTCTGACGCTGATTGGTTTTGCCGCCCGCGAACCGGCGGCATTTATCTACTTCCAGTTCTGATATGTTTGCTTTCTTCCGCCATAAAAAATTCTGGTTGACCTGGCTTGTTTTGGCTGTACTGGCCCTGGGGCTGGAAATTGCCTTGCGACAGGGAACCTGGGACCCGCTTATGCATCCGCGTTCGTTCATCAGCAATGCCTTGAAGCGGGTCAAGGCGGCTGCCTCCCTTGGTGAGGAAAATATTGACTGGATCAGCGTTGGCAACTCTGCTTTTGACTGGGGCACCAATCACGGCAAAGTGCGTCAATCACTGGCAGAACAGGGAAAAAACTACCTCCGATTTGGGTTTGAAAGTGGCGGGTTCATGAGCCTGCAAACCAGCACCGATTGGGCCATCAAGCACCTGCCCAAGCTGGAAGGGGTTATTGTTGGGATACCTGTGCGAGATCTGGCCAGTTTCAATGACCCCAAAAAAACCTATCAGGTCAGCTGGCCATTTTTATCCGAAATGGATGCCGACAACTACCAGTATTTTCGCTCCATCCATAAGCCCTTTGCCTGGCCTTTCAAAACTGCAACAGGTATTTTTGGCCCGGATTTGCTGGATTTTCTCCGTCACCCCGTGCAGCGATTGACCTTGAGAAAAAAAAGACCACCCGAAACCATTGAGCAGATACTCAACTATAACCGCCATATGCCACGCGCTTTGTGCCAATACTCCCTTGACACACTCAAGGCCTGTGTAGCCACCGCAAAACAGCTCAAGAAACAGAAGAAGCGAACCGGCTCAGAGCAGTTTATTGTCAATGTTTGTGGAGCAGCCTTTACCCAACGGCGCCTGAAGCACAAGCGTCCGATGCCCCCCCTCAGCCCGACCGAAGAAGCGCAGTTAACCCGTAACTGGCTGCGATTTTTCCGCCATGTGCTGGCCAGGGGCAAGCAAATCAAATTGGTGCTGATGCCCGAACATACATTAATGAACTATGCCGTCCGCTCGCCTTCGGCGGAAAAAGTACTGAACAATGTACTCACCCAGCTTCAGGACCAACCAGGATTCCAGGTGATTGATCTGCGCGACACATTTCGACAACACCCGGAATACCGGGAGTGCCAACTCTATAATGACCCGCTTCACTACAGTAACAACGGCAAAAAACTCTTCACTGAGGCCTTAATCAGTGCCTTGCAGGCACCGGACTAGCCCACACAGCAAATGTTTCCTGCCGTTGCATTTAACCTGCCATTGGCAAAAACTACCGGTATAATCAGTTCTGGACACTCAGCTCTCTGAATCAATCATGTATAAGCGCAACGCCTTTCGCACTGCAAGACACCCCGTCACACTGATGCTCTTGGCCCTGTTGCTGACCGCTTGCCACGGCAGTGGCGACAAGGCGGCGCAGGACAAGGTCATCAATACCGTCTCCACGGTGGATGCCAACGGATTCAAGACCTACAAGCATTCCATGGACGGCACGCCCACCACACTGGACCCGGTACAGGCGGCCACGGTGTACACCAACACCACCATCCTGAATATTTTTGACACCCTTTACAGTTACAAGTACCTCAAGCGCCCTTACGAAATCAAGCCCAACCTGGCCACGGCCATGCCGGAAGTCAGCGACGACGGCCTCACCTACACCATCCGCATCAAGCCAAGCGTGCATTTTCATGATGACCCGGCCTTCCCTGGAGACAAGGGGCGTGAAGTCACCGCGGCCGATTTTGTCTATTCCATCAAGCGCCATTTCGACCCCAAAAGCCGATCCCAGGGTGCCTGGTTATGGAGCGGTAAAATTGTCGGCCTGGATGAGTGGAAAAAGGCCGGCTCGGATTACAGCCAGGAAATCGAAGGGTTGAAAGCGCTGGATCGCTACACCATTCAGATCAAACTCAAAAAACCTTACCCACAACTGATCTACTCCCTGGCCATGGGATTTTCGTCCATTGTGCCCAAAGAGGCAGTGGCCCATTACGGCAAGGAGTTTGGTATTCATCCGGTGGGTTCCGGGCCGTTTATCCTCAAGTCCTTTGATACCAGCCGCGCCATCCTGGA
>JALWKC010000193.1 GCA_026996795.1 Lysobacterales bacterium | reverse complement strand
GACAAATCCAACACTTTGAGGAGTTGAAAGACCATGAATATTCGTCCTTTACACGATCGCGTGATTGTCAAGCGCATGGAAGAGGAACGCACCACCCCCGGTGGCATTGTGATTCCCGATAATGCCGCTGAGAAGCCCATTAAGGGGGAAGTGGTTGCCGTTGGCAATGGCAAGATCCTGGAAAACGGCGAGGTTCGCCCGCTGGATGTGAAGGTGGGTGACAAGGTGCTGTATGGCAAGTATGCCGGTACCGAGATCAAGATTGACGGCGAGGAATACCTCGTGATGCGCGAAGACGACATCGTTGGCGTGATTGAATAAGGCGCTTTTGACCTTATATAACTGCTAACAGACACCGAACAATCAGGAGAGAGACATAAAATGAGTGCTAAAGAAATTAAATTTGCTGAATCCGCCCGCGCAAAAATGGCGCAGGGCGTTAACACCCTGGCCAACGCGGTCAAGGTCACGCTTGGCCCCAAAGGCCGCAATGTGGTACTGGAAAAGGCCTTTGGCGCCCCCACCGTGACCAAGGACGGCGTGTCCGTGGCCAAGGAAATCGAGCTGGAAGACAAGTTCGAGAACATGGGTGCGCAAATGGTCAAGGAAGTGGCTTCACGCACTTCTGACAACGCCGGTGACGGCACCACCACAGCCACGGTGCTGACTCAGGCTTTCGTGCGCGAAGGCATGAAGGCGGTGGCCGCCGGCATGAACCCCATGGACCTGAAGCGCGGCATCGACAAGGCCGTGAACGAGGCCGTGGCTGCCATCAAGGACATGGCCACTCCGTGCACCGATGAAAAAGCCATCGCCCAGGTGGGCACTATTTCTGCCAACAATGACGAAACCATCGGTCAGCTGATTGCCGAGGCCATGAGCAAGGTGGGTAAGGAAGGGGTGATCACCGTGGAAGAAGGTTCCGGCCTGGAAGACGAGCTGGAAGTGGTTGAAGGCATGCAGTTTGACCGCGGCTACCTGTCACCCTACTTTGTGACCAATCAGGAAAACATGACCGCGGAACTGGACAACCCGTACATTCTTCTGGTTGACAAGAAGATTTCCAACATCCGCGATCTGTTGCCAGTGCTGGAAGGCGTGGCCAAGTCCGGTCGTCCGCTGCTGATTATTGCCGAGGATGTGGAAGGCGAAGCGCTGGCCACGCTGGTGGTCAACAACCTGCGCGGCGTGGTGAAAACCGTGGCCGTGAAAGCGCCCGGTTTTGGCGATCGCCGCAAGGCCATGCTGGAAGACATTGCCGTTCTGACCGGCGGCACGGTGATTTCCGAGGACATTGGCCTGTCGCTGGACAAGGCCACCATTGAAGACCTGGGTTCTGCCAAGAGCGTGCAGGTGACCAAGGAAAACACCACCATTATTGACGGCGCCGGTGATCCCGAAGCGATCCAGAAGCGCGTGGCCCAAATCCGCGCCCTGATCGACGAAGCCACCAGCGACTACGACCGCGAAAAACTGCAGGAACGCCTGGCCAAGCTGGCCGGTGGCGTGGCCGTTATCAAGGTCGGCGCGGGCTCTGAAATTGAAATGAAGGAGAAGAAGGCCCGTGTGGAAGACGCTCTGCACGCGACCCGTGCGGCGGTGGAAGAAGGCATTGTGCCCGGCGGTGGCGTGGCGCTGGTTCGCGCGCTGCAGAAAATTGCCGACCTGCGCGGCGACAACGCCGATCAGGACGTGGGCGTGACCATCACCAAGCGCGCCATGGAAGAACCGCTGCGCCAGATTGTGGCCAACGCCGGTGGTGACGCCTCTGTGGTGCTGAATGAAGTGAAAGCCCACGAAGGCAACTACGGCTACAACGCCGCTACTGACGAGTACGTGGACATGGTGGAAGCGGGCATCATCGATCCGGCCAAAGTGACACGCAATGCGTTGCAAAACGCGGCTTCCGTGTCCGGCATGATGGTGACCACCGAAGCCATGGTGGCCGACCAGCCGAAGAAAGACGACGGCGGCGCGGCCATGCCCGACATGGGCGGCATGGGCGGCATGGGCGGCATGATGTAAACCGCTTTGGTTTGCACACCGCGCCCGGGCCTTCCGCCCAATGGCTCAAAAAGCCCTGCCTTTTGGCGGGGCTTTTTTTGTGCCCGGATTTTCCTGCTCTGTGAGTGACGTGGAAGCGGCTGGATGCCGGAAACCCGGTGCTTTCAAGCCGCATTCACAGCCGCTGAGCAAATGTTACAAAATGTTACGTACTTTTTCCGTTGTTGCTGTTTTTGTGAGCAGCATCACGTTTTTTTTCGGTGTGCTGCGTAGAATGGCTTCCACAGTTTGGAGCCGCACCCCATCCCTCCCCCATTCCCTCTGGCGGCTTCAAACGAAAAAAGACCGCCCCTGTTGCGGTCTTTTTTTTGCCCGCTAAAAAAATTCCTTGTCGAATCCTCGCCAGCCAATGCGCCCAGACCCATTGCGTAACCCCCCGTGGTGTAAACAATTGTCTGACAGAAAGTGAGATGCCTTGGCCGGTGGTATGATGGGTGTTCCAATGCCCTGGACAACCGGAATAGCCGGCACGGGGCGTTCCACAAACGATCTCAGAGGAGAAAACCATGAGCGGACTAATGGACATGATCACCAGCCAGCTGGATGCCAACACCCTGGGCAAAATGGCGCAACAATTCGGCGGCGACACGCAGACCGTACAAAACGCAGTCACCGCAGCCATACCGGCCATTGTGGTGGCCATGAAGCGTAACGCCAGCCACCCGCAGGGTGCCGAAGCCCTGAACCGGGCGCTGGACAAGCACGACGGTGGCGTACTGGATAACCTGCAGGACATGGTTTCAGGCAACATGGGCGGCATGATGGGCGAAGGCCAGAAAATTCTGGGCCACCTGTTTGGCGCCAAGAAGGAAACCGTGGCCGTGCAACTGGGCAAGGCCACCGGCATGGGCAACAAAACCGGCGACCTGCTGGCCATGCTGGCACCCATGGTGATGGGTGCCATGGGCAAGGCCAAGCGCCAAAGCGGCATGGGCATTGAAGACCTGCAGAACATGCTTGGGCAGGAAACCGCCAGCCTGCAGAAACAGGTGCCGCAGTTGGGCATGATGGAAAAGCTGCTCGATAGCGACGGCGATGGCGACGTGGACATGAGCGATCTGCTTTCCCGCGGTTCCAGCCTCCTGGGTGGCTTTTTCAAGCGCTAGGCACAGGGCAAATAATTCGTGTGACTCACACAGGGCCGTGCGCCCTGTTTTTTTGGCGCTTTTTGTGTGTCTTTTCTTACCGCAGTGGATAAAACAACGCCCCGGCCGGTGGTTAATTTGCCGTTAATTTGCTAGTATCAAAAGCATGTGGTGAATTGGAGCTGAGAGAAACATGAAACGATCCGGTTTGATCCTGATCCTGCTTGTGCTGTCGGCGTCCAGCCTGGCCCAGGAATTGCGTTACGCGTCGGATTACGCGGGGTTTCGCTCTTTCTTTCCTGACCTGTTGCGTCTGCAGCAAGGGACCACCGAAACCGGCAAAAGCATTGCTTTGGTTTCCAGCACCAACGCCTATCGCCAGGTGGCCGATGGCAAGGTGGATTTTGCCGCCGTGGGGCGCGGCCCGCAGGAAGGCGACGTGTACGAGGAAATCCCGGTATCGCTGCCGGTGGCCTGGGACGCCATCGCCATCATCACGCATCCGGATAACTCGGTGAACAACCTGACTTTGAAACAGCTGCGCGATATCTATGCCGGCAAGATCAGCAACTGGAAAGCCCTGGGCGGCGTCGACCGGCCCATTCGCGCCGTGTACCTGAAGGACAACACCGAAAGCCCGCAATTTCATCTGTCCCGCTTTCTGTTTGGCAAGTCCGGCTCCCCCATGCAGGGTGAAGCGGTCGATACGGCGCAAATGGCCGAATCCATTGCCGAAAGCAACCCCGACGCCCTGGCCTTTACCTTTTATTCCAGCGCGCGTGAACGCAAGGTCAAGATTCTGCCGGTCAATGACCTGATGCCGTCCTATGGCAGCATACTCAATGGTCAGTACCCGTTTTATACCGAGGTTTACCTGCTGGCCCGACTAGGCATTGACCGCAAACGCGCTGGCCGCGATTTACTCAAGAAAGCCGGTTCGGTGAATTTCCGCCGTATTCTGCGCCGCATTGGCATTGTCCCCTACACGTCAGCCTCAGAGCTGATTTCGCACCAGAACGTGCGCGATGCCTTTCTCAGCCGCGAACTGGGCTACTGATCGCCAGATGGCGGCATCGTCCAGACCTGGCTCCACGCGCCTGATTCCTTGATTGACACTTAACCTGCACGGTACATCCATGTCCCAACACAAACACGACCTGACTCGCAAAATCATTATCTACATGATTGCCGGGGCCATTTTTGGCGTCATTCTCTACAGCATCGGGCGCTGGGGCATGGGTTATGAAATCGACCCGGTAAAGCGCCAGCTGCTGTATCCGGCCACGGTCACGGCCTGGCTGTTTGATGGCGCTTTCCGGCTGGTGGGTAAAATATTCATTCATCTGCTGCAAATGCTGGTGGTGCCGCTGGTGTTTGTGTCCCTGTTCTGCGGTACGGCCTCCCTGAGGGACCCGGCCCAGCTGGGCAAGCTGGGCATCAAGACGCTGGCGCTGTACTTGCTGACCACCGCCATTGCCATTTCCGTGGCCCTGATAGCGGCCTCTTTTATCAAGCCCGGCGCCGGTTTCGATCTGCCCAACGACCTGACTTTTGCGGCCAAATCCGCGCCTTCGCTGATTGACATTCTCATCAACATGGTGCCGAAAAACCCCCTGGCGGCCATGGCCGAAGGCAACATGTTGCAAATTATTCTGTTCGCTATCCTGTTTGGCCTCAGCGCCACCCTGGCCGGGACGGCCGGGCAGCGCCTGATTGCCTTTTTCAATGACGTCAACGAGGTCATCATGCAATTGGTGACCCTGGTGATGAAACTGGCGCCCTACGCGGTGTTTGTGCTGATTGCCAGCGTTTTCGGCCGCTTCGGTTTTGACGCCCTGGGCAACCTGTCCAGTTATTTCTTTTTGGTGATTGCCGTGCTGCTGTTTCACGGCCTGGTGGTGTATTCAGCCATGCTCAAGCTGCTGGCCGGGATGAATCCGACTATTTTTCTGAAAAAAATGCGCGCCGCCATTGCCTTTGCCTTTGGCACCGCCAGTTCCAACGCCACCATCCCGGTCACCCTGCGCACCGTCACCCAGCGCTTGGGCGTGGACCGCGCCGTGGCTTCCTTCACCATTCCCTTAGGCGCCACCATCAACATGGACGGCACCGCCATCATGCAGGGCGTGGCCACCCTGTTTATCGCCCAGGCCTACGGCGTGGACCTGACCCTGGCGCAAATGGGCATGGTGGTGATCACCGCCACGCTGGCTTCCATTGGCACCGCCGGCGTGCCGGGCGTGGGCCTCATCATGCTGTCCATGGTGCTGCAACAGGTGGGTTTGCCGGTGGAAGGCATCGGCCTGATTATCGGCATTGACCGCCTGCTGGACATGACCCGCACGGCTGTCAACGTCACCGGCGATGCGACCGTCACCTGCATAGTGGCCAAAAGCGAAGAGCACCTGGACGAGTCGGTTTTCTATGACCCGGATGCCGGAGAAATCGAGGACTGAATCGCACAGGCCCAGCATCGGCTAAGCCCTGCGCACCACCAAACCACGGCGCGATGAATAGCCAAGGCCCGGTGGATGCGGTAAAATAGCCTTCCTTTCAGGCACTGCGTTTTTCTCTTCTGGCGGTGCCAGGCCAATCTTGAGATTTCGATTATGACCTCGTATGTATTTGTGACTGGTGGTGTGGTTTCCTCGCTGGGGAAAGGCATCGCAGCCGCTTCGCTGGCGTCTTTGCTGGAAGCCCGCGGCCTGAAAGTATCCCTGATGAAGCTCGACCCCTACATCAATGTGGACCCCGGCACCATGAGTCCGTTCCAGCACGGCGAGGTGTTTGTGACCGAGGACGGCGCGGAAACCGATCTGGACCTGGGCCACTACGAGCGCTTCGTGCGCACGCGCATGAGCCGCAAGAACAACTACACCACCGGCCAGATTTACGAGCGGGTTATCCGCAAGGAACGCCGGGGCGATTACCTGGGCGGCACGGTGCAGGTCATTCCCCACATCACCGACGAAATCAAGGCCCGGGTGCGCGAGGCCGCCGAGGGCCTGGACGTGATGATAGTGGAAATTGGCGGCACCGTGGGCGATATCGAGTCGCTACCGTTTATGGAGGCTATTCGCCAGATGGGTGTGGAAGAAGGCCGCGACAACAGCCTTTTTATTCACCTGACGCTGGTGCCTTACCTGGCCGCAGCCGGCGAGCTGAAAACCAAGCCCACCCAGCATTCGGTGAAGGAACTGCGTTCCATCGGCATTCAACCGGACGTACTGCTGTGCCGCTCCGAACAGGAAGTGCCGGCCTCCGAACGCCGCAAAATCGCCCTGTTCACCAACGTGCAGGAGCAGGCCGTCATTTCCATGCGCGACGTGAACAACATTTACAAGATCCCCGAATTGTTGCACCAGCAAGGCTTGGACGCGTTGGTGGTCAAGCAGCTGGGCCTGGGCGGACACGAGCCGGATTTGAGCGAATGGCAACGCGTGATTGAAGCCGAGGAGTCGGCCAGCGACAGTGTCACCATCGGCATGGTGGGCAAATACCTGAACCATTCTGATGCCTACAAGTCCCTCAATGAAGCCCTGCGCCACGCCGGCATTCCCAATCACGTCAAGGTCAACATCAAGCGCATTGATTCCGAACACATCGAAAAAACCGGCGACACCTCGGCGCTGGATGACGTGGACGCCATTCTGGTGCCCGGTGGTTTCGGCAACCGCGGTTTTGAAGGCAAGATCCGCGCCGTGCAGTACGCACGCGAAAATGGCGTGCCCTACCTGGGCATTTGCTACGGTATGCACGCAGCCGTCATCGAGCACGCGCGCAACCGTTGCGGGCTGGAAGACGCCAACACCACGGAAAACAACCCGGACACGCCACACCCGGTCATCGCCATGATCACCGAATGGCAAGACCGCCAGGGACAGGTGGAGCGCCGCGATGCCGACAGCGACCTGGGCGGCACCATGCGCCTGGGCGCCCAGACCACGCTATTGCAACCCGGTTCGCTGGCCCATGAATTGTATGGCAAAGACGCCATTTTTGAGCGCCACCGGCACCGCTACGAATTCAACAACGCCTACCGCAATGTGTTAGCGCAGCATGGCTTGCGGCTCGCCGGCACGTCCGAAGACGGGCAGCTGGTGGAAATCGTCGAAGTGCCTGATCACCCGTGGTTTGTGGCCTGCCAGTTTCACCCGGAATTCAGCTCCACACCACGCGACGGGCACCCCCTGTTTGCCGGCTTTGTGCAGGCAGCTTGCAAACGCAAGGCCGCGCATCAACCCACCCAACAAGGACAAACGGCATGAAACTGTGTGGCTTTGAGGTTGGCCTTGATCGGCCCTTTTTTCTGATCGCCGGGCCCTGCGTGATCGAATCCGAACAACTGGCCATCGACACCGCTGGCACGCTGAAGGAAATCACCGAGCAGCTGGGTATTCCTTTTATTTTCAAGTCTTCCTACGACAAGGCCAACCGTACCTCGCTGTCGAGTTTTCGCGGCTTAGGCATGGAAGAAGGCCTGCGCATTCTGGGCGAAGTCAAAAAACAGGTGGGCATGCCGGTGTTGACCGACGTGCATGAAGACACGCCCATGGATGAAGTCGCCGCGGTGGTGGACGTGTTGCAAACGCCAGCGTTTCTGGCTCGCCAGACCAATTTCATTCTGCGCGCCTGCAGCGCGGGACTGCCGGTCAACATCAAGAAAGGCCAGTTCATGGCACCGTGGGACATGGCCAAGGTGGTAGAAAAAGCCCGTTCCACCGGCAATGAACAGATCATGGTCTGCGAACGCGGCGTGAGCTTTGGCTACAACAACCTGGTGTCGGACATGCGTTCTCTGGCCATCATGCGCGAAACCGCCTGCCCGGTGGTGTTCGACGCCACTCATTCAGTGCAGTTGCCCGGCGGCCAGGGCGGCACCTCCGGCGGTCAACGCGAATTTGTGCCGGTGCTGGCCCGCGCGGCGGTGGCCGTGGGCGTCTCCGGCGTGTTTATGGAAACCCACCCCAACCCGGAAAAAGCCCTCAGCGACGGGCCCAATGCAGTGCGTCTGGCAGACATGGCCAGTCTGTTGCAGACCCTCAAGACACTGGATGAAACCGTCAAATCCCACCCTTTTCTTGAACAGGAATGGCAATCATGAGCGAATCCCGCATCACCCACATCACCGCGCGTGAAATTCTCGATTCACGCGGCAACCCAACCCTGGAAGCCGACGTTCGCCTGGCCTCGGGCGCGTTTGGCCGCGCGGCCGTGCCCTCAGGTGCCTCCACCGGCGCGCGCGAAGCCATCGAGTTGCGCGATGGTGACCCCAAACGCTATCACGGCAAGGGCGTGCTGAAAGCCGTCACCAATGTCAAAACCGACATTGCCGAAGCCTTAACCGGTATGAACGCGCTGGATCAGGCCGCCCTGGATCAACGTATGATCGAACTGGACGGCACCCAAAACAAAGGCCGGCTGGGCGCCAATGCCATTCTGGGCGTGTCACTGGCCGCTGCCAAAGCCGCAGCCGCGCACAGGGGCGAACCGCTGTTTCAGTCCATGGCCACGGTGAGCGATTTTGAGCTGCCGGTGCCCATGATGAACATTATCAATGGCGGCGCGCACGCGGACAACAACGTGGACATTCAGGAATTCATGATTCTGCCGGTGGGTGCGCCCACGTTTTCCGAAGCCCTGCGCTGGGGCACGGAAGTTTTTCATGCCCTGAAATCGGTGTTGAAAGCCCGTGGTCTGAGTACGGCCGTGGGCGATGAAGGCGGATTCGCACCCAATTTGAGTTCCAATGCCGAAGCGGTGGAAACCATTCTGCTGGCCATTGACAAGGCCGGTTACCGCGCGGGCAAGGACATCTACCTGGGCCTGGATTGCGCGGCCTCGGAGTTTTACCAGAACGGCCATTACAAACTGGCCGGTGAAGACCGCATCCTGAATGCCGAAGGGATGGTGGAATTTCTGAAAAAATGGGTGGAAGACTATCCCATCATCACCATCGAAGACGGCCTGGCCGAAGACGACTGGCACGGCTGGAAAGTGTTAACCAAACAACTGGGCACGCAGGTGCAACTGGTGGGTGATGACCTGTTTGTGACCAATCCGGCCATTTTCCAGCAGGGCATCGACCAGGGCGTGGCCAACTCCATTCTGATCAAACTGAACCAGATTGGCACCCTGACGGAAACCCTGCAGACCATCGACATGGCGCACCAGGCCGGCTACACCGCCGTAGTGTCTCACCGTTCAGGCGAGACCGAGGACACCACCATCGCCGACCTGTCCGTGGCCACCAGCGCCAATCAGATCAAAACCGGTTCGCTGTGCCGTTCCGACCGCGTGGCCAAATACAACCAGCTGCTGCGCATTGAAGAACGCCTGGGCGATGCCGCCGGTTACGCCGGTCAAGCCGCCTTTTCCCGCTGGCTGGGCTAGGGAAGCTCTAATTGAATCGTGACACGGCATCTTGCGGCGTAAAATCGTCCATTTCTTACGTTGCAAACCTTCGCAATAGCCTTGCTATTACGTGCGGTTTGCGCCTTGAACTGAACAATTTTTCACAACAATTTGCTCGCGCCAGATTCAATCAGAACTTCCCTAGGGAAGCTCTGATTGAATCATGAACTCGCTTCTCATACCTGAAATGTCCGATAACTGCGTTGAAGTTCTGGCCAATAGCCGGCTATTCGCTGCGAACTCCGCCTTGTTCTCGAACATTTCCGGCATAACCTGCTTCGTCCAGATTCAACCAGAGCTTCCCTAGATAACCCGGACAACGCTTTCGGGCCTTTTCAGGCCTTTTCGGGCGGGCACAAAAAAGGCGCGAAACCCGCGCCTTTTTTTATGGATTAATGCTGTTCGATCAGGCGATACTGGTGCGACGGCGCGCATACCACGCCACACCCAGCATGCCCAGCAACAGGCCACCAAGTCCGGCCCAGCTCAAAGAGGGCACCGGCTTGGGTGAATGAATGCGCACAGTACAGGCCGCGCCAGTTTGCACTTCCAAGTTAATGCCCGCAAAGGTGATCAGGCCCGAATCCCAGGTGGCGTCCGGCGCGTCAGTGTTATCATCAAAGCCTTCAAAAAACTCCAGTCGCAGCGGATCACTGCCCAGCACAATATCCGGTAAACTAATATCAGTTAAATCGATAATGCCACCAGAGGATAATCCGCTTTCAGAACCCGGTGCACTAGTACTGCTGGGCGCTAACTGAATTTGTGCCGGCGTGGTGGGGGTACCCATCAGTATACTGGCTTCTGACAACCAGCTGGCACCCACGGTGGTAATGCCCACATTGTCCCAACCCACGCCGGTAATGGAATCACCGGTAATACAAATGGCGGTCTGGTTGTCCGGATCGCCCTGCCCATCCATGGACACCGCACCGGTCACATCCAGCACAACAAAGGAATTGGGGGTGCTGTTGGTGGCATCGGGGCTGTTGATGTTGCCCGCAGTGGCAACCAGTGGGGCAGACTGGGTATTGCCCTTGGCGGCCAGGGCGCTGCCGGCCATCAGGCAACTGGCCAGTGCCAGGGTTAACGCGGTGGCTGTTTTTTTCATGCTTTTCTCCTCTTAGTCTGGTTTCTAATGAATGATGATCTGGTGTCAGGTTTCCTGATATTACCGTGACACGGGTCACAACTCAACACGCGACAGCGGTTTTTAACCGGAAAATTGATCTTTTTCATCACTTCCGGCACATGCAGGCTGGGATGATGCGCCTATAATGTCAGGCATGGCATAAAAAAGAACGAGGAAGTATTCCATGATTCCAACTGAAATCCTGACCTTTGTGCTGGTTGCGCTGGGCATTCTGACCGTGGCCAAAATGGTCACCATTGTGCCTCAGGGCTACCAGTACACCATTGAACGCTTTGGCAAGTATGTGAAAACCTTTACGCCGGGTTTTCACTGGAAAATCCCCTGGATGGAAACCGTAGGGCGTAAAATCAATATGATGGAACAGGTGCTGAACGTGCCCTCACAGGAAGTGATCACCAAAGATAACGCCGTGGTGACCGTGGACGGAGTGGTTTTCTATCAGGTGCTGGACCCGGCCAAGGCTGCGTACGAAGTCAATAACCTAGAATACGCCATCCTGAACCTGACCATGACCAATATCCGCACGGTGCTGGGTTCCATGGACCTGGACGAATCCCTGTCCAAGCGCGACGAGATCAACCATCGCCTGCTGGCGGTGGTGGACGAGGCCACCTCACCCTGGGGAATCAAGGTTACGCGCATAGAAATCAAGGACATCAAGCCGCCGCATGACCTGGTGCAGGCCATGGCGCGGCAAATGAAAGCCGAACGCGAAAAACGCGCCGAAATTCTTGAAGCTGAAGGCAAGCGGCAGTCGGAAATCCTACGAGCCGAAGGCGAAAAGCGCGCCGCCATCCTGCAGGCCGAGGGCCAGAAGGAAGCCGCCTTCCGCGAAGCCGAGGCGCGTGAGCGCCTGGCCGAGGCCGAAGCCAACGCCACCAAGGCGGTATCAGGCGCCATCAAGGAAGGCGGTACCGAAGCCATCAATTATTTTGTGGCGCAAAAATACGTGGAGGCGTTTGGCAAATTCGCTGACTCTTCCAACCAGAAAACGCTGATACTGCCCGTGGAAGCCACTGGCATTCTGGGCAGCTTAAGTGGCATTGCTGAAATCGCCAAAAGCACCTTTGGTGAAGACAAGAAACGGAGCGATTCCTGATGATGGAGTTTCTGCAACACCTGGATGCCGTGGACTGGCTGGTGGCCGCCGGCGTGTTTCTGATACTGGAAATGCTGCTGCCGGGTTTTTTCTTTCTCTGGCTGGCTGTGGGTGCTGGCGTGGTGGCGGCCGTGGTGGCAATATTTCCCCTCGGCTGGGAGTGGCAACTGGTGCTGTTTTCCGTGCTCTCGGTGACCGCCGTGCTTATCTGGCACCGCTACTTCAGCCGCAAGCAGAATGAGCCCGAAGTACTCAACAACCGCGCCGCACGTTACATTGGCCGGGTTTTTGTGCTCATCGAACCCATTGGCCCGGGCCGTGATGGCATGATCCAGGTGGATGACACCTTTTGGCGCGTGCGCGGCCCGGAAGCGCCAGCGGGCACCAAAGTCAAGGTGGTCGGCACCGATGACGGCATCATCCTGCAGGTGGTCCCGGTTGATTCATCCACCAGCCACACCGCGCCACAGTAAAAACAAACAACCAAAGCAAAATAGCCCGTAATACTCGAACCTGATAAAAACCAAACAACTGAAAAACCCGGAGCACACGCATGAACAGAACACGTCAATCAACAAGCCGAACCATGCCCCGCGCACTGGCCCTAGGCGCGCTTTTATCTGCCTCATTACTGGCCGGTTGCGGCCAGAAAAACGAAACGGCCACCAATGAACTGCTGTCCTATATCCCGGCCGACAGCCCGGTGGTGGTGGAGTTCGAAGTCAATGACCGGGTTTTCCCCAAACGCCTGGTGGAAAAATACGCCGAATCCTTCGATGCCATGCTCGCTTTCCAACGCGAAAACCTGAAACTGGAATTCGCCAAAATTCGCCAGACTTCCAACAACCCGCAGGGCAACGAATTCATCGAAAAAATGGAGGCGTTTCTTGACAAGTGGCTGGACCCGGAAAAATTCCGCACACTGGGTTTCGACCCAGCGGACATGGCCGCGGCCCTGTACACCGATCAGTTGGTGCCCATTGCCCGGGTCAAACTCAAGCCTGGTCACCAGATGGAAGCCTTCTGGGACGAACTGTTTGCCCT
>JALWKC010000192.1 GCA_026996795.1 Lysobacterales bacterium | reverse complement strand
ACCAGCAATAAAACCGCGATCAGCGCAAGCGCCATCACCGCGCCACGCAACAAGGTGTGCATCAATGACTGCTGCTCATCGCTCAGGGGTTGACGAAGAACCAGCCAGCCATCGGCCAGCGGCACGTGGGCCAGCACCGTGGTGCTGTAGTCATTCCCCCCATTGTGCCAGCGCAAACCAAAACCTGAACGGGAATCCGACCCCGGCTCGCCGGCAGAATGCCCGGCGTCCGGCAATGCCTCTTGCGGCCACCGATTCTGCCAGGCCGCCGCTGGCATGGAATCAGCCGGAGCGAACAGCCAGTGGTAGATGAGCCCCTGCAACCATTGCCACGGTTTGCCCGGGCGTGCTTGTGAGACCGGAGTGCTGGCCAATACCCAGCCGTGGCGATCCAGCACCAGCGCCTGGGCACGGGTTTCGCCCGACTGGGCCAGCAGGCTGCGTAGCTCGCGCGCCAGTGGGTGTTTTTCATCAATCAATGGCCACAGGGCAATGGTGTCGGGGGCATCCGGATTGAGGGTGCCAGTCATGGCAGGCGTTGCGGGACTGTCAGCGCCGTCACGGACAGCAAAGCCCAGGCGTTGCAGGGACAGCGAAGCCGGCAAGCGCATTTCCAGCACATAGCCATCAGCCAGTTCATGCCAGCCACCCTGCCACTGGCTGAAACCGGCCGGGGAAACAGAAGCAGCGCGCAAGCGGCCTTCCGGCTGGCGGTTGAAAACCAGCCGCTGATTACTGCCGTTCAGCACCAGGCCCAACACCACCCGGTCAGCCGGCGTGGCGGCATCAGAATCCGGGGAGCCTGCCTCATCGAAAGGCCGGTGAGTGATTGGCCAATGGTCAAAAGACAGGTTACGGGTGGTATCGAAAACCCGCAGCCACAGCCACCAGTGGCCGTGCCGGTCCTTGCCAATACGCAGGGCCGAACGCAGCGGTGTTGTGTCTGGTGTTGTGTCTGGTGTTGTGTTTATCACCTGTGCTTGCTGCCCCGGTATGGCCAATTGGCCAAATTCATGCGCGGCGATGCCTGCCCAGTCATCATCACTGCCATCGGCTTGCATGTCATCCCCCAACGGGGCCACCGGAAAGCCGTAGGGCAACTGGCCCCGGGGCAGGTTCTTCTGCAGGGAGGCGGCCAGGGTCTGGGCCTGCAGCAGCGCACTGCGGCCAATGCTGTGTTGAATGTCCCGGTGCATGGCCTGAAACAAAAACCAACCCGCCAGGGGGAAGGCCAGCGTCAACAAGCCCAGGGTCACCAGTTGGCCACGCAGCTTCATCACCGGCCACCCGTCGCCAGTCGGTGCAACCGCCCGAGCCGGGGCACACTGGAAACATTCCAGGAACTGGCCATCATGCCACTGGCGGCTTCCAGCGGTAACCCAGTCCATGCACCGTTTCTATGGCATCAAAGTGTGGGTCGATGGCCTGAATCTTGCGCCGGATGCGCTTGATATGAGAGGTTACCGTGGCGTCATCCACAAAAATGCTGGCGTCTTCCATCAACTGTGAACGGCTTTTCACATGCCCCGGGTGACGCGCCAGGGACACCACCATCCAGAACTCGGTCACGGTCAGGTCCACCGGCGTGTTTTTCCACAGCATCTGCAGATTTTCCGTCAGCAGTTTCAAATCCCCATGCTGAATCAGCTGATCGGCTTCGGCGGCCTGACCAAACGCGTCCTGCCGCCGGAACAACGCCGCCACCCGGGCCAGCAAATGCGGTTGGGAAATATCCTTGCTGAGGTAATCATCGGCGCCCAGGCGCAGGCCCGACACCACATCAATTTCCGAATCGCGGGCCGAAAACAGAATAATCGGTAAGGTGGGCGATTTTTGACGCAGCAACTGGCACAGTTCAAACCCGCCTTCGGGCTCGTCATTCAAGCCCACGTCAATAATCGCCAGATCAGGCAGGCGCCGGGCCAGCCCGTTGCGTGCAGCGGGCAAATCCTGATAGGTGCTGACCCGATACCCCTGCCGTTCCAGCGCGGCGCGGGTGTTTTCCAGGATGGCCGGCTCGTCTTCCACCAGCGCAATGTGACGCTTGGCGGTCATGGGCTGTTATGGCCTGCGGTGGCCGTTTTCAAACCGGTGTACACCTGTTGCACCATCTTGTCGCTGTCAATAAAACTCCAGCTCCAGTCCTTGAATTCGGCCAGCGGTTTGGCCGCCTTGATTTCATCCAGGGTCTTGCCCTGTTTGATCAGCGCGGCAATGCGATCCCGCGCGGTTTCCAGCATGTGAATGGAAGCGGCCAGGTCTTTTTTATTGGCCAGCACGCCGTGGCCGGGGATAATCCGGGTCTGGTCATCCACTGCTTTCAACAGGGTCTTCTGGGCGTGGATATAACCGTCCAGACTGCCGCCTTTGCTGTAATCAATAAACGGGAAAATGCGGTTGAACAGCACATCGCCGGTGTGCAACACATTGGCCGGTGAGAAGTAAATGGCCGCATCGCCGTCGGTGTGGGCATGGGGCAGGTGAAACACGTGCATGTCCTGACCGTTCAGGTGCAGATCCACCGCCTGATCAAAAGTGATGACCGGCAGCGCCGCCTTGGGCACGGTGCGGGTTCCCTGGGGTGTGCTGACGCCTTCGCTGAGAAACCGGCGGCGCACGTTGCTATGGGCAATAATGTGGCTGTGTTGCTGGCCAAAATGGGCATTATTGCCGGTGTGATCGCCATGAATGTGGGTGTTGATAAGGAAATCAATGGGCCGGTCGGTGACGCCATGAACCGCCCGGTTCATAATGTCCAGTGTGGAGGGCATGGCATCATCAATCAGCACCACCCCGTCGTCACCCACCGAAAGCCCGAGATTGCCGCCGGTAAATCCGCCTTCCCCAATCAGCATGTAAAGCCCTTCAGCCACCGGCACGACCTTCCAGTGCAAGGGCAAGGCATCGGCTTCGGCGGCCGCGCCGTGTGCGCCTGCCGGCCCGGCAACCAGCCACAGCGCCACGGCCAGCAGGCTGGCTTTTAATCGGGACACACCGGGTCGGCACCCCGTGTGCGGCTGTGGTCTCTGTGGGTTGTGGCCGTGGTGATATGTCGCTGGATATTGGTTCACTGCTTTCATGCGGTTTTCTCCTGTGTGGGCGCCATCAAGGCACCGGATTCGTGTCGGTTTTGCCGGGTTTTGGTTATCCACTTGGGAACCTCT
>JALWKC010000191.1 GCA_026996795.1 Lysobacterales bacterium | reverse complement strand
GTTCCGTAAAGCGTGATTTGCGCATTTCAGGTTCTCCTCGCTATTCATCGGTTGGCGGAGAACCTCTAATTATACGTGGACCTAATTTCGGGGATGGTTACATGATCTTTCTGGTATATCTTATATTTGTTTTTCTGGTTTTGCATCCTTGAAAGCTCCTGACTCTGAAAGCCAATTCATAATACTGATTATTTTTTTTGCTATTTTAATCCTAGATTTATCAGCAAAGGTTTCGTTATTAAGGTTTTCAGAAAAAAGGAGTAAAGATGACGGAGGAATGTCAAAGATTTCAGAATATTTATTTAATAAATCTATGCTTGGTGTTTTCTTGCCGGATTCAAGTTCAGATAAATATGATCTCGATATTCCAATCTTTTTTGCCAAATCAGATTGGCTAATGTTATGAAAGACTCTAACAAGTTTTAGTGCTTCATTCAGCATAGTGATTAGCGCCATAAATAAATTTAGAAATGTTTAGGGGTCATTACACAAGCTGTTGGATAGCTCTTAACAACCATGCAAAAAATCGCAAGATCGCAAAAAGAACCCTCCAGGTTCCGGGATTTACTAAACGCTTTTTCAGCCGTTTTGTTTTCCCAGTTAACCACTTGCGTAATGCCCTCCATCGTGTAGTTCGTGTTACAATTTTTTCAATCATAAATTTACCTCGTTGTTCCGGTATAGCGGAATTGCTGTACCGTGTCGTCCAAACAAAGAGGCGGGGAGTACGATGACGGTTTTACCCCTAAACTATCTAAACCGTCTCCAAATGTCGTTGGAGACGGCTATACCTGCTGTCATCACGTCGAGACACACCATCGGCACGCTGACATGTAGCGCGGGCATATAAGCAGATGCAAAGCATCCACGGGCTAATGACTTAGCCCCGTAACAGACGACAATCTCCCTTACACTAATCTACGTGTGAAGAAGAATACAAGAATCGTTCGCTGATGTCAACACCTTTTCGCTTCTAGCGAACAGGATGGTTTTCTGTCAGCCCTAACTGTTCAACCATCAGGCTAATAGACAGTACGCAAAAATAGCATGACAGGTGGTGAGCTATTTATGGTATTTGTTTTTCTCCATTATTGGCTTCTTCGGCGTGAATTAACCAATCCATGACTTGTCGGCCGTTCTGACGCTGGTGTATTTGCCAAAATTTGTCAGTCGTGACTGTCGTGCCTGTTCATCCGGCATCGGTAGGGCCAAGTGCCGGATTTAGGGCAGAAACGGGTTGGGGGACCACAACACCGGCTGGGTGAAGGCGCCGGTGCGGCGCAAAAGGGCGTAGTAGACGTATTCGGATTCCCCGCTTTGCACCACCGAGGCGGCCTGGAACCACTGGCTGGCCACCGTGGCCAGTTGCCCCAGGTGGTTCAGCGCCAATGGCTGGCCGGCCAGTGCCGGGTGCTGGAGAAATTCCTGCAGGGAATGGTAGGCTGCCCTGCCCTGCTGGTGCAAAACAATGGCCTGGCGTGGTGTCAGGCTGTCGTCCAGGGCCAGCAACACCGGCACGCTGGCGGTGTTCAGGTTGATTTTTGCCCGATGGGTGGGCAAGGCGGTGACGTGCTTAACAAGCGTGGCGTAGGTACTGTCATCGATGCCATCCACCAACCGCAATTCGGCCACGTGAAACAGCGGCGAGGAGGCGCTGTAATAGGCCGGCTTACGCGCCAGGTAGGTAAAATCCTCGGCGCCTTGCGGGCGTGGCTGGCGGTCCTTGTCCATCCAGTCCAGCAGCTTGTCGGCCAGTGAGTCATCCAGTTGCAGGCGGCGCAGCAGGCGGCGGAAATACGCCACCTGTTCGGGGTTTTCGCTGCCGTCGGCCGTAAGCAGGTTATTGAGATTAAACTTGCCGCTGAGGTCACTGAGGCGGCCGCCAAGTTGCCCTTCGGGCACGGCGATACCGGCCACCGGCTGGTTCCAGGCATCGGCGCTGGTGTCAAAAGCCCCGTCGCGCTCAAAATCTTCGCGCAACACGTCGGCAGCCCACAGCGCCAGACCGCGGGCATAATATTCCGCCTGCAGGGCCTGACGCTGGTTGGCCACCCGCGCCACGTCGAGCTGGTTGGCGTGCCAGATTTCCACCCCGATGATGGTGGCCACCGCCACCACCATCACGGCCAGCAACAAGGCCACGCCCCGTTGTTTTCTGGCACTGAGTAGAGTTATGGGGTTTACGGCGGTGGGTTTCATGTCAGGGAAACTCCGGCAGTGGCCTAGCCAGCGGGTAAAGCACCCGCACGGTTTCCTGTCCCTGGCCGATGCTGCGCCAGCGCACGGCCTGCGGCAACGCCTGCCGGCCCGCTGCGTTTTCCCCACCAGCGAGCAATGCGGCGTCTTGCGGCGGCCATTGGCGGTGCCATCGCCCCACCGCATCCAGGTATTCAAAGTGGTGACGTTGATCGGTGGCTGACAACATCACCTGCACCTGGCCGGTTTCTGCCCGGGCATCGGCCTGGGGTTTGAGGCTGCGAATTAACTGCCCGTTGCGCTGAAACCAACGCACGGCATTGATCGGCTGAGCCGCTTCCCGCGGCCAGCCCGGCGCGCTGTAACGCGTCAACCGGAAGCCATCGGCCTGACCGACAAATGGCGGCTGAACGGTGCCCTGGGCGTTCTTAAGCGGACGGGGAATGGCGTAGCTGATGTCCTGCCGCAGCAGGTGCCAGGCGCGGTTTTCCTGTTGCCAGGCATGCGCGAAGGCGTCGGTTTGCGCCCGCGCCCGCACCAGCGCGTCCAGCCCCATAAAGGCCAGGGTGGAAACCACCACCACCAGCGCCACGGCCACCAGCACTTCCAGCAGAGTGAAGCCGGTGGCGCGGTGTGGCAGGAACAGACGGTGTGATGGCGTCATGGCGGGGAAAAGCCGGTCAGTTGCGCGTCCAGGTAATCAAAGGACGAATCGGCCGCCACCTGTGTCTCGACCCGGAAAATACGGGGATTGGGCGTGCTGCTGCGGATAATGCGCCAATGCCAGCGGTATGGGCCGTTTTGCTGAATGCCGCTGAGGGACTGACCGGGTGTGTCTGGCCCGTGATGATGCAAATAGGCATTGAGCACGTTATCGGCCACTTGCAGGGCCAACTGCCGCTTTTGTAACTGGTGCAGGGTTTCCGCGCGCTGGGCCGCCACCGTGACCACGGAAAACAGGGCCACGCTGAGCA
>JALWKC010000190.1 GCA_026996795.1 Lysobacterales bacterium | reverse complement strand
CGTGATTATTCCCCGCCATAACGCCACCTGTGTCACGCCAGGCGTTCGCAAGGTAGCCTGTGGCGCAGCAGAAACGGTGCCTGTGATTGCGGTCAACAATCTCGCCCGCACCATGGATGCGGTCAAGGAATTGGGAGTGTGGCTGATCGGTCTGGCTGGGGAGACGGACCAGTTACTGTATCAGCAGGACCTGCGCACGCCCATCGGACTGGTGCTGGGGGCGGAGGGCAGCGGCTTGCGTCGGCTCACCCGTGAGCAGTGCGATTTTCTCTGCGCACTGCCCATGGAAGGGTGCGTGGAAAGCCTGAATGTCTCCGTTGCGGCCGGTGTGGCGCTCTATGAGGCCCTAAGGCAGCGGAAATACGCCTGAAAGCCCGTTTTTCCACACTTTTCCCGCCTGCAAAAATTTCCGCGCGAAAAAAGGAGGGGACCCCCGCCTTCAGTCGTCAATAGCGGCGAAAATATTGCCCGCCTCGTCAATACGAATTGGGAACGGTTGTAAATGATCGCCCAGGCAGGGGCCGTCCACACACTCGCCGTCTTCCACCTTGAACCAGGCGTCATGCACTGAGCACTTGAGGGTCTTGGCGAAGGGATTCACATCCACCTTATAGGCCTCGTTCAAAGGAACCTGCTGGTGGGGACAGTTGTTCACATAGGCCTTGATGGTGTCGGCGTCCTTGTCCCGGATCAGAATCACGCTGGTGTCCCGACCGGGTACTTTGGCGATGGTGGCCTTGGCGGCGCTGATATCTTCCGCTTTGGCCAGAGGGAGGTCGTCCGCCAGGGGCGCAAGCAGGTTATCCAGTCCATGCTGGCGGCATTTTCGGGCAGCCAGCTCGCTGCCATAGCGCACCGCCTCACCCGGTGCGGCGGATGCCAGCAGCTTGTGGATGACGCCGGCCAGGAAGGTGTCGCCCGCACCTAAAGTGTCCTTGACGCGAACCTTTTGCGCCGGCACATGCTTAAGGGCGCCGTCTGGCGCCTGCCACCAGGCGCCGGCTTCCCCCCAGGTGCAGATGATCAGCGTCTGCGGGGCCAGCTCACGCAGGGACTGGATGCACTCGGGCGCATCGGCATGGCCTTTCGCTTGGGCGTAATGTTTGCCGGTGAAGAGCACATTCACCTGATTCAGCAGGGCTTCAATGCCTTCACGAGGTTTTTCCAGTTCCAGAGAGCGAGGCGTGTCGGGACAGAAGGTGCGGGCAATGTTGAGCATGCCCTTGAGCTCCGGCACATTGCGCCCTTCAAAATGCAGCCAGTCGTAGGCTTCAATTTCGATTTTGGCGAAATGCTCAAAGTCCACTTCGGGCAGATCGCGGTAGTGCACGATGGTGCGAGAGCCGCCCTGCTGGTTGAGCAGAATGTAGCTGCTGGGGGTAGCGCCTTTGAGTTTGCGCTGGATATGGGACAGATCAATGCCGCGCTGTTGCAAAGCCTGGGTGAGCAGACGGGCCTCCTGATCCGCCGCCAGTGTGGTGACGAGACTGGTCTGATGCCCCAGTTGGGAGAGCACATAGAGGCTGTTGGCGGCATTACCGCCGGGCTGGCGCAACCGACGGTCAGCGCGTAGCTCTTCGTCTTCTTCTGGAAAATGGTCCGTGATCAGAATGGTGTCCAGCACCAGGTTGCCGACTGCGAGAATATTGGCCATGAAAGCTGCCCTCGTTTTTGGGCGTTATTGTATCGAAAAGAGGGAGAAACCCGCGCCAGATGGGCGCTTGAAGCCTATAAAAAATTTTTAGTGCATAACTTTTGTGAAAAGGCTTGACAAACGCTGAAAAACGCTAAAAGAAACTTTTTAAAGTAAAATGTTAAGTGATTGTAAGGTGTTGAAACTAAAAGGATTGTGTCATGCGTGGCTGGAGATTGAGAAGTGCCTGTGGTGTGTGTGGATTATCCACAAAAGCTGTGGATAACTTTGTGGAAAAGGCTTCGATGAATGCCACAAGTCGTTGCCGGGGCAAGGGTTGCGGTTAAACTGCTTAAAAATGAGGCAGTCGAGGTTTGTGGAGTTGGAAGGTCGGTTGGCTCCCTGAGGCAAAATGCCCTAAACTACGCGGAACAGAATAAGAGACCATCAGCATGACCGGGCTACATCCTGTCAAATCCCAAATTACCTGCAGCAGTTGTGGCTTGCAGAGGATCTGTTTTCCCAGCGGCATGACGGCCGATGAGGTGCAGCGGCTGGACAATATCATTTCAGCCCAACCTGTTTTTAAGAAAGGTGAGGTCATTTTCAGCGCCGGTGAGCCGGCCGCAGCCCTTTATGCCCTCAAATCCGGCATGGTCAAGCTGTTTCGCATGGATGATCAGGGCAATGAGATCATCCACACTTTTTACCTGCCCGGCGACATCATTGGGCTGGACGCGCTGGATCAGCCTGTGTATGGCTTTGATGCGGTAGCGCTGGATACCTGTAATCTGTGCCGTCTGGAACAACGGGATCTGGAAATGCTGGGTATGCAGATGCCGGCATTGAACAGGCAGGTTCTGCAGATGATGCGCCGGGAACTGGAGCTGGAGCGGGCCCATTATGAGAACATGACGCACCGGTTTGCCGAACAGCGGGTGGCCAGTTTCATCTGGTCCATGGCGCAGCGCTACCGGGAACGGGGCTATGACTGGGAGTGTTTCCGTCTGCCGGTGTTGCACCGGGATACGGCCACCTATCTGGGACTGACACCGGAGACGGTCTCGCGCATCTTGAAGAAGTTTCAGAAGGAGGGGGTTTTCACCTGGCGACGCAAATATGTGGAAATCCATGATGTGCCGCGTCTTCAGCAGGCCGCAGGGATTGCGCCCAAACCGGATCAGTGCCCCCGATGCTGTGCTGCAATGGGGTGAAACTTGAGCTGGATCAAGTCGTTCTGACACAAAATGTGGTGGAATAGGAACCGCTGATGGAAATCGAGTTGATCGGTTCCTCCATAATGTAGCCCGCTTGACCCGGAAGGCTTCTTCCGGGTTTTTTTATATTCACTTTCAATAGCTCTTTTCCTGCCCCACTAAATCAGTTATATTTGTGGCGAAAATAAATCAAGAGGACTGAATGATGAAAAAACTGACCGTATTGTTTCTGGCAGGTTTTCTGGGTGCTGCGCTGACAGGCTGTAGCTCGACACCGAAGCAGGAGGAGAAAGCGGCAACGCCTAAGCTGCAGGCACAGGCAGCCAGTG
>JALWKC010000189.1 GCA_026996795.1 Lysobacterales bacterium | reverse complement strand
CGGTTCATGGCCTTGGCCATCAGTTGCGTCAACAGGGTACCGGCCGCACCCACAAAGGTGCCGGCGATGATCATGGCCTCGTTACCGAGCACAAAGCCCTCGAAAGCCACCGCCAGGCCGGTAAAGGCGTTATACAGGGAGATGACCACCGGCATATCCGCCCCGCCGATGGGCAGGGTCATGAAAATACCCAGCAGGAATGACACCACAAAGAAGGCGATGATAAGTTGGGCATCCGGCTGCTGGACGACCAGATAGCCCAGCCACAACGCGGCCAGGGTCACCAGGGCGTTAAAGATGTGCTGGCCCGGAAATGTGTAGCGTTTGTCAATCCAGCCCTGCAATTTGCCAAAGGCGATGAGTGAACCGGAAAAGGACACGGTGCCAATAAAGGCGCCGATCACCGCCAGCCAGCCGACAATGCCGTGCAGGCAATCATGGCCACCTGAGATGGCACCGGCACCGCAGGCATCGGCGTGTTGCAAGGCGTTGACCAGCGCGTAAGCGCCAATGGCTGCGGCCGAGCCGCCGCCCATGCCGTTATACAGGGCCACCATTTGCGGCATGTCGGTCATGGGCACGCGCTTGCCCTGATACCAAGCCCAGACAGCGGCCAGAAACAGCGCCGTCACAATCAACAGGGTGTTTTGCAAACCCGGCAGCAGGAAGGTGGCGCCCACGGCGATCAGCATGCCGACTCCGGCCCAGACAATACCGCTGCGTGCGGTTTTGGGGGAAGTCATGCGGCGCAAACCGGCAATAAAAAGGATGGAGGCCACAAAATAGGCCAGTTTCATGATGAGATCAATCATGCGGCTTTCTCCTGTCCTTTAGCGTTGCTGTCTTTCTTGCTGTCTTTTTTGGACTTGAACATTTCCAGCATGCGTTCAGTGACCACATAACCGCCCACGGCATTGGCCGCCCCCAGAAACACGCCGATAAACCCGATGATTTTTTCTACCGTCGTGTCAGCGTGGCCCAGGGCCACCATGGCACCCACCACCACAATGCCGTGAATAAAGTTTGAACCGGACATGAGCGGCGTGTGTAACACCACCGGCACCTTGGAAATAATCTCGAAACCCAGGAAGGCCGCAAGCATGAAAATATAAAGGCTGGCAAAACCGTCTATCATGATTTTTCTCCTGTCAGTACGGGGTGCACCAGCTGGCCATCGCGCGTTAGTACGCAACCGGCCAGTATCTCGTCTTCCCAGTTTAAGTGCAGCTTTCCGTCATCGTTCAACAGGCTGCTGAAGTTATACAAATTGCGCGAATACATGAGGCTGGCATCCATGGGCACCGTGGCCGGCACATTCAGCGGGCCGATGATCTTGATGCCATTGATTTCGATGGTTTCCCCCGGCTCGGTCAGTTCGCAGTTGCCACCGCCTTCGGCGGCCAGGTCCACAATCACACTGCCGGTTTTCATGTTTTTGGCCATGTCGGCAGTAATAATTTTTGGTGCGGGCCGGCCCGGCACCGCCGCTGTGGTTATCAGCACATTGACCTTGTTGAGGAAATCCTTCAGTGCCTGCCGTTGCTGCTCCAGTTCTTCTGGTGTCAGGGCGCGGGCATAACCGCCCTCACCCACCGCCTGCACACCCAGATCCAGAAACTTGGCGCCGAGGGATTCCACCTGTTCGGCGGTTTCCGGCCGCACGTCATAAGCCGTCACAATGGCGCCAAGCCGCTTGGCCGTGGCAATGGCCTGCAAACCGGCCACACCGGCACCAATGACCAGCACATGGCTGGGGCGAATGGTGCCTGCCGCCGTGGTCAGCATGGGAAAAAAGCGCGGGCTTTCGTTGGCGGCGATCAAGGTGCCCTTGTAACCGCCAATGGATGCCTGGGAAGACAAGGCGTCCATGGCCTGGGCGCGTGTAGTGCGCGGGATTAATTCCACAGCAAACACCACCTGCTTGCGCCCGGCTGCCACCTTGAACCGCTCCTGATCGGTAAACGGCGACATAAAACCGATAATGCAGGCACCCTCCCTGGCCGCCTGGAAGAAGGCCGCATCGGGAGGCGACACGCGAAAAATCACGTCAGCCTGTTGCAGCACCGCATCGGCACTGGGTGCAACCTCGCAGTCCGTGTAGTCACTATCGGGAAAACCGGCGGCTTCACCGGCGCGGGTTTCCAGCACCACCTGCCAGCCCCACTTGCGGATTTTGGCCGCCACTTCCGGGGTGATGGCCACCCGCCTTTCCAGCTCGTTGGTTTCGTTTATGACACCTACAGTTACGCTCATGGCTGTCCTTCATGGTTGGTTTTCATTGGACTCATTATAGGCAGGATATCACCAATGTTACAATTGGAAACTGTGAATGAGAACCATTGGAAAAACCGATGACCACTTCTGCCCAAACCAATCCTTCGGCGCTCGATTTGTTGCGCACACGCCGTTCGGTGCTGGCCCGCAACCTGACCGGGCCGGGCCCGGATGCGGACACATTACAAGACATCCTGAACATCGCGCTGCGGGTGCCGGACCACCGCAAACTGGAACCCTGGCGATTTATTGTCATTGAAGGCCAGGCACGGCAGAAACTGGGCGAAAAGCTGGCTGAAATTCAGGCCAGCAAGGGCGAAACAGAGCCGGCGTTGCTGGACAGGGAACGACAACGCTTTTGTCAGGCCCCGCTGGTGATTGCGCTGGTCTTTTCTCCACGCGATGACGGAAAAACCCCGGAAATCGAACAGTTGTTGTCCACCGGTGCGGTGGGCCAAAACCTGCTTCTGGCCACCGCTGCCCACGGTTTTGCCAGCCAGTGGGTAACCGACTGGCCGGCTTATGACGCGCAGGTTGCCACAGCGCTGGGTTTAAGAGACAAGGAACGCATCGCCGGTTTTTTTCACATTGGCACCGCCAAAGTACCGCCACGGGATCGCCCACGCCCTGACCTGAACGAAAAGGTCAGTCATTACCGCGGTTGATTCTGGGCGGATTGCTGGCGATTGCTCTCTGGTTTGCCATAAGAACCGGGCGGCTTTCGGCATCATGTTTTTCGTGGTCATGGAATAAACCACCTCCTTAACGCCACTATCAATTCCCCGGTTTTCCTGCAGGCATAAAAAATCCCCGCTTCGGTTGAAGCGGGGATTCTGATTTCAGGCTTCTACTGCCTTAGCGCGTTGCTTTACCTGGCATCGCTCCCAAACCGCTGCCGGCGTGCCAGCCAGACCAGGCCAAACATCAGCATTAGCACACCCCAACCACGCAGCACCGGAATCACTTCTGGTGGCAAGAGGATAACCCCGAAAGTGATCGGAGCAGGCGGCTGCGGGGTGCTGGTGTCCAGCACCACGGGTTCCTCGGTGGGCAGGAACGGCGCATCGCAGTCGCCCAGATACGGGTCAGTGGTGTCAAATACCACCACGTAGCACACCTGTGGATTGGGCGGGGCCGGTGCCAGCGCCACCGGCAGGTTGGTAAAGGCATAGTTGCCGACCGCATCGGTGTTCTGGGTGGTCACCAGCGTGTCTCCGTTGCCGTCACAATTGCTGTCACGATACAGGTCAATGGCTACATTGGGACGTCCTTCACCGGTATCAAAGGCACCGTTACGCGGTTGTTCGTCGCAGTAAACCAGGCCATTGATCTGGCCGATGGCGGCATAGAGGCCCGCATCAATGGTCAGGTTGGTCTGGGTCAGGTTGATGCCCTGCACCTGGCCGGTGGCCGGGTTAGCGTCCGAATCACTGCTGTCACTGCCAACATTGGCCTGGGTAAACACCCAACCGGCTGGCAGGTTAGTGAATTCAACGCAGTAGTTACCAGAGGGCACGGGACCAAGGTTGTACCAGCCATCAGCAGCCGGTGTACCGCCGTTGGCGGTGGCCGTGGTGGCAGAAGGCGCTCCGGTACAGCTGGCGTTGTTATACAGGTTGACGGTGATGCCATTGACGCCCGGTTCACCGGCATCCTGCTGACCGTTCTGGTCATTGTCATACCACACGTAGTCGCCCAGCATCAGTTGCTCATTGAAACCAAAGTGGCTGTTGGGGCTGGACGGGGTGGTGGTGTCCAGATCCGGGCCGGTGCTGGTGGCCGTGATGGGGTTGTTGCACTGCCCCAGATCCGGGTCAGTGGTGTTCACTTCCACCACGTAACAGATGGGTGATCCCGCCGGACCCACCGGTAACCCGGTGTAGCTGTAGCCGGTGGCGCTGGTGGCCTGCGGCACGGCCGAGGCCGCTTCACTGCCATCCACCACATTGTTACAGTTGGCGTCCACATAGAGCGTCACATCAATGGGGCTCATGGGCAAATCCGGCGCGCCATCATAGCTGGTATTGGGCGGCGTGGAGTGTTCACACCAGACTATGCCACTGATATCACCGTTCATGAACAGACCCAAGTCATAGGTGGGATCATCACCACCGAGGGTGATGTTGGTGATTTGCGCACCGGCACCGCCGGCGATGCCGTCAGAGTCGATGGTGTCGTCACCGCCCACGTTGGCCGGACTGAGGCTGTAGGTTGCCGGGTAACCGGAGAATTCCACGCAGTAGCTGAGTGAATCACTCAAGCCGGTGAATTCGTACCAACCATCGACCGCCGGTGTGCCGCCATTGGCCGTGACCGTCGTGGCCACGGGCGTGCCGGTACAACTGGCGTTGTCATACAGGGCCACGTTGATGCCATTGATACCCGGCTCGCCAATATCCTGCAAGCCATCCTGATTGGTGTCGTACCAGACGTAGTCGCCCAGTGTCAGATCCACCACCAGACCAAAGTTATTGTTGGCGCTGGTGGGATTGTTGGCATCCAGATCAGGGAACGTCTGCACCGGAGTGATGGGCGTGTTGCACAGGCCCAGATCCGGGTCGGTGGTGTCCACTTCCACCACGTAGCAACCTGGCGGGTTGGTGCCCGGCGGGCCGGTCACCAGTGGCGTAAAGGTGTAGTTGCCGGCCACGCCGGTGACGCCCCCGATGGCCGTGGCAGCCTCAGTACCGTCCAGAACGTTATTACAATTACTGTCCTCATACAAGGTCACCGTTACGTTCTGTTGCGGCGTGTCGCCATCACCTGGATCATAGGCCGTGTTGGGGTTGGTAGGGCTTTCGCACCAGACCAGACCGGTGATAGTGCCAGGGGCAAACACACCCACGTCTTCATCACTCTCATCGTGTATCAAGGCAAGGTTGTCAATACACCCGGTCGCCGCATTGGCATCACTGTCGAGGTTGTCGTTGCCGCCCTGATTGGCCGGGCTGAACACGTAGCCTGGTGGCAAACCAGAAAATTGCAGGGAATAATCGCCGGCCACCACATCAGGGATCAGGTAGTTGCCATTGCCATCGGTGGTCACAACAATACCGGTGGGATTGGCGCAGCCACTGCCGGTGTGCAATTCAACCTGTACACCAGGGACGCCCGGTTCACCGGCATCCTGGATACCGTCCTGATTGGTGTCGTACCAAACCGTGTCACCCAGATCAAATCCACACAGCATAATATCCACATCGCCAAACAATCCTTTGGCGAATTCAGTGGGGTTTCCATCCAGATCCGCCACCACGGATTCGTAGAGGTCACTGCCCCACATGGCCGGTGTGCCACCGGGGGTATTGGCCACGGTGTCCATGTATTGGTAGCCGTAGTAAATCGTCGCACGCAAATCCAGCGCATCGGCGGTGACCAGAATATAGCCGTCACGTCCGGTAATTTGCGGAGTGGCTGGGGAACCAGCGCTGTGATAAGACCAGGCAGCGCCGCCACGGGCGTTAATGCCTTCGTAAATCCCTGACCCAAAGTCAATGGATTCACCCACGCCATACTTGGACTGGTTCATGGAGATGGTCCAGTTGCCAGCGTTGTCAATGGCGTACTCCAGCACCCTGGCCCGGTGAGCCAGTGTGGAAGGCGGTGAACCGGAAAAATAGCCGCTTTCGGCCAGCAGCACCTTGTCGCCTTTTTTATTGAACTGGATATCCGCCACCGGCATGCTGAAATCGTCCACCCGCGACACTGTCGGGTTCGGGTAGGATCCTGGATTAATTTCGTACAGCTGATTCCGCTGTGTCACGTTCAGGAATGGCAGGTCAATGACAGGCTGATCAGTGACCGCATCAATGGCACCAGAAGGCAGCAAGGCCACCGAGCGAATGGTGTTATGGATGGTGTTGGTGCTGCCGGCTCCACCATAGGCATCATCCAGTGGATTCCCGGCCGGGTCAGCACCGTCCACGGCCCAGACAGAATAATACAATTTGCCATCTTTCGGGTTCCAGGCCAAACCAAGAATGCGCTCGCCCATGGGAGCCAGTTCGCCGGTTACGGTGTCTTCGGCAATGCCGGCATCGATGTCCGGGTTATATACTTCCAGCACAGCGGCCGCGCCGCTGCCTGCCGGATTGATGCGGTAGATGGAACCCGTATCCATACCCACCACAAACAGTTGCTGGTTGGTTTCATCATAGGTCAGGTAACTGGCGCCAAAGTTTTCATTGGCATTGACATCGGCGGTGATATTGACAATTTGGCTGACTGTGCCGGTGGTGCCATCAATGCGATACACGATCATGGGACCGGCGCTCAATGGAGCCGCAATGCTACCTGGCGCTGTGGGCGTTCCCCACAAGCGGGTGGAGGCGGTAAAAATATCCCCGCTCACCGGGTCAATCGCCGTGGAAAAAACCGTTTGCGGCCCGGAGCCACCAATATCAAAATCCGCTGGCAGCCAGGTCTGAACGGTTGGTGTTGCCCCGTCCTGATTGGTTTCCCAGCGCTGGGCGGGCACGTCGTGCAAGGCCCCATAGCCGGTGACATCCTTAATGGTCAACGTACCCGGTATACCAGGCAATGTTGCCGGGTCAAAAGGGTAACTGGTGTGAATGGAATAGCCGTTTTGCAACAAGCGGCCACTCATGTTTGTCTGGCAACTTTGCTGGGCGGTGGCTAAGGCGGCCATTCCCATTAACAGAACCGCCAGGATCACCCTGATTCCTGGCCAACCTCTGGCTGATGATATCGTTTTATGATGCGGTATCGACCGATGTTCTCTCCCCGGCATGTGTATCTCCTTTTGTGTGCAGAAATAGTTAGTATTACAGCAATCAGTTGAATATGAACTTTCTTTGGCATTCATCCCTTTACACGGAATGAATGATCAGGAAAGGACTTTCGGATGGATGCCTTGCTGCCTCATAAACATACTTTAATGTATTGTCAAAGGCAAGGGAGTCACGTTTTCTTCTTTGTTAACCAAGATTAATTTCCGTTTTAATGGCTCGTTCGGGCTTGATCACGCCGTTTCCTTCAAATGTCATCCGTAAGTGAAAAAAATTGTCAGTGCCAGATTTCGGCATAACTGATCATGATTTTGCCATATTCTCTCCCGACAAGCGCCTCATGGGACGCGTTTAATGGCCTTATCCATAAACCAGGGAGGCCAGCATGGCACGACAGAAAATTCGCAATGAACTGGAACGACTCAACCGCACAGAACCCAACCCGCTTTATCCCGACAGGCTGCCAGGCAAACCGCCATTCACGGAGGACCGCCACAACCGGTCACCCCGGCGTGAGGCCTTTTCCCACAACAAACGCAGTAAAAACTGCCGGGGCCTGGGTTTGAACTGGAAAGATGCCGTTATTTTCTCGCTGTTGGTGATTTTTGGCGGCATTTATCAGGTGCGCGCCGCGAGTCCACTTGCTACCCAGCCAGCCGACTTTCTCGACACCATCAGTGCCGGGGTGTTGTTTGACAATAACCCGCAGGGAGCCGGCCGGCTCGAACTGGTTTCCAGCCGCATTTCCACTGACGTGGTGGGCATTGTTGCCAGCAACCAGATGACTCAAGTTTTTCAAAATAACAGCGGGCACGCTGTGGAAGACGCCGTGTATGCCTTCGGACTGCCCGATCAGGCCGCGGTGTATCGCATGCGGCTACGCATCGGACAACGCGTCATCGAAAGCGAAATTCACGAAATCGAGCAAGCCAGGGCGATTTATGACAGGGCGCGACGGGCGGGCAAAAAAGTCGGCCTGCTGCAACAGCACAGACCCAACCTGTTTACCACCCGGGTCAGCCACATCCTGCCAGGCCAAAGCGTGCAGGTGGAAATTTTCTGGCAACAACCGGTGCGCTACGACAAAGGCGTTTTTAAGTTGCGTCTGCCACTGGCTTTCAAACCCCGCTATGAACCCGCACCCGCTGCCGGGGATTTGATTCACCCGGCAGTCACGGATTCAGTCAGCCATTCCGCTGCGGAATCGATCATGGATCGGCATCAGCGCCGCATCGAGGTGCGGCTGGAAGCCGGCTTCCCGCTGGCGCAACTGGAAAGCCTCTATCACCGCGTTACTACCGAAACCGACAGTGATATCGCCCGGATTCACTTTGCTGACAGCCAGTTGAGCGATGCGAACGATTTTGTCCTGCGGTGGCGACCGGCGCGGGGAAAATCCGTTCAACTTGCCGTCTTTCACGAACGTTATCAGGGTGCCGACCACCAGTTACTGCTGATGTTGCCACCGGCCATGCCAAAGGGGAAAAAATCATCGCTAACGCGCGAAGTGGTTTTTGTCATTGACACCTCCGGCTCTATGTTTGGCACTGCCATGGAACAGGCCAAAGACGCCTTGCTGTATGGCCTGCAGCAGCTGCAAGGCGATGATTATTTCAATGTCATTGAGTTCAATAGCGCGGCCAATGCCCTGTTTGCCACTAGCCAGCCGCTGACCAGTGAAACCCTGATGCTGGCCATGGAATTTGTTGATGGTCTGAAAGCCGATGGTGGCACCAACATGCAACCGGCGCTGCGGTTGGCCCTGAAGCCTTCACTCGATCAGGGCCGGCTGAAACAGGTCATTTTTATCACCGATGGTGCGGTGGGCAATGAGGCTGAACTATTTCGCGAAATTCGTACCCGCCTGGGTGATGCCCGGCTATTCACTATCGGCATCGGTGGCGCGCCCAACAGCCACTTCATGCGCAAGGCCGCCGAATACGGGCGCGGCAGCTACACCTACGTGGCCAGGCTGGATGAAGTGGACCAGCGCCTGAGCGACTTATTCGACAAGATCAGCGCCCCGGCGCTCACTGGCCTGGAACTGGACATCAACCCCGACGCCATCTGGCAGAATCCGACCGTCATCCCCGACTTGTACCGGGGCGAACCGGTCGCCATCACCCTGCGCGGCAAAACCCTGCCTGACCGCCTGACCCTTTTTGGCGAAGCCGTTTCAACCGGTTCAGGCATCCGCCTGTGGCAGAAAGACCTGCGCCTTCTCCCGCATGAATCCCCCGGCATTGCCCGGCTGTGGGCGCGACAACGTCTGGAAGACTGGCAGGATCAACGTGAACTGGGGCTGGCCGATGCCAATGAACTGAAAGAAAAGATGACCCGTCTGGCGCTGGACTACCACCTGCTCAGCCCGTTTACAGCGCTGGTGGCCGTGGATAAAACACCAGTGGCAGACCAGGTCACAGAAGCCAGAAAAACCGGCGCTAACCGGCTGCGAAGAATTAACAACACACTGGCTGCAGCACCCTTTCCGCAAACGGCGCTGGGCTGGAAATGGCAGCTGCTCTCCGGTGTCTTGCTGCTGGTGCTGGCCGCCAGTGGGTGGCGTCATCTGATCAAGCACAACGGATGAACTCATCCATCACACCGCAAAACCGGCTGTTGCCGGCCCTTGAACCGGCTATTCAACCAGCCTCCGGCACTCACCAGCGGCACATGTTCCTTCGCCGCATGCGCCGCTGGGGATTGGCCGCGCTGGCGCTGATGTGCCTGCTGGCCGGCAGCCAGCGGGTGGCCAGCACCGCCTACCTGTTGGCCAAGGCCAAACTGGCAGAAACATTAATCGCCCAGGCCTGGAAAACATCCCGCCTCACTGGCCAGCCCGTCAAGCCCTGGCCGTGGGCGGACACCCATCCGGTGGCACGATTGCGGGTTCCGCGGCTGAAAATCGGGCGTATCCTGCTGGCAGAAGCCAATGACCGCACCCTGGCCTTTGGTGGTGCCCACGTCGCCGGCAGTGGCTGGCCCGGGCAAGGCCACAGCGTGGTTTTTGCCGGCCACCGGGACAGCCATTTTGCATTTCTGGAAAAACTGAAACCTGGCGATGTGCTGGAACTGGAAACTGACCGGCGCTATCGCTACCGTGTCAGTTCCACGGCCATTGTTGACAGCCGCCAACAGCAGATTCCCCTGGCTGACAGGGAACAGTTATTGCTCACCACCTGTTATCCTTTTCACCGCTGGCAGGCCGGCGGCCCGTTACGCTATCTGGTCACTGCCGAGCCGTTGCCGGAAAACACCAGCGGCCGTCCCAGGGAAAAATAAGTGATAACGCCTTCAATCCCTCTTTACTGATTGGGTGTTTGGCTGTCCAGACCGTGCCGGAAAATCAGGTCCGTGCCCAGCTCACAGACAATATTGAGGTTGGAAACATCGGCATTCCAGAGTATCCCTGTGGGGTTTTCAATATGACAAGGCTGAATCGGTGAGGACGGCTGAACCGTGACGGTAAAATCGTACGAAGTCGGTTGAGGAATATACCGACGGTAGGCATAGACACCATTCTCCGTGGCCAGGTAGGGACCAATGCCAGCCGAATCAATCTGCACCTGATTGCCTTTTAGCAGGCCGGAGACACGACCACCCAGCAACCCCGGTGGCCGGTTCCAGAGGTAGTGGCTGACCAATCCCGCCTGGTAGCCTCTTTCATTGGACGCTGGCGCACTCACGAACACCTCATCGCCAGACCACGCCAGGGAATAACCAAACAACAGCGCATCCCGCGACGTGTCCGGTTCAAGGAGGCCCGACTGCACCCAGCCGTCCAGAAACGGCTCATACACCAAAACGCTGCCATCGCCAAAATAACCCGCAGAAGACGACCCATCGGGTTTACCAATCAGCAGTCGTCCATCGACATCAAAGGCCAGCCCGCGGCCAAAGTTGCTGCCTTCGCGCCAGTGATGCAGCCTGGTCCACTGGCCGCCAGTTAGACGATACAGGCTCACCCCGCCATTGAACTTGGGCTGGGCGATGGCCAGCGTATCGCCGTGCAAGGCTGCTGGCTGACAGAAAAGGCCGGCAAATACCGGGCTATCCGGGACAATCTTGGCCGTGTGCTGCCACTGGCCATTGGTTTTCTCGAACACATGCGCGGCGCCGGAAAACACGTCGCGCTCACTGTCAGCCGGATCACACGCCAGCAAGCGGTTTCCGTCCAGATAAATGGCATTGCCAAATGCTTCGGAAACCCCCGGCTGCGGGGGATCAAGGCGGTCAATCTGATTCCACTGTGTGCCATTAAACTGGAACTGATAGACCGCGCCGCCATGGCCATTGATGCCGCCATTTATGGTGCCAGGCGCCCCGATCAGTAACTCATCACCGGCCAGTGCCACCGATCTGCCAAATCCATCCCCGGTCTGGGCACTGGCAGCGGTCACTTGATCCGTTTCAGTCCAGTTATTATTGAGTAACTCATACACATGAACCGCCCCGGCACCGGCCTCTCCCGGAGCGCCTATCACGGCTCGCGCTCCATCAATGTCCATGGCACTGCCAAACCAGTCCCCGCCCTGCACGCCCGCCGGTTGCAAGGTATCGACCAGGATCCATTGGCCGCCGGTCTTGCGGTAAACCCGGACCTTGCCGGCATTGGCCGCCGGGTTGTCCGATTTTTCCGCCATAAACAGCCAGTCTCCATCCGTGGCCATGACGTAACCCAGGTAGTCATTGGCGCTGGTGTTCTGCGGCTCCACCAAGGCTTCTGTTTGCCAGCTGGCGCCGTCCCAGTCAAACAGCACCAAGGTGTTTTCCGTGGCATCGTCCGCATCGGTGTCCTGTTGATCCACCAACCCGGCTTCGCTGCCGGCAAACACTTTCAATGCCATGGGCGCATAACTGGTGGAGGAAAGGATAGTGCTTTGCTGGAGGTATTGCAGGGTGTTGCCGCTCAGTGCGTAATGAAACACGGGCACAGCCGTCAGGTCAGTGGGGTCAACAGCGGCAACCAGCACCTCCGTGCCAGATTTTTGCACCGTAACCCCAAAACTTTCCAGCGTTTGATTGACCGGTGGAGTCAACCGCTGCACCGCTGACCAGTTCCTGACCCCGGGGCTGAATAGATAAAACGCGCCGGGTTGAGATGGGCCAGCAGGTACCAGAGCCGGTGCACTGACCAGCAGGGAATCCCCCAAAAACTGGATTTGATGGCCAAACGTGGCCGCGTCATCCGACACAAACGCGGAAACGGAATCGGTGGCTTGCCAGCTGCCGCCGGTGTTGGCAAATACGGTTACTTCCTGACTCTGAAGGCTGCTCCATTGCCGGATCGCAATGCGATGCGTAACCGGATCAATGGCAAAGTTTGAAGCAAAATGAACGGGGCGGTTGGAAACCTGCAGCATGAGTTTTTGGGTTTTCTGCCACTGGCTACCGTCATACTCGTAAACATGCAGGGCACCCAAAATAAACCCATTGCCCTGATTATCTTCCAGAGCCGGTTCCCCAACCAGCAACAGATTGCCATCGGACTTGATCAAATCCCCAAAGCGGGAAAAGTCATTACCGTCGAGCCAACTTTCCTGCCATTGCCATTGCGTGCCGACACGCCGGTAGACTTGTACGTCCTGGCCCGTGCACAGGCTCGTGTTTCCCTGCCCGCAACTCACCGTCCGGGACGTGGTGATAAACGCCCAGTCGCCATGCAGGTGTACGTTTTTACCAAACGCACTGAAACCAAATTCAACCGGCGGCTCCAGCACCTGGCCTTGCACCCAGTTTGCTCCCACCTTGTCATACACATACACCACGCCCTGGCGCGTCGCTTGGGGCGCTGAAACCAGCATGGTCAGCCCGTCGATGGACACCGCCTTGCCGAAGTCAGAGCCTTCGCCGCCAACGCCATCGGGAAGAAAGAACTGATCCACCGGCGGACTGATAAACTGGTCAGGGTTGGGGTTACTGGTCCCTCGAACCTGCTGAGCAGAAGCTTCGTGAATACCTGTCGGGTCTCGCCTGATCATAAATCTTCTTTTTGAATAATTCCGGTTGTTTTTTCTGCCATTGCTTGAGCGCCTGAACGGGCGTGATGTGGCCGAGGTTTTT
>JALWKC010000188.1 GCA_026996795.1 Lysobacterales bacterium | reverse complement strand
CAGATTCAATCAGAGGCTCCCTAGCTCGCCCATAGCCAGTTCGAACTCTCCAAGTCATCTCTGCCATTTCACCTCTTTACGGCCCTTTCTGACCCTTGAAATTCTGCCACCAATCCCCATAATCTTAGGTATCCACAGGGCTTTGGCCTGTGGACAATGTGGGCTCCGGTGGTTTCAGCGGAAACACCGGAGGAAGTCAAACATATTGCTGATAGGGAGGATATGTGATGAACGTTGATTTCACTCCACTTTTCAGGACTGCCATTGGTTTTGACCGCATGGCCAGCCTGCTTGATCAGGTGGCCCGCACCGAGCAAGGCAACTTGTCCTACCCGCCTTACAACATCGAAGTGGAAGGCGATGACAAGTACAAAATCACCCTGGCTCTGGCCGGCTTCGACAAGGATGACATCGAAATCCTGACCGAACCCAACCTGCTGACCATCAGGGGCAAGGTTCGTGAAGTCAAGGAAGAAAAGAATCGCCAGTTTCTGCATCGGGGCATTGCCACCCGTGCGTTTGAACGCAAGTTCCAACTGGCCGACCACGTTCGCGTGGTGGGCGCGCACATGGACAATGGCCTGCTGACTGTTGAACTGGTGAAAGAAATTCCCGAGGCCATGAAGCCAAGGCGAATTGAAATTGGCAGTCAGTCGCTGCTGGAATCTTCCGCCGAAGCGGCTGAAAACGCCGAAGCGCGGGAAACCAGCGCGCATAAAGTCGCCTGATAGCGACTACAAACTCCCTCGGGGGCCTGCTCTGGATTCAGGGCGGGCCTTTTAATTTATCGGTTTGGTTACTGTTGGCTTGCCTTCTGCAGAGCTTATTGTCCGCGCCGATGGGCGCTTTTCAGCGACAGCATGCGCACCCGCACAACCAGGTAGAACACAAAACCGATCCCCACCAGATACACGCCCCAGTGATCCATCAGCTGCGCCGGGGTGCCCGCCTCGATGGCACTGATGTAATGAAACAACATGGGAATGGCGCCTATCATGGCGATGGCCATGGCCGCAAACGAAAGCATTTTGAGCACGTACATGCGATCACGGTACCGCCGATTGCGCAGCGTGCGCAGGGTTTCTTCATCCGCCATGCCCATGGCCAGATCAAAGCCGCATTCCGGGCACTGGCTGGCAACGCTTGAGACGCGCGCATTGCATGATGGGCAGTCGATTAGCGCCATGATTTTCTCCTTGCCCTTCGGGGCTTTGCCTGTTGGTTTCGAGTGACCTCCATTTTACCCGAAACCGGATGGCGCCAGGCTTGTGGCTGTCAATCGTGCTTTTTTCATGGTAACTTTCTCTGCAACACGCCTTGAAGAAGTATCCCTTGCAGGAGAAAAGAATGCCACCAACCACCGCAAACCGGAGCACCCGCCACGCATGACCACCGAGCAAAAACGCAGCACCAAAATTGTCGCCACCTTGGGGCCTGCCTGCGAAAGTCCGGAAATGATCCAGACCCTTATCCAGACAGGCGTTAACCTGTTTCGGCTGAACTTTTCCCACGGCTCGGCCGAGCAGCATCGCAATAACGTCAACAACATTCGCGCCGCGGCGGAAAACAGTGGCGTGCGAGTGGGCATCCTGCAGGATCTGCAAGGCCCAAAAATCCGGGTGGGCCGTTTTGCCGGTGGTCAGGTGGAACTCAAGCCGGGGCAGCCTTTTGAACTGCGTTGCCAGGACGACAGGCCAGGCGATGCCAATGGCGTTTCCATCAGTTACAACGGCCTGTGCGCTGACATGAAGGCCGGTGACACGGTGCTGCTTGATGACGGCAAGATCCGCCTGGAAGTGACCGAAGCGCGCCCCGGTGTGCTCCTCACGCGGGTGATTGTCGGTGGCACGCTGAGCAACAACAAGGGCATCAATGTGCCCAGTGCCGACCTGAGCCTGGCGGCCATGACGGAAAAGGACATCGAAGACCTGGCCCTGGGTGCCAGCCTGGGCGTGGACTGGGTGGCGCTGAGCTTTGTGCGCCATGTGGACGACCTGAAACTGGCCCGCCATTACCTGGCCTTGCACCAATCCAGCGCCAAACTCATGGCAAAGATAGAAAAACCCGCGGCGGTGGAAAATTTTCGCCAGATTCTGCACGAAGCCGACGGCATCATGGTGGCACGGGGCGATTTGGGCGTGGAACTGTCGCCTGAGAAAGTCCCCATGATCCAGAAAAAACTGATCCGCCAGTGCCGCGAAGCGGGCAAACCGGTGATCACCGCTACGCAAATGCTGGAATCCATGGTCAGCAGCCCCATCCCCACGCGCGCTGAGGCCAACGACGTGGCCAATGCCATCTATGACGGCACTGACGCGGTCATGCTTTCAGCCGAAACCGCCGTGGGCAAATACCCGGCAGAGGCCATCAAGGTCATGAACAACATTGCACTGACTGTGGAAAAGGACCCGGATTTCCAGTTGCACATGCAGGAACGGCCGCTGAGCGTCGAGGCCAATACGCCCGATGCGGTGTCCTCGGCCGCGACCCACATTTCGCGCACGCTGGATGCCCGTGTACTGGTCTGCTTCAGCAGTTCCGGTGCCACCGCCTTGCGTGTTTCCCGCTTTCGCATGCCAACGCCGGTAACAGCCATTTCCCCGCACGAAAAAACCTGCAACCAGCTCACCTTGAGCTGGGGCGTGTTGCCTGTGCTCACCGAGGACGCCCATAACACCGAGGAAATGGTTGACATCGCCCAGCGTGTCATACGCCAGCAGCAACTGGCCGATGCGGGCGACCGTTTTGTGATCACCGCCGGTGTTCCCTTTGGTACCTCCGGCACCACCAACCTGCTGCGCGTGGAACGCCTGAAATCAAGCGGATAAACAGGAAATACATCCGGAACAGATCCGGAACATGACGGCCATCAAGTCTTTTTACTCCCTGCGGCCTCCCGGTGTGTGTGAGCAAACGCGGTTTGTGTTAATATTAGCCGCAGCTAATATCACTTTATCCTCATCGCAAAAAGCAGGAGAGCGCATGGAAGTTTTTTCACGCATTATTGATAACCCAGTTGGCCTGATGACGGCTTTCACCATCCTGTTCATGGTCGGTATGGGCTTCTGGATGTACGGCTTCTTCAAAATGAAAATCGAGGAAGAAGAGCAAAAAACCGCAGCCAAATCGAAAGATTCCGGCAAAAAAGCCTGAGGCCGCCTGATTCCACCCCAAAACCCGTGCCTGCCACGGGTTTTTTTGTGTCCGCTGGTGTAATGTGAAATTCCTTAGTCAGATCAGCAATACAGACGCATTGCACAGACCAACAACAGCCGTGACCACAGGCTAAACCCCATAGAGTCTTTGGCTCCTTCTGCCCGGCTCGCCAATACCGCTGTGTTGCTATTAATCCGGCCGGCTTAATAACTTGCCAAACCGTGGCTCCAGTCGGCATAATGGGTCAGTATCGTTTCTTTGGATGATTGCAATGACACCCCTTCGGCGCCCGGTTGTGTTTCGCTATGCTGTGCTGGCCTTGCTGTGGCTGTCCCTGCCCTGCCAGGGCGCACAACGGCCCTGGGTGACCGTGGGCAAGTCCGATATCCTGTGGAACTTCACCTACGTTTTCACCCTCTCTCTGCAAGTCCCCTACGGGCAGACCAATATCAATGACATCAAGGCGGGGCTGGTGCCGGTGCGCTTTTCACTCAAGTGGCTGCCGCCGGCCATGCCACAGGAAAAAGTGGCCGCCTATTTCCACGACAGCCTGAAAAAACACTTTGCCGATGTGGCGGATTTCCAGCGTAACCAGACCGGTATCAATCGCCTGCTCGCGGCACTGCCGGCCACCCGCAAACATGACCTTTGGCATATAGCATATGACCCCGATGCTGGTACCCTCATTTTTGTTGGTGAACGCAAGGTTCACCACCTTGTGGGCGCCAGCCTGAACCGGGCCTTGCTGAACAACTGGCTCAATGACAACCCGGTCACCACGGCGCAATTACTCAATCGGTTGATCCGGCATCAGTCTCGCCAGGGAAGCGCTGATTGAATCTGGCGCGAGCAGATTGTTGTGTAAAATTGTTCAGCTCAAGGCGCAAATAGCACGCTATTGTGATGGTTTGCAACACAGGAATGGACGATTTTACACCGCAAGACGCCGCATCACGACTCAATCAGAAACTCCCTAGACCAGGCCCGGTCATCAACCGGACGTTGCAGATCAACCGGAATCGCGCATGAAATCACTAAAAACCCCTTGGCTGTCCCTGGCTTTTTTCGCCTTGACAACCTCCGCAGGCACCCAGGACATTCCCACCCGCACACCCAACGGCATGGTGGACAAACGGCCACTGGTCACCGCTCTGACCCACGCCACCGTGCACCTGGACAGCCACACAACAGTGCCGGATGGCACGGTATTGATCCAGGATGGCCGGGTGCTGGCCGCTGGCGCCAACACCCGTGTTCCAGCCGGGGCCAAAGTGCTGGATTTAAATGGCTTGCACGTCTATCCGGGCTTTGTTCTGTTGGCTGGTCACTACGGCCTGCCCAAACCGCCGAAAAAACCCGGTTTCAGCTTTTTCCAGAAAGAAGTCATGCAGACCACCCTGACCGGGCCGGTCAACAGCAACGAAGCCATCAAGGCCGGCTACGACGCCGTCACGGATTTTCATGTCAACCCGAAACAGGCTAAGGAACTACGTGCCATGGGCTTTGGCGCGGTGCTCAGCCATCGGCCCGATGGCATCATGCAAGGCACCGGGGTGCTGGCTGACCTGAGCGAACGCGATGACCCGGCGGTGATCATCAAACCACGCGCCAGCAACCACTTGTCTTTTGACAAGGGCAGCTCCAAACAGAATTTCCCCGTGTCGCTCATGGGAGCCGCAGCCCTGCTGAGGCAAACCTGGCTGGACGCCGACTGGTACGCGCGACTAAAAAACCCCGACTTTGTGGACCTTGACCTGAAAGCCGTGAGGGAAAACGCCCAGCTGCCGCAGATTTTTCACACTGGCAACTGGCAACAAAGTGTACTGGCGGCCAAATTGGGCAAGGAAAGCGGCCACTCGTTTGTGCTGGCCACCGCCGGGGATGAATACAAAAACATCGAAGCCATTAAAAACACCGGCGCGCGCCTGATTGTGCCATTGAATTTCCCCAAGGCACCGGACATCAAGGACACGCTGGATGCCTGGAACGCCACCACCGAAGACTTACTCAGCTGGCAGGCAGCGCCTTTTAACCCACAGCTGCTGAAGAAAAATGGCATTTCCTTTGCCTTGACACCCGGAAACCAGCCCAAGAAATTTCTGTCCAACCTGAAAACCGCCATCAAAAAAGGCCTGGACAAGGAGACAGCGCTGGCATCGCTGACTGAAGTGCCCGCCAGCATGGTGAGTGCCGCGGATCTGGGTCATCTGAAGCCCGGCGCCCGGGCGAACCTGCTGATTGCCACCGGTGACCTGTTCGACCCCGAAGCCAAGGCGCAGATCGCCCAGAATTGGGTGGCTGGTATGGCTTACGATGTCACCGGCATTCCCCCGGCCCTGCCAGGCCAATGGATGCTGGAAACACCTGACGGCACTTTGGCTTTCAACCTGGACTGGAAAGGGGGCAAGGCCATGGTCAGACCCGTCGACAAGAAAACTCCGGTCAAGCTCAGCCTCAGTCGCGATGAGCACTTCCTGACCTTGCAGGTCAAGCCCGGCAAGCCCGCCGACAAGGCAATGGCAAAGCCAGACTCGACCACCGAAGAAAACACAAAAGGCAATGCCGCAACCGCCCCGGCCACAGCCCTTATCGGCGAGTACATGGGCTATGCGACTAACCGGCAACACATTGTGCCGGTGGACAGCAGCCAGACCTGGCAACTGGTGCGGGTCGGTAAAGCGCAACACGATCACGATGAAGACAAAAACACGATTGAGGCTGATAAAAAAACCGACCCGCCGGAACTGCCCAAACCCTTCAGTGCCTACGGCTTCAATCAGGCGGAAAAACCCAAAACGCTGCTGATTAAAAATGCCACCGTGTGGACAAACACCGATCGTGGCGTGAGCGAAAACACCGACGTGTTGATTAAAAACGGCAAAATTGCCGCCATTGGCAAGAACCTGAAGAAAAAAGCCGAAAAAATCATCGATGCCAGCGGCAAACACCTGAGCCCGGGCATCATCGACGAACACTCGCACATCGCTCTGCTGTCCATCAACGACATTGCCGTGAATTCCGGCATGGTGCGCATGGCCGATTCCCTCAATCCTGAAGACATCAACATTTACCGCAACCTGGCCGGTGGCGTCACCGCCGCCCAGTTATTGCACGGTTCGGCCAACCCTATTGGTGGCCAGTCGGCCATTATCAAGATGCGCTGGGGCAATGATGCCGATGGCCTGTTAATCAAAGGCGCCGATCCGTTCATCAAATTTGCCCTGGGGGAAAACGTCAAGCGGTCACGGGCTCAGCAATCCATTCGCTACCCGCTCACCCGCATGGGCGTGGAACAGGTCTATCGTGACCAGTTCGCCCAGGCGCGGGACTACGAAAAACGTTGGGCCGAATACAACCGCTTGAGTCCGTCAAAGAAAAAGAAAACGCCACCGCCCCGGCGTGACCTGGCCCTGGAGACACTGGTTGAAATTCTCAACAAGGACCGTTTCATCAGTTGCCATTCTTACGTGCAGTCGGAAATCACCATGCTCATGCGGGTGGCCGAAGACTTTGGCTTCCGGGTCAACACCTTCACCCACATACTGGAAGGCTACAAAGTAGCTGACAAGATGAAAAAACACGGTGCCGGCGGTTCCACCTTCTCCGACTGGTGGGCCTACAAGTGGGAAGTCAATGACGCCATTCCCTATAACGCGGCCATGCTCGACAAGGTTGGCATCACCACCGCCGTCAACTCCGACGACGCGGAAATGGCCCGCCGACTGAATCAGGAAGCCGCCAAGTCCATCAAGTACGGCGGACTGAGCCCCGAGGAAGCCCTGAAGCTGGTCACCCTCAACCCGGCTAAACTGCTGCATCTGGATGACCGCATGGGCAGCATTGCCGTGGGCAAGGACGCCGACCTGGTGCTGTGGAGTGATACGCCCTTGTCCATCAAGGCCAAGGTGGAAAAAACCCTGGTCGACGGTGCCATTCTTTACGATCGGGAACGAAACGCGGCGCTGGAAAAACGCATTGCCGAGACCAAAGCCCACCTCATCAAACTGGCGCAGGAATCTCCCGGTGACAAGAAGCCGGTGCTGCCCCAGCCTGAGAAACACTTCCATTGCGACAGCCTGCACGGCTACGAATACCTGCTGCACACGGAGAACAGCCATGACTGATTTCACCCCCGCCACTGCCCGGGCTGTCCTGCCCCGCTCTCGCCATGCTCGCCTGCGCCTGGTGCTGATGGCCGCTTTGCTTGGCGCCTTCACCGCCGCACAGGCCATGCCGCCGACACCGGCACCGCCTCAGAAACAGGGCATCACCATCACCAACGCCACCTTGCACACTGGTGATGGCCGCGTGCTCCCGAATGCCCAGATTTCCTTTGAAAACGGCGTCATTACCGAAGTGGCGTCCGGACGCTTGCCACTGGTCAAAGCCGATCACCGCATTATTGACGCCAAAGGGGCCGCTGTTTATCCGGGCTTCATTCTGCCGGTCACCGACCTCGGGCTGCGTGAAGTGGATTCGCTCAAAGCCACCCTGGATGCCCGCGAAGTGGGTCAACTCAACCCCAACGTACGCAGCATTGTGGCCTACAACGCCGAAAGCGAACGCATTCCCACCATGAAATTCAATGGCATTCTGCTGGCGCAGACCACGCCCCAGGGCGGACTGGTGTCGGGTACCTCATCAGTGGTACAACTGGATGCTTGGAACTGGGAAGACGCGGCAGTCAAAACCGATGACGCGGTGCATGTCAACTGGCCGGCCCGTTCGAGACTGCAATTTGACCTGGGCACCTTTATGGTTTCCATGAAAAAAGACAAGCAGTTTGCCGAGAAAACCCGGCAAATCAAGAATCTGTTTCGGGACGCCAAAAGCTGGTGGGCAAAACCACCGGCCAACCTCACCAACCAGAAACTGGCCAGCCTCAGTGGTGTGTTCGATGGCAAAAAGAAACTCTACATCCATGCGGCAGACTCCAAAGGCATTATCGAGTCAATCCGCTTTTTCAAACAGCTCGGTCAAGACACGGCGCTGGCCGACAACCTCGTGCTGGTCACCGGGGCGGCGGTCAAACCGGTGGTGGATTTTGTCAGCAAGCAGCGCGTGCCGGTCATTGTCACCTCCGTGCACAACCTGCCCCACCAGAAAGACGCCAGCCTGGATGAAGCCTACACCCTGCCGGCTTTCTTGCGCCAGCACGGCATCAAAACCGGCCTGGCCTATCAGGCGGGCATGAGCGCCAGCGCGCGCAACCTGGCCTTTACCGCCGGCACGGCCGCGGCCTATGGCCTCGATGAAGAGCAGGCCGTTAAAATGATCACGCTGGACAATGCGGCCATTCTGGGCATTGACAACAAATACGGCAGCGTGGAAAAGGGCAAGTCCGCCACCTTGTTCATCTCCAATGGCAATGCCCTGGACATGGTGGGCAATCGCTTGACCCACGCGTTTATCGACGGTCGTGAAATCGACCTGAACGGCAAACAGCAGCAACTTTATCGCAAGTACGGCAAAAAACTGGGTATTATTCAGTAGTACTTGACCCGCCCTGACCTTTTGAATGCGCCTGCAACCTGAGACCTTTAAACCCATCCCTGCCGGCAAGCCACCGGCCCAGGGGCGGTGTGTGAAAGGCACAGGCCAACGGGCGTCAAGCCCGGCCCCTCACCGCCTGAGTCACCCCCTGCTGCTGTCCGTGCTTGTCCTCACTGTGTTATGTGTGCCGCTGGTTAACAGCCGGGCGGCCACGGCAGGTAAAACACCGGTGCCAGCTATGAGTAACCAACCAGGCCCGGTTAATTTTTACTCATCACCAGTAACTGACAAGGTATCGCCCAAACTGGCCCGGGAACTGAATCGTTCAGCCGATGACACGACCATCGAGGCCATACTGAGGCTGTCCCCGCTTACCTTGCGCCTGCCAGAAAACACCGATCGCCTGACCCGCTTGCGATCGGCCGTTGACCAGTTGCGCCAACACGCCAGCGCCACTCAGGCCAGCCTGATTGGTGCCCTGAATCGCCTGGGCATCCCGCACCGCGCCTTCTGGGTCAGTAACGACATCTGGGTGCGCACCAGCAAGGCACGGCTGCTGCAGTTACTGCAGCGACCAGACATCACCCACGCGTTTTCCAATGCGCCATTTCGGGTCAATCTGCCCAACACCGAAACACCCTGGCAGGTTCACAGCCCCAATGCCATCGAATGGAATGTCGACAAGGTGAGTGCTCCGGCGGTGTGGGCACTGGGCTTCACCGGTGAGGGTGTGGTGGTTGGTGGCCAGGACACCGGCTACCAATGGAACCATCCGGCGCTGATTAATGCGTATCGCGGCTGGAACGGCAGTACGGCTGATCACAATTATAATTGGCACGACGCCATCCACGTGGCCAACGGATCGTGCCCGGCCGACAGCCCGCAACCCTGCGATGACAACAGCCATGGCACCCATACCATGGGCACCATTGTGGGCGATGATGGGCAAGGCAATCAGGTGGGCGTGGCTCCAGGAGCGCGCTGGATTGGCTGCCGGAACATGAACAACGGCTTTGGCACGCCAGCCAGTTACACCGAATGTTTTCAATGGTTCATGGCGCCCACTGACCTGAACAACCAGAATCCCGATCCCGGCAAGGCGCCACAGGTCATCAACAATTCCTGGGGCTGCATCAGCAGCGAAGGCTGCACGGACCCCAATCAGCTGAAAACCGTGGTGGACAATGTGGTGGCCGCCGGCATCGTGGTGGTGGTGTCTGCCGGCAACAATGGTTCCGCCTGCAGCAGCATTGCCGACCCACCGGCCATCTACGCTTCAGCCCTGACCGTGGGTTCAACCACCAGCACCGACAGCCTGTCCGGTTTCAGTGGCCGCGGCCCAGTGACCGTCGATGGCAGCAACCGTCTGAAGCCCGATATTTCCGCACCCGGCTCTTCGGTGCGCTCTTCCGTTCCCGGTGGTGGCTACGGGTTCAAGAGCGGCACCAGCATGGCCTCACCCAATGTCACCGGTGTCACCGCCCTGTTGCTCTCGGCAGCCCCGTCCCTGGCTGGTCAGCCGGCAGCTATCCGGGCCGTACTGACTGGCAGCGCCGTGCCTAAAACCACCACGCAAAACTGCGGTTCGGTTCCCGGCAGCCAGTCGCCCAACAACAGTTACGGTTGGGGTCGCATTGATGCCCTGGCGGCCGTGCAGTCGCAATTGGGAAATGATCTTATTTTTACCAGCGGTTTCGAATCATCCCTATGAAGTGGTTAATCACAGCCACCACCAACCAACAGAATGCCATTGACATCAATGCAATACCACTACCGTCAGCAGAGCCTCAGCAGGCGGACAAGCTGTCCTAGGAAAAATAAAGCCCTGTCACTCCGTGCGGGAGGAGTGAATAAAATCCGCAAAACACGGTGGGGAGTTGTCTCAGATATCGGGACATTGGTTTCATGGTTTTCTCCGTTTATCGGTGGTGGGATGAATAGACTACCTTTCTCCACCGAATAGTTGTCAAATTCGTTTATCGTGCTTGATACGGATTTATTCGTCATAGGTTATGTTCCTGTTGCCCTTCGGCTGAATGAACCGCGCTTTGCGATGCCCGCCTGTATAATCCCCCAGGAAAGCGCTGATTGAATCTGGACGAAGTAGATTGTGTCGGAAATGTTCGAGAACAAGGCGAAGTTCGCAGCCAATAGCGTGCTATTGACCAGGACTTCAACGCAGTTATCGGGCATTTCAGGGATGAGAAGCGAGTTCACGATTCGATCAGCGCTTCCCTAGCCTTCATCCATCACGCCGTGATTCATGGCCAGGCGGGTCAGCTCCACCACGTTTTCAACGCCCAGCTTGTCCTGAATGCGGTATTTGTAGGTGGCCACGGTTTTCGGGCTGATGGACAGCACCTCACCGATTTCCTTGGTGCCCTTGCCCTGAACCAGCATCAGCATCACCTCCATTTCGCGCGTGGACAACTCGTCAAAGGGCGAACTATCACCACCGGGCAACATGGAAAGCGCCATCTGCTGGGCAATGTCCGTGCCGATGTACTTGCCACCACGGGAGACCGTCTTGATGGCACGGGTCAACTCCGACGAATCGCAGCCCTTGGTCAGGTAGCCACTGGCACCGGCTTCCAGCAACTGCGCGGGAAACGGGTTCTGGGCATGAATAGTGAGGATAATCACCCGGGTGTTGGGAAACCGCTCGGTGATGCGGCGGGTGGCTTCCAGCCCGCTCAGGCGGGGCATGTTCACGTCCATCAGCACCACGTCCGGCTGATGGGTTCTGACCGCCTGCAAGGCCTGCTCCCCGTCTTCGCATTCGGCCACAATCTCCAGATCGGGAATCTGCTCCAGAATCATGCGCAAACCGGTGCGGACGATTTCGTGGTCATCAACCAGAACCAGACGGGTCATGGCAACCTCTCGTTTTTTGTGAGTCTTTGGATTTAACCCCAGCCATACAACGAAAGCAAGAGTCCCCCGCCAAAAAACGACAGAAACGACTAAAATACCGGCTTCACCCAGTACCACGAACACACCACCTGAGGACTCAAGCCCATGACAACAGAAAACACCGCCCTGTCCGCTTTTCAGCAGGCATTCCCCGTGTGCATCACGCAAAAGGTGCAATGGGGCGAAATGGACGCGCTACAGCACGTCAACAACACCGTGTACTTCCGTTATTTTGAAAACGTGCGGGTGGAATTCATGGAAATCACCGGCATCAACCGCCACATTGCCGAAACACAAACAGGCCCCATCCTTGGCCACACCCAATGCAAATACCTGCTGCCACTGACCTGGCCTGACACCATCACCATCGGCACGCGCATCAGCGCCATGCGCGAAAAGCGCTTCACCATGGAATACGCCGTCTTCAGCCACCGGCACCAGAAAATCGCCGCCGAAGGCACCGGAGAAGCCATCTACGTCAACTACACCACCGGCAAAACCCAGCCCATCCCCGAGGCCATCGGTCAACGCATCAGCGAATACCTCACGACTGATTAGCTTTATGTATTGCCGTTTCTATTTTTAACTGCGCGCAGCCCAAAATAACTAAGACCGCTGGTCCAGTCAGTTGCAATCAGGCGATTTTAAGACACAGCCACACGATAAGCGTAATTAACGCTATCGGAACCAAGCCAAAAGATTTACTATAAAAACTCAAGAGTAGCGCAACTCGCAAACAACTCATAATAAGCAAAGAAGGCAGCCGCTATCAAACCATCCCAAAGACCACATGACAAAAGAATCACAGATTGAACAGGAACTTATCAGAAAGCTTGCAGCACTCAAGTACAGGTATCGCGGTAATATCCAGGACCGTGATGCGCTGGAGCAAAACTTCCGCGAAAAGTTCGAGTCGCTCAACCGGGTGAAGCTGACCGACAGCGAATTCGAGCGCCTGCTGGAAGAGATTGTGACGCCCGATGTCTTCGCAAACGCCGAGCGCCTGAGAAACCGCAACACCTTCGAGCGCGAGGACGGCACGCCGCTGCACTATCAGCTGGTAAACCTCAAGGACTGGTGCAAAAACACTTTCGAGGTCGTCAACCAGCTGCGCATCAACACCAAGAGCAGTCATCATCGCTACGATGTCATCCTGCTGATCAACGGCCTGCCGCTGGTACAGATCGAGCTGAAATCCTTGCAGGTCTCACCGCGCAAGGCGATGCAGCAGATCATCGACTACCGCAATGACCCGGGCAACGGCTATACCAACAGCCTGCTCTGTTTCATGCAGTTGTTCATCGTCAGCAACCGCAGCCAGACCTGGTATTTCGCCAACAACAATAACGAGCACTTCGCCTTCAATGTCGAAGAGCGGTTCTTGCCCATCTACCGCTGGGCGGCGCCGGACAACAAGAAAATCACCCACCTCGACGCATTCGCCGATGCCTTCCTCGCCAAGTGCACCCTGGCGCAGATGCTCAGCCGCTACATGGTACTCATCCAAACCGAGCGCAAGATCCTGATGATGCGTCCCTACCAGATCTACGCAGTCAAGGCGATCGTCGACTGCATCCATGAAAATCGCGGCAA
>JALWKC010000187.1 GCA_026996795.1 Lysobacterales bacterium | reverse complement strand
AGGCGATGAAGTGATCATTCCGGCCCCTTACTGGGTCTCTTACCCGGACATGGCGGTCTTGACCGGAGGCCAGCCGGTAATAGTCAACACCACTCAGGAACAGCGTTTCAAAATAAGCCCCGAACAACTGCAAGCGGCCATTACGCCCAACACCAAACTCCTAATTCTGAATTCTCCCTCCAACCCCACCGGCATGGCCTACACGGCGGCGGAGTTGCAGGCGCTGGGCGATGTGCTGAAACATTACCCACAGGTGCTGATCACCACGGACGACATTTACGAGCACATTTACTGGGGCGACGAACCGCTCACCAACCTGGGCGTTTTGCACCCGGAGCTGATGGAACGCACGGTCTTTATCAATGGCGTTTCCAAGGCCTATGCCATGACCGGCTGGCGCATTGGCTACGCGGCCGGCCCGCAGGATATCATCACGGCCATGCGCAAGATCCAGAGCCAGAGTACCTCCAATCCCTGTTCCATTTCACAAGCCGCTGCGGTGGCGGCCTTAAACGGCGATCAGGGATGTATTGAGGAAATGAAAACCGCTTTCAGGCAGCGGCATGATTACCTCATCGATGCATTAAACCAGTTACCGGGCTTTTCTGCCCTGCCTGGTGATGGCGCCTTTTATGCTTTTCCCGATGTGAGTGAGGCCATGGAAAAACTGGGCATCGACAACGACGTGGATTTTGCCACCTGGCTGCTGGAAAACGCCGAAGTGGCCGTGGTGCCGGGCACGCCCTTTGGCGCCCCTGGGCACGTGCGCTTTTCCTTTGCCACTTCGCTGGATGTACTGAAAGAGGCCACCCGGCGCATCGCCCAGGCACTGTCCTGAAGACACGCGCAGGGCGTTCACGCCACATCAAACCCGAACCCGGCCACGTGCCGGGTTTTGTTTTTTCAGGTGGAGACAAATCAGTGAGAGCAGGGTGTTAATAAATGTGTCTGGCGCCGAACGTTTGGGTATTGTGGCTTGAGCTAATGAGTGGATTTTGATAAATTGGGCCCCAGGAATGGGTTCAATCGGTTGTGGCTTTGGTGCCCAAAGCTCACAAGCGCGAACAATGGTTGTGAATTGACGGATCGAATAGTGCCAGAAAAGGCGTTACGACTGTGGAAGTCGTTGCGCCACGAGCCTGTTTGAGCCAAATGATGTGAATCGAACAGTGAACGTTGTGTGGGATCCGGGCGCTTTCTGTGGGAAAGCCCGGGTTGATTTGGGGAGTCAGGCTGGTTTTTTCTGCCTGTGACCCGGGATGACCTTTGGGATGTGTGTATGTTGAACTTTGACTTGTATCGTTGGTGTGCGCGTGGGGTGAAACCTGTTTTCCGGACCGCCCTTGTTATGGTCGTTCTTGGTGCACTCAGTGTCGCCTGGAATCCCGTTGCCGCCGCTACCTTTGTGTATGAAAACACCACCGTGACGCCCATCCCAGACAACGCGTGCCCCAACGGCGCGGATATCACCTTCACTGTCCCGGACACCTTCACAGTCCAGGACCTGAACGTTGGACTGGTGATAGAACACACCTGGCGCAATGATCTCATTGTCACCTTGACATCGCCACAGGGCACGGTCGTGGAACTGTTCAGCCGCATTCACGGCTCGGAAAACAACCTCAACGTGTTGCTGGACAGCGATGTGGGCGCAGTCATCCCTACCGGAGACCACCCGCTTGCTCCCGATTATCTCCACATTGCGCATCCGGAAATCACGACCGCACTGGATGCTTTTGATGGGGAAGCGGCCGCAGGCACCTGGACGCTGACTGTTTGTGATGACGTGGCCCAGGACACCGGCAGCGTGCTCAAGGCCAAGCTGGAATTCACCGGCTCGGTGGCTGGTGGCCAACCCGTCAATCTGCGAAGTTGTGCCCTGATAAGCGATGAAATCATCAGTTTGCAGGCCGGTGACATCTACACCATGAACACCACCACCGGCAATGAGTCATTTTTGTATGCCACGGGTACCGGTAATGATGGCAACGCACTGGCGGGAAATACCCAGACAGGCATTATCTATTACGGGGAAAACCAGAACATTCATGCCTATAACCCGGAAACCGGGGTCGATACCATTATTTATGACATCACCGGGCAAACCGCCAACCCGGCAGGGACCACTGCCACCCCCACACTGACTTCGGCCGCTGGCACTTTCCACAACGGCTATTACTATTTTGCGCCGGAAATTCCGCAATTTCCGCGCAAGGTCAAGGGGGTTTACCGGTTGCGGGCCAGCGCCGATGGGCTGAGCCTGATCGGGCCGCCCGAACTGGTGCTGGATTTTGAGGCCCCGAACATCAACAGCCAGATACCCGATGACCCACCCACTATTGACTGGGGCGATATTGCCGTCACCTCAGTCAACGGTAACATTTTCATCTATGGGGCATTTTTCCGATCCAGCGGTGGCGTGCTGGAAAACTACCTGTTCCGCTACGACGTCAGCAATGACACGTTTTTTATCGTTCAGGAAGGTTCAGGCCTGGTCAGAACCCATCAGCTGGCTTTTGACATCAACGGCACCTTGTGGGCGGCAGAAATTCTCGTGGGCGGTGCGGTGGGTGACCCCCGTGACCTGTACACCGTGGATCTGAACACCTTGGGGCTGACGCTCCAGACCACCTACACCATTCGTGGGACTGGCAATACGTCCGGGGCCTATGACCTGGGCACGCCAGTGTGTAAAGATGTGCATGCCTCGGTGGGCAACCGCGTGTGGCTGGATGAAAACGCCAATGGTGTGCAGGACAATGGCGAGCCGGGTTTGGCCGGGGTGACCGTGTACCTGTGCTGGGCCACCGCCACCACCTGCGACGCCAGTAATGCCTTGCAAAGCCGGGTAACCGATGCCGATGGCGGTTACGTATTCGCCAATATTCCCACCGCGCAATATCAGATTTCAGTGGATCCGGTCACGTTACCAGCCGGTCTGGCGGCCAATCCGACCTGGAACGAAGACACCGGCACCAGCAACCCGGACCACCAGACGGTGGTCAATCTGGCCATTGACGAAGAATACCTGACAGCCGATTTTGGCTACAATTGGAACTCAGCAGCGGAAGTCAACAATCCGCCCGCGGGAGCCACCGCAGCCATTGGCGACCGGGTGTGGAACGACGCCGACGGAGATGGCACACAGGACGCCAACGAAATTGGTATTGCCGGGGTAACGGTGACACTGCTTTCCGACCCCGATGGCGATGGCGTTTTTGATACGCCGGTGGCCACTACCACCACCGAC
>JALWKC010000186.1:1413-3302 GCA_026996795.1 Lysobacterales bacterium | reverse complement strand
AATTCTGTCAGCCTTTTGTCGCGGACCTGCAACAAACCGCCGATGCGCTGGCCGAACTGGACAGCCTGGCCACACTGGCAGAACGGGCCGAAACCCTGGGCTTTACCCGGCCGACACTCCATCAGGGTAATGGCATTCACATTCGCGGTGGCCGCCATCCGGTCATCGAAGCCCTGCAAGACACGCCGTTTGTTCCCAATGACCTGTCACTGGGCGAAGGCGATAATGACACCCGCATGCTTATTGTCACCGGCCCCAACATGGGCGGTAAATCCACCTACATGCGCCAAAACGCGCTCATTGTCCTTATGGCCGGCATGGGCAGTTTTGTGCCGGCCGATTCGGCTGAAATTGGCGACATTGATCGCATCTTTACCCGTATCGGTGCCGGCGATGACCTGACCCGGGGCCGTTCCACGTTTATGGTGGAAATGGCCGAAACGGCCAACATTCTGCATAACGCCACCGAGAAATCGCTGGTGCTGATGGACGAAATCGGGCGCGGCACCTCAACCTATGACGGCCTGTCCCTGGCCCAGGCCTGCGCCATTCACCTGGCCCGTCACAACCGGGCATTGTGCCTTTTCGCCACCCATTATTTTGAGCTGACCGCCCTGGCTGACCAAATTCCCGGCATCAAAAACGTGCACCTGGATGCCGTCGAACACGACAACAGCATCGTTTTCCTGCACAGCGTGAAACCCGGCCCGGCCAGCCGCAGCTACGGCCTACAGGTAGCCGCACTGGCCGGCATCCCCTCCCCGGTGTTGCAACAGGCCGCCAAAACCCTCAAACAGCTGGAACAACAGGCGGACAAGGTTGCCGACAAACCGGTACAAGCCTCGCTGTTTGACGGCGTGCTGCCCACAGAACCCCAGGCGCCTGCCGAGCCGCCACCAGTCACCCGGGAACTGCAAGGAATCAACCCGGACGACCTGACCCCACGTCAGGCGCTGGACCTGGTCTATCGCCTGCACGCCATGAGCCGCAAAGCGTGACAGAAAACAACAGCGACTGGCTGGACGTCCAATGGCCCAGAGGCCATCGCCCTGTACTCAGCGGCTGGTTCAAAAGCCGCCCGGAGGATTTCCAGGTCACCGAAATCCTGCCGATGAAGTTCAGTGACAACGGCGAGCACTGGTGGCTGTGGCTGGAAAAAACCGGCAGCAATACCGAATGGGCGGCCCGGCAACTGGCCAAAGCCTGTGGCGTGGCGCCTCGCCAGGTGGGTTACGCGGGCTTGAAAGACCGGCAAGGCATCACTGGCCAGTGGTTCAGTGTGCAATTGCCAAAAATCACCGACGTGGAGACGATCAATGCAAATCTGCCTGATGCCTTGCAGGTCAAACAAGCCCGTTGGCACCACAAAAAACTACGCACCGGGGCCTTGCGTGGCAACCGCTTTGAAATCACTCTGCGAGATGTTCAGGGTGACACAGAAGCCGCAGATCAGATCCTGAAAGACCTGAGTCAGCACGGCTTTCCCAATTACTTTGGTGCCCAGCGTTTTGGCCGCAACCGGAACAATGTGATGCAGGCCCGCCAGGCGTTCCGACGCAACCGCCTGCCGCGCCAACGCCACCAGCGGAGCCTGTGGCTTTCGGCCGCGCGCTCCTTTCTGTTCAATGAAATACTGGCCCACCGCCTGCGTCACGATTGCTGGCAGACCGTCCTACCGGGCGATGTGCTGCAACTGGCCGGCAGCCATTCATGGTTTGTTGCCAATAAAGAAGAGGAACAGAGCGAGTCACTGATGGCCTTGCAACAACGGCTGGAGAAAGGCGACGTTCACTTGACCGCGGCCCTGTGGGGCCGTGGCGAACCGGCCACGCAAAACGTGGCCCGCACGGCCGAACTGGAAGCCATCGCCCCGCACACCGACCTGTGCC
>JALWKC010000186.1:0-1313 GCA_026996795.1 Lysobacterales bacterium | reverse complement strand
TTCCGGGTGGATTACTGGCGTTATCACGACACCGCACGCGCAAGCAACACGCTGGAAATCGGCGCCACTGGTCAAGCACTGTCCATTGAAAACGCCGATTTGACGGCCTATTACAGCCCGATCAATAACTGGTTGAAACTGGATGTGGGCCTGCAGCTACGGACATTCAAAGCCCGGGCCTCGGTGGATAACCTCGCCCACTCGCTTCGCGTTGTGGATGCCAGCGCCGATGCTATCTTGCCTGCACTGTATGCCCAGGCTTCCTTTGAAATGCCCGCCAGCGGGATCCGCTTCGGTGCCAGTTTCTCCGGAATGGGCATAGGTGATGATACATTTTCCGACGGACAAGCGCGGCTTTCATGGCATGGTGACTGGTTGGGAATGGAAGTGGGCTACCGCTGGCTGGATCTGAAGCTGGATGAAGGCCCGCACCGGTTCGACCTGCAACTGGATGGGCCTTACGCCGGATTTACTGCCACGTTCTGATTCAAACACACTGGCTACTTTCAAATGCAGTCGGGCACGGGAAAACCTGTGCCCATAGCGAGCCCTGCCGATACTATTCAGTCGTCTGTTTCTTCCAACAACAGCAGGATACTGGAAAAATCCAGCGAGCCGGCCCCGGAATGCTTGTGCAACTGATACAGCTGGCCGGCCAAAGCACCCATGGGGATGGAACTGTGGGACTTGCTGGCCAGTTCCTGGGCCAGCCCCAGGTCCTTGGCCATCAGGCTGACCATAAATCCGCCTTGATAACCGTGACTGGACGGCACGTTTTCCATCACACCGGGGTATGGGTTATAGACCTGCAAGGACCAGTTGTTACCAGAGCTGGCCTTCATGATTTCAGACAATACTTTGGGATCCAGGCCTTGCCGGGCGCCCATGTTCAGCGCTTCGGCGGTGCCGATCATGTGGATGGCCAGCAACATGTTGTTGCAGATTTTGCCCACCTGCCCGGCGCCACTGGTCCCGGCATGAAAAATGTTTTTGCCCATGGCCTGCAAGACCGGCCTGGCGGCGTCCACATCCGCGGCGTCGCCACCGCAAATAAACGTCAACGTGCCGGCCTGGGCCGCGGCCGTGCCCCCGGAAACCGGCGCATCAATCACGCGCACCCCGGCGGCCTGGCCGGCCTGGGCCACCTTACGGGCATCATCGGCGGCAATGGTTGAGCTGTCAATCACCAGTGACCCGGGTTTGAGAGCATTTATCAGGCCGTGCTTGCCCATGTACAGGGACTTGACGATTTCGCCATTGGGCAGCATGGAAATGGCCACATCGGCATCGCGCACCGCTTCTGCCGCACTGGC
>JALWKC010000185.1 GCA_026996795.1 Lysobacterales bacterium | reverse complement strand
GTGGCGTTGGAAGGCAGGGAAATGGAACGCCCAACCGACAGTTGCTCCACCAGCATGCGCCAGCCTTCGCCCACCATTTTCTCACCACCAATCAGGTAATCCATGGGAATAAACACGTCCTTGCCCCGCACCGTGCCATTCTGGAACGGCACATCCAGCGGCAGGTGGCGATTGCCCACTGCCAGCCCTTCGGTGTCACGTGGAATCAGTGCCAGGGTGATGCCCCGGTATTTTTCGCCACCCAGCAGGCCTTCGGGGTCTTGCAGTTGGAAGGCCAGGCCAATCACCGTGGCCACCGGCGCCAGGGTAATGTAGCGCTTGTCGAAATTGAGGCGAATACCAAGCACTTCCTTGCCATCGACCGTCTGCTTGCAGACCACGCCGGTATCGGGAATGGAGGTGGCATCGGAACCGGCGGTGGGGGCGGTCAAGGCAAAACAGGGGATTTCCTCACCCACCGCCAGGCGGGGCAAATAATAATCTTTCTGCTCCTGGGTGCCGTATTCTTTCAGCAACTCCGCCGGCCCCAGGGAATTGGGCACCGCCACGTGCGAAGCCACCACGGTGGAACGGCTGGCCAGCTTTTGCAACACCGCCGAATGGGCCACGGCGGAAAATTCCAGACCGCCGTATTCCTTGGGAATAATCATGCCGAAAAACTTGTTTTTCTTGATAAAGTCCCACATTTCCGGCGGCATGTCACCTTTTTCGTAACAGATTTCCCAGTCGTCAATCATGGCGCACAATTCACGCACCGGCCCGTCCATGAACGCCTGCTCCTCGGCACTCAGTTCCGGCTTGGGAATCTGGTGCAGCTTGTCAAAATTTGGCTTGCCACTGAAAATTTCGCCGTCCCAGCCCACATCGCCGGTTTCCAGCGCCACGCGCTCGGTGTCCGACAGCTTGGGCAAGGCTTGCTTGTAAAATTTCAGGAAAGGCTTGGTCAGGTAGTGCTGACGCGTGGGCTTATGCAACAACACAAAAGCCACCGCGCCAAACAGCAACCAGGCCAGCAATATTGAAAACCAGTTGGCATCGGTGTACCACGACAGCACAAACAATACCGCGGCACTGGCAATGGCCCAGGTTTTCAGGGAAGTTTTCAGGTAAGCGCTGATGAATGAAACCACCAGCAGCGCCCCGATGAGAAGCAAAAAATTCATGATTTTTCTCCGGATTAGGCAAACATACTGTAGCGTACGGTCTAGAGTATAATCAAAACACCCGGCCAGTCAATACGCTACCGTATGGAATTTTTGGGCCGATTCCCCTATACTGACCCGCAGCACAGCCGATTACTGACAGCAGCAACCATGCCAAACAGCCAAAAAGCCACCAAAGCCCCGAACAACAGCCAGGAAAAACGCAAAAAGTCCCTGTCCACAGCAGACTGGGAAGAGGCCGCGCTGGATGTTATTGCCCATCAGGGCATTTCCCAGGTGGCGGTGGAGCCGTTGGCGAAACTGCTGGGTGTGACCAAAGGCAGTTTTTACTGGCATTTTTCCAACCGGCTGGATTTACTGAAAGCAGCCTTGAAACGCTGGCGGGCCTCAGACCGGGAAATCATCGAACGGGAAATCCTGTCCATTGACGACCCGTTAAAACGCCTTAAAGCCTGGTTCAACCTCAGCGCCCAGCCGCTGCGCTCGCACCTGATCTACAGCACCTTGCTGGCCGATCGCCAGCACCCGGTGGTGGCCAAAACACTGAAGGAAATCACCGTTGAACGGCTGGGGCACCTGCAGCAAGCCTATCGTGACCTGGGCTATGATCCCGACCGCGCGCGCAAGCAGGCCTTGCTGGCCTACTCGGTCTACGTGGGGTATTTGCACATGGCCAAAACGCTGCACGGCCGATTGCAGGACAGCGAAGCCATCGAGGAATACGCCCAATACGTGGCCGAACAGCTGATGCCGGCACTGCCAGACAAAAACGGATCAGCAAACTCCTGACCGTCTTGCAGCTCCGGGTAGCCAGTTCACAAAACGCTTGTCGATTTTATTAGGGAAGCTCTGATTGAATCTGGACGAAGCAGGTTATGCCGGAAAAGTTCGAGAACAAGGCGAAGTTCGCAGCCAATAGCCGGCTATTCGCAAGGACTTCAACGCAGTTATCGGACATTTCAGGTGTGAGAAGCGAGTTCACGATTCGATCAAAGCTTCCTTAGAAAGCCACAGTCATCCAGTTTCGTCCAGACCCCTTGCCTTTTGAAGTGCCTGGGTTTCTTCAAGGGTTTTCGGCCTGTTGGCCAGAATTCGCAGGCTGCTGGCCATGTCTTCCAGCGTCCGAACCAGACGCAACAGGTAGGCCACAAGGAAATAGACAATGGCGAAAAAAATGGCTATGCGCAAAATCAACAGTAACAATCCTGAATCACTCACCATAAACCTCGCACGTAAGGCAATTAAGTATTCTCAATCATACTTGATCGCATCAGCGATTACCAGTTCATCTCAGCAGAAATTATCCTGCCCCATAGTGAAACGGCGCCGGCTGGATACACCCTCCATTTACTGTTTTTCACTTCTCCTGTTAACGCCCACATAATGCTTTGTGTGAGGCATTTTCGGGTTGATTTTTCAACCCGTCGGGAGTAAGGTTGCGGCCAGTTTTTCCGCCCTTTTCTCACGTTACGGGATCCGTCATGTCCACCACCCATCCAGAACTGGCCCGCTGGGTCGAAGAAGTTGCCCGTTTAACCCGTCCGGACGCTATCCACTGGTGCACCGGCAGTGCCGAAGAAGCTGAGCAGCTGACCCGGCTCATGCTGGAGAACGGCGATTTTATTGAACTGAATCAGGAAACCCACCCGGGTTGTTACCTGCACCGCTCGGACCCGCAAGACGTGGCGCGGGTCGAGCACCTGACGTTTATCTGCACCGAAAACGAAGACGATGCCGGTCCCAATAACCATTGGATGGACCCGACGAAAGCTCACACCAAGCTGGATGCCCTGTTCGATGGCTGCATGCAGGGCCGCACCATGTACGTGATTCCTTACTGCATGGGCCCCATTGATTCACCCTTGTCGCGTTGCGGCGTGGAAATCACCGACAGCCCCTACGTGGTACAGAACATGCGCCTGATGACCCGCATGGGCACCCCGGCCCTGCAACGCATCGAGCGTGAAAGCGGCGATTTCGTCAAGGGCCTGCATTCGGTGGGCGAACTGGACCCGGAGCGCCGCTTTATCATGCATTTCCCCGAAGAACTCACCATCAAGAGTTACGGTTCCGGCTATGGTGGCAACGCGCTGCTGGGCAAAAAATGCCACGCCTTGCGGATTGCCTCTCACCAGGCGCGCAACGAAGGCTGGCTGGCCGAACACATGCTGATTC
>JALWKC010000184.1 GCA_026996795.1 Lysobacterales bacterium | reverse complement strand
CCAGTCCAGGAATTTTTGCTGCTGCTTGCGGGTGGTTTTATCACCCAAATCGCCCAGTTTTTCCTTGGCGTCATCCAGCCGTTGCAGCATGGCTTGCCAGTCCCGCACCGCCAGTTTGACCCGCTCAATAACGTGCCGCAATCGGCCTTCGAGTTTTTTCAGCTCGCTGGTGTTGCCCAGTTTGCTGGTTTCAATGTGTATCCAGGATTCGGGTGTGTCACCTTTCTGTGTTTTTTTATGAATCGCTTGCAGGCGCCCTTGTTCGTCGCGCAGCACCGCCAGCACCGGGTGGCTGAGCAACTGGATATCAACGCCAAAATGGTGGCAGGCCATGCTGACGGAGTCCACCAGAAACGGCATGTTGTCGTTGATCAGTTGCACCAGGGTGCGCTGATGGTCGTCGGGGAAAACGGCCGGATCGGGGTTGACCGCCCGGATCAGGGAGTCGCCCGGGGCTCGCTGCTGGCCGAAAACAAAAAACTGGCGCGTCACCTCCGCCCAGTAGCGGCCGTCGTGATCGGCCAGTTCATCCAGGGAGAGGCTGCCAACCAGCAATTCCAGCAAGACGCTGAGGTTTTTCTGCGCATCAGCCAGGGTTTTGTCGCTGGCGATGAGGTTGCGAAGGTGTTTTCTGGCTTGGCTGATGGTTTTTTTGTGTTGATCTGTGAGCGGCCCGAACATGGCTGAAGTCCCCGGTTCAAATTGCGCTCATTTTACCGCCGTTGGGCTGGCTGTGTAACGGCTTTTTATGCCTCTGGCACGCTATTTTTCTGCCGAGTGAATCCCGTTGGCTGCCCTTTTTTCAGGCACAAAAAAACCGCTGGCGCGGTCCGTCGGTGTCTGTACTGTCTGTGGCCTGTATGGCGAAGGAATCAATCGATGATCTTGCCAGCTGCCAGTTCCGCGTCCAGCGCGGCCTGAACCTTTTCGCGCAAGTCCTTGCCGGCCTTGAAGTGCGGCGTGTACTTGATGCCCAGGGCCACCGGGTCACCCGTCTTGGGATTGCGGCCAATGCGTGGTTTGCGTTCGCGCAGGGTAAAGCTGCCGAAACCACGGATTTCAATTCGTTCGCCCTTGGCCAGCCCGGTGCTCATGGCCTGCAACAGTTCCCGCACAGAAAGGCTGATATCGGACTTGAGCAGATCCTTGTCAGCAAATTTTTCTGTCAGTATGTTGACGATATCAGAGCGGGTCAGGGTTCCCATAGTTACCGGAGGTTTGAATCAGTGAGATAAAGAAAGAAAGCGAAGTCCCGCGTGTGGGGACTTCGCCAGCAGGCAAACGTTACTTGCCCATTTTTTCCTTGAGCAAATCACCCAGAGTGGTCGCAGTGCTTTCACTGGACTTGTTGTACTCATCGAGTGTTTTGTTCATTTCGTCGTATTCCATGGCCTTGATGGACAAGGTCAGGGTTTTGTTGCGACGGTCCATACCAACAAACTTGGCTTCAACTTCGTCGCCAATTTTCAGCACTTCAGACACGTCATTGACGCGGTCACGGGAAATGTCGGAGGCCTTGATCTGGCCCATGACACCGTCTTCCAGCTCAACCAGAGCGGCGCGGCTGTCCACTTCCTTGACCACACCCTTGACGATACTGCCTTTGGGGTGCTTGGCAATATAGGAACCAAACGGGTCTTGTTCCAGTTGCTTGATGCCCAGGGAGATGCGCTCTCTTTCCGGGTCAACAACCAGCACCATGGCTTCCACTTCATCGCCTTTCTTGTAGTTGCGAATGGCTTTTTCGCCCTGCTCGGACCAGGAGATGTCTGAAAGGTGAACCAGTCCGTCGATACCGCCTTCCAGGCCGATAAAGATACCGAAATCGGTGATGGACTTGATGTTGCCCTTGACCACATCGCCTTTCTCGTGGCTGGCGGCAAAGGCTTCCCACGGGTTGGGCTTGCACTGCTTCATGCCCAGGGAGATGCGGCGACGGTCTTCCTGGATATCCAGAATGGCCACTTCCACTTCATCACCGGGTTGCACGACTTTGGCCGGGTTGATGTTCTTGTTGGTCCAGTCAATTTCGGACACGTGAACCAGGCCTTCGATGCCGTCTTCAATTTCAACGAAGCAACCGTAATCGGTGATGTTGGTGACTTTACCGAAGATGCGCGAGCCAATGGGATGACGGCGTGACAGGTCTTGCCACGGGTCTTCACCCAGTTGTTTCAGACCCAGGGAAACGCGTTGCTTCTCCTTGTCGAACTTGAGCACGCGAACTTCCAGTTCCTGGCCGATATCAATGACTTCGGACGGGTGGTTGACCCGTTTCCAGGACATGTCGGTGATGTGCAACAGGCCATCGATACCGCCGAGGTCCAGAAACGCACCGTAATCGGTGAGGTTCTTGACGATGCCTTTGACGATAGCGCCATCGTGCAGGCTTTCCAGCAGCTTTTCACGCTCTTCGGAGTATTCTGACTCAACCACGGCACGGCGGGAAACCACGATGTTGTTGCGACGCGGATCCAGTTTGATGACCTTGAATTCCAGGTCCTTGCCTTCCAGGTAAGCCGGGTCGCGTACCGGGCGTACGTCCACCAGGGAACCGGGCAGAAACGCGCGGATGCCCTTGATGTCAACGGTGAAGCCACCGCGCACCTTGCCGGTAATCTTGCCGGTCACAATCTCGTCGTTGTCGTGAGCTGCCTGCAGGGCTTCCCAGACCAGCATGCGGCGGGCTTTTTCGCGCGAGAGGATGGTTTCGCCCACGCCGTTTTCAAATTCTTCCAGGGCCACGTCCACCGGCATGCCGATTTCGATTTCCAGTTCGCCGTCTTCGGTCTTGAATTCGTCCAGCGGAATAATGCCTTCGGATTTCAGGCCGGCGTCAACAATGGCGAAATCGTTTTCGATGCCAATGACTGTGCCTTGAATGATGGTGCCAGGGGTCAGTTTTTTGCTGGCGAGGTCTTGCTCGACCAGCTGTTCAAAGTTTTCGCTCATAAGATAAATGGGTTTTAAAACGCAGCATCACGCAGGGATTGGTGATGTCTGGAGTCTTCTGCACGCAATTGCCTGCGCGCTCGTTAAACACAAAAACAGGCCTTGGATTCGTCAGCGAACCCGTGAGCCTGAGCCAGTTTTTCCAGGGAACCTCTGATCGAATCCTGACACGTCATCTTGTGGCGTAAAATCGTCCATTTCGTACGTTGCACACCTTCGCAATAGCCTTGCTATTACGTGCGGTTTGCGCCTTGAACTGAACAATTTTACACGCCAATCTGTTCGCGCCAGATTCAATCAGAGCTTCCCTAGTCAATAAGTCCCTTTTGCCGCAGCAAGTCCCGCGCCTGCTCAAGCACCTGGTCGACACTCAGCGAACTGGTGTCGATGACCACGGCGTCATCAGCTGGCACCAG
>JALWKC010000183.1 GCA_026996795.1 Lysobacterales bacterium | reverse complement strand
ACAGGTGGCAATCATTCGCCAGGATCCCTCCACGACGGGTCAGTGGCTGTTACTGGATGAATCCGGTCAGACCCTGTGCAGCACCCCTGCGGTTGTGGTGGCGGCCGGGATTGGCATGGCCAGTATTCGGTTGCAATGGGTGGACGCTTTTGGCCAGGTTCAGGACCAACGGCTGGCCCAACCGTGGGGCCTTTCTGCCCGGCACGGCCAGGTCAGTTTTGTGCAACTGGAAAACAGTCATGCACCAAGGGAAGTGATCCTTGGCAAAGGCTACCTGACCCCTGCGCTGAATGGCCTCTGCAGCCTGGGGGCCACCTTTGATCACCTGGCGGAAAAGCACTGGCAGCAGCCGGCCCGTTTGAGTGACGATCATTTTATCCGCAACCGGGCATTGTGGCGGGGCACGCCGTGGTGGGAAACGCTGCAACAAGCCCGGGTCATGGGGGGACGAGCAGGCATTCGCGCGGCCACCCCTGATCACCTGCCGCTGGCCGGGCCGGTGATCGATTGCACACACTTCCAGCACCACTATGCCGATCTGCATCATGGCCGGCATTGGCAGAGTTACCCACCGGCTCAGGTGCTACCTGGCCTGTTTGTGCTGGGCGGGCTGGGGTCGCGCGGGTTTACCACGGCGCCCTGGCTGGCCGAGCAGGTGGTGCGTCAGTTATGTGGCGAGGCCATCGCTCCTGCGGATGAAGCCGTGCTGAAATCCGTTCACCCCAACCGCTTTCTGTTCCGGCGCTTGCAACGCCCGCCCCGCCATTAGGTTCGATTAACCATCGCCTTTCTGGGGGAAGGCAGCCAGACCCGCCTCTGTCCATTTGAACCGAAAACCCACAGGGTATGTTGGTGGTGCCAAAAATTGGAACCCTCCAACCTAAAAGACCTCGGTAAGACGTGGCTTGATTGCCCCCTGCCGTATGTTGCTAATATTCCGTTAAAAAACTTGCGGAAACGCGTACAAAGTGGATAACTAATCGGGAGCTGGGGAGACGAAGGAACTTCGCCCAGCCTGTTATTCCAACGAAATCTCCGGATCAACCAGAGACTAAAAAGAGCAACAACTCATGAGAAGAAGGCAGTTTATCAAAGCCCTGTCAACAACCAGCCTGGGGTGGTTCATGGATCGTCGAGGCGCTTTGAGCGACTTCTCGGGACCAGTCACCCGCTTAACCACAAAAACCAAGGCCCTTTCGTCAGCCATTACTGGCCAACGCCTGTTTATTCCTCCACTGTATGCCGGTGAAGCAAATAACGGAGAGCAGCAATACAACCTTTTTCTGCAACCCAGTGAGCACCAGCTTATCCAGAACCGGGTCACCGCCACTTGGGCTGTGAATACCGAGTTTAGCCAGCTACCAATGCTGGGGCCGACGCTGCGCTTGCAGCGGGGAGACGCTGTGAACATTAATTACTTTAATGAGCTGCCCGAAACAACCACCATGCACGGCCACGGGATGGCGGTGCCCGGCCCTGAGGACGGCGGACCGCACCAACGGATTGCGCCAGGGACGGCCTGGAGCGCGCAATACGTGGTTGACCAAAGCGCCTGCACCAACTGGTACCACCCGCATGAAATGGGCAAAACGGCTGAGCACGTTTACCATGGTCTGGCAGGGCTGATTATTGTTGAAGACGCGGACAGCCAGGCGCTGGCCTTGCCTTCTGAATACGGTTTTGATGATATTCCACTGGTGATTCAGGATCGCCGCTTTGGCCCTGACGGGCAATTTGATTACACGCCCACCAATCAGGAAATTCGCCAGGGATATTTCGGCGACGCCATTCTGGTCAACGGGCAGATTATCCCACATCAGGATGTCCCCCAAGGCCTGGTTCGCCTCCGCCTGTTGAATGCCTCAAACAGTGAAATATGGCAATTTCAGTTCGATGATGCGCGTGTGTTTTCTGTCATTGCCGGGGATAACGGCTTTCTGCCCAAGCCGGTGGATGCCAGAAGCCTCACCCTGAGTCCGGCAGAACGGGCGGAAATCGTGGTGAACTTTGGTCAGGATCGTCATGCCAGGGTCGCCCTATTGGTTTCCGGGCTACGCAGTGGCCTTGCTCAAGTGGGCGTTTTCCTGGATGTGGAAGCCGGCTATGCGCCCATCGAACAGATGCCATCGGATTGGCCGGAAGACAACTTCCGAGCCACACCGAACCTGCCTGTTCGCACCTTCGATTTAGGCGGCCAAGGCGGCTTGCGCATCAACGGGCAACAGATGAACCTGAATGTCATTAACGAACAGGTCCCCCTGGGCCAACGCGAGCTGTGGCGGGTACGCAGCTCCATGGGCATGATGCATCATAATTTCCATGTGCATGGCGGTGGCTTTCATGTGCTGACAAGAAATGGCAGCAAGCAGAACATCCGGGCGCATGAAAGAGGCGAAAAAGACACGGTTTATCTGGCCCCCAATGATGAAGTCACCCTGGAGGTTCAATTCAATCACCGGGCAGACAGTGCTAGCCCTTATATGTATCACTGCCACTTTCTCGAGCATGAAGACGCAGGCATGATGGGACAATTTACCGTGACCTGAGTCCCGCCGCCTGGGTCACACGGATTTTCACCGCCTGTCAACTTCTACAGTGCCAATGCGACTGTTAAGCTGTTTCCTCGCCCTCCTTATTCACTGGTGGTTTGGCGGCTTTCAGTACGGCATACCCCACTATTCCGGACAGGAACGAGCTTAGCAAAATAGCCAGTTTGTCGGTGTAGTGGTACAGGCTGTCGTCCTCAAACGCCAGAGAGGCAATAAACAAGCTCATGGTGAAACCGATGCCGGTCAGGACTGATACACCGTACAACTGCCACCAGTTGCTGCCTTGGGGCAGTTTGGCCAGGCCCAGCTTGATGGCAACCAGGCTGAACCCGAACACCCCCAGTTGCTTGCCCAGAAACAGCCCCAGCAAAATCCCCAGGGGCACAGGGGCCAACATTTCGGGCAGGGAAATTTTGGTCACATTCACCCCGGCATTGACAAAGGCAAACAACGGCAGGATAAAAAAGGCCACCCAGAAGTGGAGATTGTGCTCGACTTCCTTAAGCAATGAAATGGTGTTGCCGTCTTCGTCCCGCGCCATCAGGGGAATAGTGAATGCCAGGGCCACGCCAGCCAAGGTGGCGTGCACACCGGATTTCAGCACACTGATCCACAGCACCGTGCCGAGCAGGAAATAGGCGGCCTTTTTGGCCACGCCAAACCGGTTCAGCACCACCAGCCCGATCAGGGCCACCGCGGCCACGGCAATGGACAGCAGGGACAGGTTGCTGGTGTAGAAAAGGGCAATAATCACAATGGCGCCCAGGTCATCGATAATCGCCAGGGCCATCAGAAACAGTTTCAGGGAAACCGGTACGC
>JALWKC010000182.1 GCA_026996795.1 Lysobacterales bacterium | reverse complement strand
GCCAGCAACGGTTTTGCGGCTGACCTGACTGCTGAACAGGTGAAACAACTGCGTGCCAACCCGGCCGTTAAAGCGGTAGTGCCCCGCACCGAATCCCATCTGCTGACCGATGCTGGCCCCCGCTGGATTGGCGCTGATGCCGTCTGGGCCGGGCAGGTCAGCAGTGGCGCACACCGTGGTGAAGGAGTGGTGATTGGCATAATTGACGGCGGCATTAAACCCGATCACCCGTCTTTTGCCACCATAGCCAGTGACGGTTATGTCCACAGCAACCCTTATGGTGGCTTCAAGGGTCTCTGCGCCAGTGGTCAGGCCAGTTGCAACAACAAGCTGGTGGGCATCTATGACTTTACCGACGAAGGCACACGGGGTGTGGATGGCAATGGCCACGGCACGCACGTGGCTTCCACGGCGGCGGGCAACCCGCTGACGGCTGACTTTCAGGGTTTTAGCTATCAGGTTTCCGGCGTGGCGCCGCGAGCCAACATCATCTCCTACAAGGCCTGCGTCAAGGACAATCCCAATACGCCCGAAGAAAACGACGATGTCTGTTTCAGTGATGACCTGCTGGCGGCCATTGACCAGTCCGTGGCCGATGGGGTGGACATTGTCAACTACTCTATTGGTAGCACGGTTCCGTGCACGCCGTGGGATAACGGCGCCTTGTCTTTCTGTGCCCAGTACGGGAATAACGGCGAAGCCCAGGCCATGCTCAACGCCAGGCAGGCCGGCGTGCTGTATGTGGTGGCCGCCGGTAACGAAGGGCCGGGCGATGGCACCATTGATTACCCCGGGTTGGCACCTTGGGTATTGACCGTGGGCAACCTGACCCACGATCGGCGCGTGGCCAGCAAGTTGCTGGATTTTTCCGGTGGCGACAGCGCCATGCCAGAGTCTCTGGAAGGCGTCAGTCTCACTGATGGCATCGGGCCGCGCCGTATTGTCCACGCGCGCGACTACGGCAACGCCCTGTGCGGTACCGGTGAGCCGGAATTGAAAACCGGTTGCAATCCCGGCGATCCGGACCCGCTCACCGGTAGCAGTAACCCGTTTCCTCCCGGTACCTTTAATGGCGAAATCGTGGTCTGTGACCGCGGCACCTATGGCCGGGTGGAAAAAGGCTATAACGTCAGGCAGGCCGGTGCTGGCGGATACGTGCTGGCCAATACCTCGGGCCAGGCCGAAAGTATTGTGGCCGATGCCCATTGCCTGCCGGCCACCCACATTGGCAATCAGGCCGGAACTGTGTTGCGGGACTGGCTGGCCAGTGGTAGCAATCACCAGGCCCGCATACAAGGCCAGACTCTGGAATACAATCCGGCCAATGGTGACATCATGAATGCCAGCAGCTCGCGCGGGCCGGTGGAGATTATTTACGCCACGGCCAATTCCGCTGCGGATATTCGTCACCGGGTCAATTACATGAAACCCGATATGGCGGCGCCTGGCACCTCTATTCTGGCCGCTAGCGCCTTTGACAATGGCTTGCGAAGCCTGAGTGGAACCTCCATGGCCACCCCGCACGTGGCCGGTGCGGCGGCCCTGATCAAGTCGGCGCACCCGGCCTACGGGCCTTCGGAACTCATTTCCGCGCTGCTGCTTTCGGCCCAACCGGAAACCGTGCGCAAAGAAGATCGGGTAACCCCGGCGCAAGCACGTGATCGTGGGGCAGGGCGGGCGCGGGTGGATCGCGCGGTGGATGTGCCCCTGGCGATGCTGGAAAGCCTGAGTGGGTTCACGAGCGCTAATCCGCAGGTCGGCGGCGACCCCCGGCAGATAAACCTGCCATTCCTGTATTCGGGCGATTGTGACGGCTCCTGCCAGTTTAGCCGCCGCTTTACCAATCGCTCAGGACAAACGATGAGCTGGCAGGCGCATGTGGAAAAAAGCAACGGCCTGGAAATCGAGTTCAGCCCACAAAATTTCACTCTCGCCGACGGCCAGAGCCAAACCGTGACTTTCACCGTTAACACTTCAGCCGGTGATGTGCTGGGTCACTGGAGCGAGGCCCGGGTGGTTTTTTTGCCCGATGACCCAAATTTTGCCGTCGCCACACTGCCGGTGTCCGTGTTTGCCAGCGCCGGGCAATTCCCGGCTTTGTTTCGATTTAACAGTCCCAGACGAGCTGACCGCTTCGAGCTGACCCTGACGGACGTGGCGCCCATGACTCAGGCTACTTTTTCCGGTTGGGGGCCGGTTGTGCCGGAAACGTTCTCTGAAAATGTGTCACCAGACAACACCCCCACCGATGCTTTTGACGGCAATGGCACCGTGTTTCGGGTTTTTCCCCTAAACGCGGCCAAAAAGGCCTTTATGACTCAGGCCATTTCAGACTCGGGCACAGGCGATGTGGAGCTTTATGTGGGGCGCGATGCGGACATTGATGACACACCGGATGAGGAAGAAATTCTCTGCCAGGTGCTGGGTTCGACACCGTTCAAAACATGCACCATTCATAACCCGACCCTGGGGCATTACTGGGTGATGGTTCGAAACCGGGGCAATGCCGTGCAAAAAATCGGCGCGGCGGGTGCTTTTCTCGGCCCTGACGATACGCCGCAAGAGGCGGCCATTGGCAATGGTTTTTATGGCGGCGACACGCCACAGCAGCGGGGCCGTGCGGTACATGTGGTTGGCCCGGCCGCTTTTCCCGACCGTCAAGGCACGTTGATGGTGACTTATAAATTGCCACTGGCGACCACGCCGTTGGCCAGTGATGCGCTCTATTTTGCCGCTGTGGCCGTTGGCGGGGATCCGGCCAGCGTGGGCGAAACGGCCGTTATTCCGCTGTTTCTGAAACAAACCGGCTCACCGCAGCACAAGCCGTTTTCACTCAACAACGAAGTGGCCGAAGTCACTATTGCCAGCACCGAAGGGCGCCAGTTAATCGGTTTTGTTGACACAGGCCCCGGGGCGCAGAGCCTGAAGCTGTCCGTGGCTGAACTGGCCACTGTGCAGGTCAATCTTTATAGGCGTAATTTTGACTTTGATCCCCTGCAATTATTGCCCGATGTGAGTGGAGAAACGCCGACGCTTGGCTTTGGGCCTGAAACAATCACGGTCAACGATCCCAACCAGTACCCAGTGCACGCCTTTGAGGCGGATATCAGCCAGTATCCGCCCGGCAGATGGTACGTGGAAGTCCTGATTGGCGATGGCAGTGGCGAACCAGCCAGTGCGTCGTCCCGCGACCGCTACGTGGCCGTTGAGGCCAGCGTCAGCTATGATGCTGAAGCCCTTATCGAACCTCGCCAGAGCGTCTGGTACAACCCGCAACGGGACGGCTGGGGTGCCGATGTGGCCTTCAGTGGTGAGTTCCTGGGCCTGACCTGGTACCGCTATGACTCGGAAAATCAGCCCACCTGGTATCAGGCTGCGGCACACAAAAGTCAAAATGGCAACAGTTGGAAAGCCGCGCTTAATCACTTCACCTGGGACGGCACGCGGGCTCGCGGAACTACCGTGGGCACGGTTGCGTTCACCTACACCGACACGGGTCATGGCATCATGACCTTCACCACCGATGACAAGACCTACAGCGAGCCGGCCGTAGGCATCATTGAATCGAACCCGCCCTGTCCGGTACTGGATGGCGAAGTCATGGACCTCACCGGCCACTGGTACGCGCCGGATGAGCCCGGTTTCGGTTCCACGGCCTTTGTGCGCAGCACCCATGAAGACCGGTTGTTTTATTTCTATGATCGTTTTGGCCTGCCGCGCTGGGCCATTGGCAATACCGACGTGCCCGCCAGCAAGAACGGCCGCACAGTCAGCATGCGTCAGGTGCAAAACGGCTTCTGTCCCGACTGCATCGCCACTCCCATCGAATTCGTGACCATTGGCACTGTCACCAGCGCCTACGATGACAATAATCACGGGCAATTCTCTGCCGACTTAACCCTGCAAGCGCCTTTGCAGGGTCATTGGCAAAGCGAAAACCAAACCCTTAAACTCAGCAGGAACTTTCAATGTCAGCACTAATTCAATCGGTATTGCCCAAGCGAAAAAGCAACTGGAAATGTGGTGTAATCGGCCTTTCAGCCGCGCTGCTCAGTACCGCGGCGGTGGCCGTGGAGGGGATGTGGCAACCGTGGCAAATGCCAGCACTGGAAAAACAGGTCAAGCAGGCCGGTTTTGAACTGCCCATTGAATCCATCAGCGACCTGAACACACACCCCATGACCGCAGTGGTAAGCCTGGGCTTCTGTTCGGCTTCTTTTGTTTCTCCGCAGGGGCTGATTGTCACCAACCACCACTGTGCCTATGGAGCCATTCAGTACAACTCCACTGACAAGAACAACCTGATTGAAAAAGGCTTTTACGCGCCGACACTCACCGATGAACTGCCCGGTGGCCCCGGTCTGTACGTGTATGTGACCGAAGACATCAAAGACGTGAGCAAGCAGTTGCTGAAAGCCGCTGAAGGCCTGCATGGTCTGGCGCGTTACGATGCCCTGGAAGGCGTGCAAAAGCAGTTGATCAAACACTGCGAAAGCGATGATGCCACCCGTTGCCGCGTGGCCACCTTTCATGGCGGGTTGAAGTATTACCTGATCAAGCAGCGTCAAATCAAGGACGTGCGACTTGTTTACGCACCGGCTGATTCCATTGGCAAGTTTGGGGGCGACGTCGACAACTGGATGTGGCCGCGCCACACGGGTGATTTTTCTTTCTTGCGCGCCTACGTCTCTCCCCAGGGCAAATCGGTGGAATACAGCCCCGACAATGTCCCGTATCAACCCAAAACCCACCTGAACGTCAACCCCAAAGGTCTGCAGGAAGGGGACTTCGCCATGATCATCGGCTACCCGGGCCGAACCAGCCGCCACCGCCTGGCCGAAGAGATCGAAAATGCGGTCAACTGGCATTATCCCATGGTAATAAAGCACTACAACAAGGCTGTGCAAATCATTGAAGAACAAACAAAAAACCGGCCTGATGCGGCAGTCAAATACGCCTCTTACATCGCCAGCATCAATAATTACACCAAAAACTCTCAGGGCATGCTGGACGGCTTCCGTGACACCACACCCATTGAAGCCAAAAAACAAAAAGAAACCGAATTCCGTCAATGGGCGAAACAACACAACAAGCAGCAAGCCCTGACCAGTCTGGAGAGACTGAATCAATTGCTGAAAGAAAGCCGCCAGCATCGGGATCGTGACTTTTTCCTTGGCATGTTTCAGCGCAGCTCCATGCTGAGTGCGGCCAATCGCCTATATCGTCTGGCGGATGAAAAACAGAAACCCGATGCTGAACGTGAACCGGCCTATCAGGAACGCAACTGGGATCGCATCCGTAATTCCCTGGTGCAGATTGATCGCCGTTATGATCCGCAGGTGGATCAGGCGCTGGCCCAATACGCCCTGGAACAGTATGCGGCTTTGCCAAAAGACGAACACGTGCCCGCCATCGATCAGTGGTTTGGCCTCAAAGGCGACCAGCGGGACCCTCAGCGCATTGCCAAAACGTTGAAAAAGATGTACGCCAAAACCGCTTTGGGCGACAAGCAACAGCGCCTGGCGCTGATGGAAGCCACGCCCGAGCAATTAAATAACAGCCGCGATCCTTTCATTCAGCTGGCCAAGGCCATCTACCCCTGGCGCATGAAAGAGGAAAAGCACGACAAGGCGCTGTCGGCTGATATTCAGGAAGCGCGCACCAATTACATGGCCGCCTTGCTGGAATACGCGCAGGAAAAGGGCGAACCTGTCTATGCCGATGCCAACAGCACGCTGCGCGTCACCTTTGGCACCGTGCAAGGCTATTCGCCCAAAGACGCGGTCTGGTATGAGCCATTTACCACCTTGCGCGGTATCCTCGAAAAGTACACCGGCAAGCCGCCTTTTGATGCGCCCAAAAAGGAAATCGAGCTGATTCTCAAGCGCGATTTTGGCCCGTATTACGATGAAAAGCTGGACTCGGTGCCGGTGAATTTCCTTTCTGACCTGGACATTACCGGCGGCAATTCCGGCTCACCCACGCTGGATGCCAAAGCCCGTTTGGTGGGGCTGGCTTTCGACGGCAACTATGAAAGCATCAACACCGACTGGATATTCAACCCGAAGTTGGCCCGCACCATTCATGTTGACATCCGTTACGTGTTGTGGATCATGGACAAGGTAGACAACGCCGAGCGCCTGTTGAAGGAAATGCAGGTCGAATAAGGAAGCGCTAAGGAAGCTCTGATTGAATCTGGCGCGAGCAGATTGTCGTGAAAAATTGTTCAGTTCAAGGCGCAAGCCGCACGCAATAGCGAGCTATTGAGAAGGTTTGCAACGCAGAAATGGACAATTTTACGCCGCAAGATGCCGTATCACGATTCGATCAGAGCTTCCCTAATCAAATCGTGAACTCGCTTACCATACCTGAAATGTCCAGATTCAATCAGCGCTTCCATAAGCACCGAAACCGGGGTAGACCATGAACCACGCCGCCAAGACAGCCGCAAACCAGTACACACCGCATGACCAGCGCAGCGTCCATCGGGCGTTGCGTTTTTTTGTGCTTAGCCTGGCCCTGGTGGCTTTTTCGCCGGGACAGGCCGAATCACCACCGGAGTCCAGCCAGTGGCTGGCCGAGCTGCAGGCCTGGAAACAGCACAGACTGGAAAGCCTGAAACGCCCCTTTGGCTGGTTGTCGCTGGTGGGCATGGAATGGTTACACAAGGGCAGCAACACCATTGGCTCGGCGGCTGATAACCGGATACAGCTCAGTCACGGCGCGCCGCATGTGGGTGATTTTGATTACGACGGTGAAAAGCTCTTTTTCACCCCGGCGCCAGGGGTCGAAATCTACGCCAACGACCAGCGCGTGACCGACACCATCCCGGTGGCCACAGACCAGCAGGAAAACACGACAAAATTCCGTCACGACAGCTATGAGTTTTATGTCATTGAGAGAGGCAAGCCGGCCTTGCGCATCAAGGACTCGCAAGCACCCACCCGGCTTAACTTTGCTGGGCTGGAATATTTTCCGGCCGACCCCAAATGGCGTGTGAAGGCCCGTTTTATTCCGTACCAGCCGCCCAAATCCATTGAAATTGTTAATGTGCTGGGCCTGCTTAACAAAGAACCCAGCCCCGGGGCGCTGGCCTTTGAACTCAATGGCACACCACAAAGACTGGATGTGATTGACGAAGGCGGTGATGAGTACTTTATTATTTTTGCTGATCGCACCAACGGCCGCAGCACCTATGGCCCGGGGCGTTTTGTGTACGTGAAAAAACCCGATGCCACTGGCGAAACCTGGCTGGACTTCAACCGGGCCTATAATCCGCCGTGTGCTTTTACCGATTACTCCACTTGCCCCTTGCCGCCCCCCCAGAATCGCCTGCGTGAATTCATCACCGCCGGTGAAAAAAAGTACCGTGTCGGCTCACCCGCGCGTGAGGGAATGGATTGACTGCCATTTAATGACCGCTTAATGGTGATTCTGACAAACTGGGTAACCCGTTCTACCGGGTTGCCGACTTTGCGGTAAAATGACCGATTCGTCACAACGCCAATCACGCGCTGCACATGCCACCACAGTTCCCCTTCAATGCTCAAACTCCGGGAAAGGCCGATGCACGAACCATCGTTTCGCTCATCGATCTGACCAGCCTTCGTGACGGTGAAACAGAAACCGAAATTCGTGACCTGTGTGCACGCTCAGCGACGCCATTGGGGCCGCTGGCGGCGGTGTGCGTGTGGCCGAAATGGGTTAGCCTGTGTGCCCATGCCCTGCGAGAAAGCCCCACCGCTGTGGCCACGGTGGTCAATTTCCCTCACGGCCGCTTTCCAGCCGCCGCTGTGCTGGAAGAGACCCTGACGGCTCTGGGCCAGGGCGCCGATGAGATCGATCTGGTACTGCCGTACGCGGATTTTCGCCGGGGAAAAACCGCCGAGGCGGAACAACTGGTCAGTGACGTGGCCGAGTGCTGTCACGCCGTGGGAGCGCACCTGAAGGTCATCATCGAAAGCGGTGAATTGAGGGACCCGCGCCTAATACGGCAGGCATCAGACCTGTGTCTGGCCAACGGCGCCGACTTCATCAAAACCTCCACAGGCAAAGCGTTTATCAATGCCACGCCGGAAGCGGCAGCCATCATGTTACAGGCCATTGCCGATTCCGGCCAGCCCGCAGGCTTCAAGGCCGCCGGTGGCATAGGCAGCCTGGCTCAGGCACAAACCTATCTGCAACTGGCCGAAAGTATTCTCGGCCCACAGGCCATCACCCCGGCACGCTTTCGCTTTGGCGCCAGCTCCCTGCTGGATGCGGTGTGCTTGTCATGCTGACCGAAGAGTTTATCCAACGCAAAAAAACCGGTAAAGCCCTGAGTGATGCCGATATTCAGGCGTTTGTGCGTGGCATCACTGATCGCTCGGTAAGTAACGAGCAGATTGCAGCTTTTGCCATGGCGGTGAATTTTCAGGACATGAGCCCTGAGGAAACCGCCAGCCTGACACTGGCCATGCGTGACTCCGGTGTCAGCCTGGGTTGGAAAGACCTGTCACTGAACGGCCCGGTTGTGGACAAACACTCCACCGGCGGGGTAGGGGACAGCGTCAGTTTGCTACTGGCGCCCTTACTGGCCGCCTGTGGCTGTTACGTGCCCATGATTTCCGGCCGCGGCCTGGGCCACACCGGTGGCACGTTGGATAAAATGGAAAGCATTCCCGGCTACGACATCAACATTCCGCTGAAAAAACTGCGTGATGTGGTCAAGACCACCGGCATGGCCATTATCGGCCAATCGGATTTGCTGGTACCGGCCGACCGCCGTTTCTACGCGGTTCGGGACACCACCGCCACCATTGACGTGTTGCCCTTGATTGTGGCCTCGATTCTAAGCAAGAAACTGGCTGAAGGGCTGGATGCGCTGGTGATGGACATTAAAGTCGGTAACGGCGCGTTCATGCGCGACATCAAGCAGGCCACGGCGCTGGCCGACCGCATCAGCAAAACGGCCAAACTGACCGGCTTGCGTTGCAACACGCAGTTCCACGACATGAACCAGCCGCTGGCCAGCTGCGCGGGTAACGCACTGGAAGTCAGGCACGCGGTGCAACACCTCACCGGCGAAATCACCGAATCGCGCTTGCTGGACACCACCTTGTCGCTGGGACAGGAACTGCTGGTCATGACCGGTTTGGCCGAAGCCGAATGGGACGCGCAAATCCAGCTTTTGCAGGCTTTGCAAAGCGGCAAGGCACTGGAACACTGGCAACAGTCCATCACCGCCCTGGGCGCGCCGGCGGATTTTTCCGAAAAACCAGAGGCGTACCTGCCTCAGGCCCGCTACCAGATCGAAGTCCGCAGTCACAAAACCGGTCGCCTGCAGTCCATCGACACCCGCCAGCTTGGCCTGTGGCTGGTGAAAATGAAGGCCGGTCGAAAGAAAGCCGGTGACAGCATCGACCCGGCAGTGGGGATCAGCGATATCCAGGCGCTGGAAAACCGCGTCGCCGTGGGCGACATCCTCTGTGTGCTGCACCTTAATGACCGCAACGGCAGCCACGATCTGATCGAATCCATGCGTTCCTGTTTTGTGGTGCGATGACTGAACCTTTATTTTCACTCTCTGTCTGAGCACCACCGGGACTGTCCCGCGCCGGTATGATTGCGGTCAAATTCCCGCAACGCTTTGATTTCCTGTCCACCAGACCCATAGTGCCCCTCATGAACATCGACCTGCCACCTTTGATTATCTATGCCTTATTTGTTCTGGGCCTTGTTCTGGCTGCGCACCATTTCCCGTGGAAAAACTTTTCCTGTGAATACCCGGACTGGCGCCAGCACCTGTTTTTTGCCGCGCTGGTCACACTGGGGATTTTCTGGAGCGCACGTGCCGCCATTACCCCCGGACTGGAACTGCATTTTCTGTTGCTGACAGCCTTTACCCTGATGTTTCTTTGGCCCGGTGCCATGCTTGGGGTGCTGATTGTCAACCTGGCCCTGGCCGTTCTTGGCGTGATTCATTGGCCCGATGTGGTGCCGCAAACGGTCATCTGGGGCTTTTTACCCATTGCCTGGATCACCCTGGTGCACCGGTTTATCCAGCGAAAACTGTCGCATAACTTCTTCATTTACGTGTTTGCCACCGGTTTCTGGGGCGCGGTGATCAGCCTCAGCCTGACTACCCTGGCCTGGGCGGCCTGGCTGGAGGCCACCGGGCAGGTGGCGCACGAGAAAATCCTGCATGAATTCCTGTATGTGGTGCCTTTGTTGCTGTTTGGCGAAGGCTTTCTCAATGGCGCCTTGCTGACGCTGATGGTGGTGTACCGCCCCAAATGGGTCAAAAGCTTTTCCGACAAGCTGTACCTGTCCGATAAAAAACCGTTGTAAGCTTGGGGGGGTCGCCTGTTCAGTCAATACTCCCTCACGCAGGGGCAAGGGTTTTTTTAAGCCGCGGCATCGGCTAGAATGCTCTGTTCGACTAAATCCTTTACCCGCGCAAGCAAGTACGCGAGGTAGGTCTAACACGAGGAAGTAAAAGCCGAATGAAAGAAGTGGCAACATTTGGCGCTGGCTGTTTCTGGGGCGTGCAGGCGGCCTTCGACGAACTGGACGGCGTGCTGGAAACCCGCGCCGGCTACCTGGGCGGGCATTTGCAAAACCCGACCTACGAACAGGTTTGCCAGGACAACACCGGACACGCTGAAGTCGTGCAAGTGGTTTTTGATCCGCAACGCATCAGTTATGAGCAGTTACTGGAACGTTTCTGGCAACTGCATGACCCGACACAGAAAAACCGGCAGGGCCCCGATGTGGGCAGCCAATATCGCAGTTCGATTTTCACTCACAGCGCGGCGCAGCAGAAAATGGCCGAAGCCTCGCGCGCGGCGCTGGAAGCCAGCGGCCGGTACTCGCGCCCGATTGTGACGGAAATCACCCCCGCTACCACGTTTTATCCGGCAGAAGACTACCACCAGCATTACTTGAAAAAGAAAGGACTGGGCAGTTGCCATCTTTAGCTTTCGCGATAAAGTAACCACAAACAATAACAACAATAAAGGAGATTTCATGAATTGTAAGAACCTACCCACGATAGACCATACCATCATTGCGGCTCGCGGCAACATGACCCTGCTTTCGCAGGAAGAAGTGCAGTCCATGCTGGAAGTGGGCAACAGCCCATTACATACCCTGTTTCGGAAGTGCTGTCTGGCAGTTTTGAATTGCGACGCCAAGGAAGACGATGCCATGGCAGTGCTTGAGCGCTATCCCGATTTTGACGTCAAGTTGTTGCCACGTGAACGCGGTATCCACCTTGAGTTCTTCAACGCGCCGGCGCAGGCTTTTGTAGATGGCAAGATGATCGAGGGTATTCGCGACTCGATTTTTTCGGTGTTGCGTGACATCATTTTTCAGAACACCGAGCTGGCTTGTCCCAGTCATTATGATACCAACACCTCTTCTGGCGTTACCAATTTTGTTTTTGAAATATTGCGCCGGGGCGAGGTGCACCAGTTTGGCAAGGAACCCAATCTGGTGGTGTGCTGGGGCGGCCATTCCATTCCCCGGCACGAATACCAGTACACCAAAGACGTGGGTTATCACCTGGGATTACGCGGCATGGACACCTGTACTGGTTGTGGCACGGGCGCCATGAAGGGGCCCATGAAAGGCGCGACAGTCGGACACGCCAAGCAACGCATCAAGGACGGCCGCTACATCGGCATCACCGAGCCGGGCATAATCGCCGCTGAAGCGCCGAATCCCATCGTCAACAAGCTGGTGATCATGCCAGACATTGAAAAGCGCCTGGAAGCCTTTGTGCGCCTGGGCCACGGTATTATTGTCTTTCCTGGCGGCGTGGGCACGGCAGAGGAAATCCTCTACCTGCTGGGCATTTTATTGCACCCGGATAACCGCCACATGAAATACCCGTTCATCATGACCGGCCCGGCAGAGTCCGCCGACTATTTTGCCCAGATCAATGATTTCATCGAGTTTGCGCTTGGCAAGGAAGCCACCGGGCTGTACCAGATTATTATTGATGACCCGGAGAAAGTGGCCAAAGAAATGGTCAAGGGCATCAATGACGTAAAGGAATACCGCAGCAAGAACCAGATTTCCTATTACTTTGACTGGGCCTTGAAAATTGACGAAGGCTTCCAAAAGCCGTTTGTGCCCACGCATGAAAACATGGCCGCGCTGAATTTGCATCGTGATCAGCCCATTGAAGACCTGGCGCGGGATTTACGGCGCGTGTTTTCCGGCATTGTGGCCGGCAACGTGAAGGAGTTTGGCCGGCAGGAAATTGCCGAAAAAGGCGTTTACAAAATTTCCGGTGACCCGGCACTGATGCAGAAACTGGACAAGCTGTTGCGCACGTTTGTGGAGCAGGGCCGGATGAAGCTGCCCGGCAGCGTTTACACGCCGGTTTTTGAAGTGGTCACCTAGGGAAGCTCTGATCAAATCGTGAACTCGCTTCTCATACCTAAAACGTCCGATAACTGCGTTGAAGTCCTTGCCAATAGCCCTGCTATTGGCTGCGAACTTCGCCTTGTTCTCGAACGTTTCCCGCATAATCTGCTTCGTCCAGATTCAATCAGTGCTTCCCTAAGGAAGCTCTGATCGAATCGTGACACGGCATTTTGCGGCGTAAAATCGTCCATTTCTGCGTTGCAAACCTTCACAATAGCTTGCTATTGCGTGCGGCTTGAGCTGAATAATTTTACACTCCAATCTACTCGCGCCAGATTCAATCAGCGCCTCCCTAACCGGAGTCTCCCCGGCAATGGACTCTTTCCAAGCCCTGTCTGGTCAAACCGGTAGGGTTTTTTTGCGCGCGTCAATTGACCCAGGTCATGCTGATCACAATTAACCTGTGCTAAATTGATAACAACCAAGGGGCCATTTTGCGGCCTCGGTCTTTCCGGGAGAGCCAACCATGACGACATTGAAACTTGCCAAAACCCCAGTAGAGAGCATGACCAGTACAGCCATTCATGTGCCCGAACCCACGCGCAAGATCAGCAAAAAGAACAAAAAGAAGACCAAACAGAAGGCGAAGCAAAAGGCCTTAAGAAAATCGGCACGCAAGACCCTGAAAAAATACACCAACCCGGAATACGTCATGAAACAGGGCAGAGCCCTGTCTGGCAAAAAATTGCTCAAGCTGTCTTACCTGGCCGGCGATTACCCGTACCCGGAAAAAATGGGCCTGGAAGAATACGAACACGAAAAGCACCTGCTGCAAACGGAGCTGCTGAAAGCCCAGACCTGGGTGCGACAGTCCGGTCAGCGCATCGTTTCGCTTTTTGAAGGCCGCGACGCGGCGGGCAAGGGTGGCACCATCAAGCGATTTATGGAACACCTTAACCCACGCGCCGCTCACGTTGTGGCGCTGGAAAAACCCACCGAAATCGAACGCGGCCAATGGTATTTCCAACGCTACATCCAGCATTTGCCCACCCGCGGCCAAATGGTGTTTTTCGACCGCTCCTGGTATAACCGCGCCGGTGTGGAAAAAGTGATGGGATTCACCACCGACAAGGACTACCTGGAGTTCATGCGGCAGGTTCCGGCGCTGGAGCGCATGCTGGTCAACACGGGTCTGATACTTAACAAATACTGGTTTTCCGTGACCCGTCAGGAACAGCTGCGCCGCTTCCATTCACGTCAGAACGATCCGCTTAAACAGTGGAAACTCAGTCCCATTGATTTGCAATCCCTGGACAAGTGG
>JALWKC010000181.1 GCA_026996795.1 Lysobacterales bacterium | reverse complement strand
TTCTTGAATTCCGGCGTAAACCGGCGTCGTTTTCTCTGTGTCATACCTCACCTCGATTGGTCGTATTACCATCTTAGCAAGGTGTCCGGGGGAATTAGACCACTACAGGGGTTCATTGGCTAAAGCTGATGGTTTCTTTTGCTCGTTAATGTGTGTATTCATCATATTTCTCCTTAAGTTAAAAGGCGTTCGTTGATTGTTGTGCCTTCCGTAGAGAGCTTTAAGTTTGTAAAAAAGATGTGTTCAATGTGCGCATTAATCCAGTATGCCATATTTTTTCATGTTCTCAAGGTAAAAAGGCAGTGCTGCTTCCAACAAGTGCATTTGGACGGGGGAATGAGTCAACCGGTAGTATTCACTTAAGGACACTCCGCACGCGAGGTCATCATGCAGCAGGCAGCGTGTAATCAGCCAGGGGTGATTGGCTGAACAGTCATCCAAGCCGCTACGACACACTGCCAGCTTGTACAAGTCATGATGAAAACTGTCAAACTTGTGTTGGCCATAAGTTTGCTCCAGACCGTTTTCAGCCAGGAAATTATCAAACTGCCTATGCCACTCAGGCTGTCTGTTCAAGAAGTTTATCGCCATGTCCCGAACCAGTGGTTCATCGCTGGCCACTAAAGACCAGGCAAAAGCCATGGCTGCCTGGCTGCCTTCTTCCTTTGCCAATTGGTGTAAGCGGTCTTCCATCGGCAGGATGTTGCTTATGGACACTTTGCCCAACTCTTTGTATTCCTCGGCTAGTGGCACATTGTTCTTTCTCAGCTGATCGCACCTGTCCACAACCATATCCAGGGTGGAGAGCTGCTTGTCAGTTAACCCGGAAACATTTGATACGCGTGCAAGGAAATCTTTTCTGCACAGGTTGAGCATGTCTATTCGATTGAAGGTGTTGTATGACAAATAAAACTCGGGATACGCGATAAGTTCTTTTGTGTCGGCGTTTCCTTTAATGCCGGGCTTGTCAGGCTGTTCTGGCGGTGACGCTCCCTTATGATGGTTTTGTTTTGACGCTTCAACACCAGTTCCCGTAAGTGTTGGGTGTGCGGTGTAGCTGTCGGATGCCAAGCCGGACTTTTGTCCCCAATGGTTTACAGCAAGATACGCAGCGACGACTGCCGTGAATGCAAGTAGAATCCATTTCTTTTTCATTTTAGGTGGCCGATAGCAGGTCTGCCGAAACCCGTGGGGCAGTCATCAGCGTAAAGACAAGCGCAATGGCCAGTGACACGGTTCGTATTGACTATGGTGATTTCTCCGGGTTTTGTGTGTGGGGGTACTGGAGTGATAATATCATCTTGAAGCGCCTGGTTAAATACACAAGAGGCTTTATTCTCTTTTTTTGTGAACGCCGTCAGATAGACTGGCTGAGCCCCTTCGGCTGAGACAGCTTGAATCAACCAATCGTCTGTGTCAGTCGCTGGCAGGCAGCCACACGGTGAGCGTTTCCGGTGGCAGGCAGGTGGTGTCACTGCAGGCCTGTAAACGCACCCGCAGAGGCAGGCCATGGAGTTGTTCAGGATGCGGTGTCTTGTGCGGCGAGGGGGGTGTTTCTTTGGGTGAGGCTTTGGCCAGCGGGGTGTCGGCTGGCAGCAGTTGGCCCTGAATGGTGATCTCGCCCGACCAGGTTTTTAATGGCTGCTCCTGAAAGGTGAGGGATTGCTGCCGGGAGTCCGGCCACTGGATGCGGTCAAGAATCACCCCGCCGCTGGCCGGTGTGGCCAGCGCAAAGGCCTGGGCGCTGGCATCGTCGTGAGCTGTGATGTGCCAGCCCGGGGCCACCTGAAGCTGCAGGGAAAAACGGTGAGTATCCGCCCGCCGGGCCTGCAAGCGAATGCGTCCACCACCGGCATAGGCAATGGGGGACATTTCGCCTTCGTTCATCCAGTGCATGGCCAGCAGGGTGGATGCGTGGCTCAGCGGCGCCTGTGCCACGGAACCGGCGATGGTTTTCAGGGCCTGCTGAAATCGCTGCGCATAGGCCGCTTTGCCGGTTCGATGCCACAGCTTGGCCAGGGCTTGCAGCATCAGCGCCTGTCCGGAAGGTGTGGCGCCGTCCGCGCTTTTTTGCAGGCGACGTTGCCACGGGATACCGGCTTCCACCGGGTTGTCGTAAAAACCACCGGAGGGGCTGGAAAGACTGGCTGGCAGGTCGTGGTAAAGCTGCTCGGCCTTGTGCAGCCAGTCGTCATTGCCGGTGCTGTCATAAAGCTGCAGCAGGGCCAGCAGCATCTGCGCGTAATCTTCCAGCTGGGCGTCCAGGTGGCCGGGCGAACCGGCCAGTGAGCTGCGAATCAGGCCGTTGTTTTTCAGGCGATGATGACGCCACAGAAAATCCAGGGTGTGTTGCGCCGCCTGCAAATAATCCGGCCGCTTAAACGCGGTGGCGGCACCTGCCAGCGCACGCACAGTATGGGCGTTCCAGGCGGTGATGATCTTTTTGTCCAGCAACGGCTTGGGGCGGCGATTGCGGGCTGTCAACAGGCGCTGATTGATGCGTTCCAGGGTGGTGAGCAATTCAGGCAGGGCCATCGAGAACTCCGCGGCCAGCGCTGGCAGGTTTTTACGCCGATGCAGAATATTCCGGCCTTCGAAGTGGCCCGTGCGACTCAGCGGGTAAATCCGCTCGGCCAGGCGCTGTATGGTCGGCTCTTCTTCTTTTAACGCGGCCCGGAATTCATCCAGTGACCAGGTGAAATACGCGCCTTCCTGCCTTTCTCCATTGGTGTTGAGGCTGTCCGCGTCGCTGGCGCTGAAAAACCCGCCACTGGGGCTGTGCATGTCCCGCAGGAGGTAATCCAGCACCCCCATGGCGGTGCGTTTGTCTTCCAGCCGCCCGTGTTGCTGCCAGGCGGTGGTATAGATTTCTGCCAGTTGAGCCTGGTTGTAGCCCATTTTTTCAAAATGCGGCACCAGCCAGGCCGGGTCGGTGGCATAACGATGAAAGCCGCCACCGACCTGATCATGGATGCCGCCTTGTTGCATGGCCGCCAGCGTGTTGTCCAGTGCCTGGATGATGCCGTCATCGCCGCTGCGCGCGGCCATGTCTTGCATAAAGGCCAGCCAGGTTTCCTGCGGAAACTTGGGCGCGGTGCCAAAACCACCTTGCAGGCTGTCGTGCATGTTGAGCAGGTTATCCACGGCCTGATGGCTGGCGCTGGCATCGAGCCCGGTGGTGGCGGTGCGTGCCGCCAGATACCCGCTGATGGCCTTGTCCAGTTCATTGGCCTGTTTCTGTAACGCCTCAGGGTTCTTTTGCCACACGTCCGCCACCCGTTTAAGCAGGGCCAGAAAGGCCGCTTTGGGGTAATAGGTGCCGCCGAAAAAGGGCTTGCCCTCGGGAGTCAGAAAGGTGGACATGGGCCAGCCGCCGTGGCCGGTGAGCAGTTGCACGGCGGTCATGTAGTAATCATCCACCGCCGGGCGTTCTTCGCGGTCGACCTTGACCGGAATAAAGTTCGCGTTGAGAAAAGCCGCCACCGCCGGGTCTTCAAAACTTTCCTCTTCCATCACGTGGCACCAGTGACAGGTGGCGTAGCCAATGGACAAAAAGATGGGCTTACGCTGCGCCTTGGCCAGCGCAAAGGCTTCCGGCGACCACGCCTGCCAATCCACCGGGTTGTGCGCGTGCTGCAGCAGGTAGGGCGAGCTTTCCAGTATCAGCCGGTTGATGTATCTGGGGCTGCCATCGGTCTTCAGGTGCCGGGTGCGAGGCCGGTAATCCGGCCCCTTGGCGCGGTAGGCTGCCAGCGACTCGGGTGAAGGGGGTTTACTTGGCATTTTCAGGTTCTCCTGGGCAGGGGTTGTCAAGGCCAGGAAAAAAACCGGAAGGTTAAGAAGGGCCTTCGTACTGCCGTGTTTCATGGATTGATTATACTAGGGAAGCGCTGATCGAATCGTGAACTCGCTTCTCATACCTGAAATGCCCGATAACTGCGTTGAAGTCCTGGCCAATAGCCCGCTATTGGCTGCGAACTTCGCCTTGTTCTCGAACATTTCAAGCCCAATCTGCTTCGTCCAGATTCAATCAGCGCTTCCCTGGGGTCTGTTTGCCCATTTGCCTCTGAAAGCCCCACCAAAAAACCCCGCCGCAGCGGGGTTTTTTGATGCAAAAGAGGCGGTTATTACAAGGCTTCGATGATACCGGCTGCGCCCATGCCGGTGCCGATGCACATGGTGACCATGCCGTATTTGCCGCCGGTGCGACGCAGGCCGTGCAGGGCGGTGGCGGTGAGCTTGGCGCCGGTGGTGCCCAGCGGGTGCCCCAGCGCAATGGCTCCGCCCAGGGGGTTGACCTTGTCCGGGTCAAGGCCGGTGTCCTTGAGCACTGCCAGGGACTGGGCGGCAAAGGCTTCGTTCAGTTCGATCCAGTCCAGGTCGTCTTTTTTCAGCCCGGCCAGTTCCAGCGCCTTCGGGATAGCCTTGACGGGACCGATGCCCATGATTTCCGGCGGCACACCGGCCACGGCAAAGGTGCGGAATTTGCCGATGGGGGTGAGGTTGTATTTTTTCAGCGTCTCCTCGTTGACCAACAGCACCGCCGCGGCACCATCGGACATTTGGGAAGAATTCCCTGCGGTGACGCTGCCACCGGCCTTGAAAACCGGCCGCAGTTTGCTTAACGCCTCAATGCTGGTGTCGCGTCGCGGTCCCTCGTCGATGTCCACCGTTTGCGTCTGGATGACGGTTTCGGCGTTTTCAAGATCCGGCTGGCGGGATTCGATGGTGTAGGGCGTGATCTCGTCCTTGAACAGGCCTTCGTCAATGGCCTTGAGGGCTTTCTGATGGCTGTTGTAAGCGAATTCGTCCTGCGCTTCGCGCGAGATTTGCCACTGATCGGCCACGTTTTCGGCGGTGATGCCCATGCCGTAGGCGATGCCCAGGTGTTCTTCATTTTCAAACACCTTGGGGTTCATGGCCACTTTGTGCCCCATCATGGGCACCATGCTCATGCTTTCGGTGCCACCGGCGATGGCGGCATTCATCTGACCGCTGGCAATGGCGTTGGCGGCGATGGCGATGGACTGCAGGCCGGAGGAACAGAAGCGGTTGATGGTCTGGCCCGGCACGGTGTCTGGCAGGCCGGCCAGCAACAGCGCAATGCGGGCCACGTTCATGCCCTGTTCGGCTTCGGGCATGGCGCAACCGATGACCACGTCACCGATTTCGTGCGGGTCCAGTTGCGGGTTGCGCGCCATGATTTCCTGCAAGGTGTGCGCCAGCAGGTCATCGGGCCGGGTTTTGCTGAACATGCCGCGAGGCGCTTTGCCAACCGGTGTGCGGATGGCTTCTACAATGTAAACGTCTTGTGATTTGTGACTCATGATAATTTCCTCTGACTTGTTCAGTTACGCAGCGGCTTGCCGGTTTTCAGGGTGTATTCGATGCGTTCCAGGGTTTTTGGCATCTGGATCAGCTCCATGAACTTTTTGCGTTCCAGGTCCAGCAGGTATTGCTCGCTGACCAGGGAGTCGGCATCCACATCACCACCGGCCAGCACAAAGCCGATGCGTTTGGCGATTTCGTAATCGTGCTCGGAAATGAAACGACCGGCCAGCATGTTGGCCAGCATCATTTCAAAATTGGCGATGGCGGGGCGACCGGCGACGCGAATCTTTTTCTCTTCCGGCGGGGCGTGATACGCCGCTTCAAACAGGCTTCTGGCCTTGTGTTTGGCCACGTACAGGGTTTCGCGCGCGTGGAAAATGACGCTGGCGTCTTCTTTCAGAATGCCCCATTTTTTCGCCTCCAGGGCGCTGCCGGCCACTTTGGCCATGGCCACCAGTTTGAAGTAGTGCTCCAGGTCGGGGTAGAGGTCGCCGGTTTCGTTCTTCTCCGACACGCGGCGCGCGATTTCTTTCAGCCCGCCACCGGCTGGCAGCAGGCCGACGCCGGCTTCCACCAGGCCGATGTAGGTCTCAAAGGCGTTGACCGAGCAGGTCGCGTGCATGGTGAATTCGCAGCCACCGCCCAGGGTCATGCCGCGCGTGGCGACAATGCTGGGCACGTCGCAAAAACGCAGGGACTGGGAGGTTTGCTGAAACTGCGCCACCAGGGCTTCGACTTCGTCAATACGGCCCTGACGGATGGCTTCCACCGCCGGGGCGAGGTTGGCGCCGAGACTGAAGGGTTCGTCCTTTTGCCAGATAATCAGGCCCTTGAAGGACTCGCCGGCGATCCGGCTGGCTTCCTGCAGGCCGGCCAGCACGCCATCGGTGATGATGTTTTTCTTGGTCCTGAAGCTGCCAATGGCGATGTCATCACCCAGGTGCCAGAGGCGGAAATCGCCGTTTTCAAAAACAGTTTCGCCTTCGTCAAAGCGTTCCACAAACAGGGCATCAGGAAACAACTGGCGACGGTAGACCGGGGTGTCCGGGCGTGGCACGAAGCGGTCTTCCTCGGGCGAATAGGAACCTTCTGGCGTATGCGGGCCGTCAATTTTCTTGACCCACTCCGGCAGCGGTGTCGGCGCCATGGTTTTGCCGGCCTGAATGTCTTCTTCGATCCATTGGGCAACGGGTTTCCAGCCGGACATTTGCCAGGTTTCCAGCGGCCCATACGACCAGCCAAAGCCCCAGCGGATGGCAAAATCCAGGTCGCGGGCGTTGTTGGCAATGGACGCCAGGTGGTAGCTGCTGTAATGGAACACTTCGCGGAACATTTCCCACAGGAACTGCGCTTGCGGGCTGGTGCTTTCCCGCAGGCGGCGCATTTTTTCCTGCGGATCGCGGGTTTTGAGGATTTCCAGCACTTCCGGGTCTACCTGCGGGTTGCTGAGGCGGTATTCGCCGGTGTCGATGTCCAGCACATGGATTTCACGGCCGACTTTCTTGTACACGCCTTGACGGGTCTTTTGCCCCAGCGCGCCTTTTTCCACCAGCAGGTGCAGCCACTTGGGCAGGTCGAAATAGTTATGCCACGGGTCGTCGGGCAGGGCGCGCTGCATGGTCAGCACCACGTGCACCAGGGTGTCCAGGCCCACCACGTCAGCGGTGCGGTAGGTGGCGCTTTTGGGCCGGCCGATGAGGGTGCCGGTGAGGGCGTCCACGGTTTCCAGCGGGATGCCGTGTTTCATGCCGTAGTGCATGGTGGCCAGCATGGAAAACACACCGATGCGGTTGGCAATAAAGTTGGGGGTGTCCTTGGCGCGGATGACGCCCTTGCCCAGTTGGACAGTGAGGAACGCTTCCATCTTGTCCAGCACGGCCGGGTCGGTTTTGTCGCTGGGAATCAGTTCCACCAGGTGCATGTAACGCGGCGGATTGAAGAAATGCACGCCGCAGAAGTTGTCGCGCAGGCTTTCAGGCAGCACCAAATCCAGTTCGTTGATGCTGAGGCCGGACGTGTTGGAGCCGATGATGGCGTTTTCATTGATGTGCGGTGAAATTTTGCGGTACAGGCTTTCCTTGATGTCGAGCCGTTCGGCCACGGCTTCGATAATCAGGTCCACCTCTTGCAGGCGTGCCAGGTCGTCGTCGTAATTGGCCGGTTCAATGTATTTGACCACCGAGGCATAACCCAAAGGCGGTGGTTTCAGTTTGCCCAGTTTTTTGATGGCTTTGAGGACAATGCCGTTTTTGTCGCCTTTTTTGGCCGGCAGATCAAACAGGATAACAGGGTACCGGGCATTGGCAAAGTGGGCAGCAATTTGCGCGCCCATCACGCCGGCGCCCAGCACGGCTACTTTTTTTACGGGATAGTTCAGATTCATGGTGTTTTCCCAAAGTGGTTGGTTAATTTGATTTTCTGGATGGTCTTGTAGGCATCACGCAGGCTTTCGGCCTGCTCCACGGAAATGATTCCGGCGGCCAGACTGCGGTCGATCAGTACCTGGAAATTATCGCTGGTCAGTGCCGTTCCGGTGGCATTGGTGACGGCATTTTCGGCTGCCTGGGCTGCCTGCAGTTTGGCTGATGCGGCAACAATTTGTTGCAACAGGTCTGAATGGCGAATGTCCTCGCTGCCACTGCCGCACAGGGTTTCAAAATCATCGGCCAGAAACCGGTCAAAACGCACGCTGTGAAAAGGACGACCGGTGGGGTAGACAAACCATTTCAGCCAGAAGGCGGTTTTGCGGCCAAAGGCGGCGTTGATGGTTTCTTTCAGGTGCTGCTGGCTGTGGTAAAGGGCGTTTTTATAGGTGCCGTACAGCAGGCCCTGGGCCGTGCCTGCGGCTTCGGCCGTCTGCAGGCGCGGCAGCAGCGCGCAGGCTTCCACCAGGCCGATCATGGCTTCGGCGACGTGGCCGGCAAAGCCGGTATTGACCGGCTCCTTGATGGTCCAGGCGATGAGGGTCAGGTCGGTGACCAGCGCGAAGCGGGTGCTCATGGCGCGCAACATCAACCGCAGGCGGTGCCGCGTTGGCAAGGCCCGGCCACCGGCCACCAGGGCCACGGACAGGGCCAGATTTTTAAGGCTGTTGCGCAGCAGATAGCCCAGGTGTGAAAACATGGCGCGGTCGAAATCGGTCACGCGGTTGTCTTCGCTGGCCAGGGCCGCCACTTCCTTTTCATACCACGGATGCGCCGCCATGGCGGCTTTTTTGAGCAGCGGCAGCTGATTGATTTCGTGACTGGCACCGTCCATTTCCATGGACAGGTGCACCACGTGATGAAACCCGGTGAGTTTGTGTTCGGATTTGATGTAATGCGCCTGGGAACCCAGGATGCTGCGCAGCAAGTTTAGCTGTTCGTGGGTTTTTTCCAGAATACGGTTTTTGAACAGGATGGCGGTGTAACGCAGGCGCGCGGTGGGCTGGTTGTCCAGCAAGGCCAGTTGCTGAAATTGCTGCACCTGCAGGCACTGGCTGATTTGCTGGTTGAGCTTGCGTACCACCTGCCGGTACTTGAGCAGGGGCCTGCCATTCTGCTTTTGCAACTGGGCGAAGTGCCAGGCGGTGGTAATGGCCACGCGGCTCAGCGGGGTGGACACGGCCGCCGGCCAGATACCGGCGGCCAGTGCCTGGCTGCGAAACAGGTATTCAATGCCGCGCCCAATGCCCTTGCGCCCGCCGATAATGGCCGAAAGGGGCACAAAAACGTCCCGCGCGGTGCAGGAATAATAGCGCAGCAGGCCATCGGCAGTGGGCAGCCCCTCGGTCAGGGTCAGCCCCGGCATGCCCTTTTCGAAACAGCACAGGGCCGTGCCCGCCTGGGAGGCATGGCCCAGCAGGTGGTTGAAGTCGGTGACGTTAGCGGCCAGGTAAAAGCAGTTGGCTTCACGATGGCCAAGCAGGATGACGTTCTCAAACGACAGGCGGACACCGATTTGTGGCCCCTGGTCGTCGTCTTCCTCGTCCACGCGGGCTTCCAGGCTGGCGCGCCCGCTTTCCAGCAGTTCATATAGGGTGGTCGGGGTCAGGAAAGGGCTTTTGTGGCCAGTGGCTATTTCATCCAGCCACTGCTCGTTCTGGCGGCTGCTGCCAAAATGCGATAGCAAGGCCGTCAGGGATTCCAGGTTATGCATGCCGGCCAGGCTGGCCAGGAGCGGATCATGACTGGCCAGTGGTTGCAGCACGGCGGTAATCTGCCGGGGCGTCAGCCCTTCGCCGTGGCGTGAACGCGGAATGCACAGGGCCAGCAAGCCGCTTTTCTGCAGGGCGTGTACGCTGCGGTTGGCTTTTGGATTCTGGCGCAGGGTTTTGAGAAAAACCGTCACACGCTGTTTGACCGAGGGTTCCAGTTCATCCAGTGAGGGATCCGGGGGCTGCGGAGGCAACGTTGGATTCTGCGGGTTGCCGCGAAACAGGGCTTTTTCGAAATCGCTCACCATCCAGCCGGAGTCGATGCGGCGAAATTTCCGCCAGTGCGGGTTTTTGCGCTTCAGCCAGCGGTAGAAAGGACGGCTGAAAAAACGCACCCGCAACGCCGGGATGGCCAGCACGGCGGTCAGGAACATGAAAATCAGCAGGCTGGCAATGGAGGTCAGTTTGCCACTGAGCTGGTTGTAATAGCCCACAAAGGGAATGGCCAGCACCGCGGCGGCCCACAGCCAGCGTGGCCACCGCCACCACAGCGCCAGTACGGTGAATACCACAAAACTGGCCAGAATCCAGATCATGCCGTTTCAGCTTTGTAACCGGTATAAAAGCGCCACGGGCCAGCAGCCAGTCGGCAGGGCGACACCGCTGAAAACTTGCGCGCCTTCATGCCGTGGTGGCGGTGTCGGCCTGGCATTCAGATAGGCGCCGGGGCGCAGACAGCGCGGCTTCAGCAAAATCCACCAGATGTTGGCTGCAGGTGGCAAAAAATTCCTGTTCGGACATGTGACTGGTTTTACTCGCTGCGCCGAAGTCCGCCATGACGTAAGTCAATGCGCCGATAATAAAGTGAAAACGCCAGAATACGGTTTGTTCATCCAGTGGCGGACAGGCGCGCTCGATGGCTGCGGCAAACCGCTTGATGACATTGGCGTAACGGGAACTGAGCAACTCGTGCAGGAAATCGCTGCGTTCCGCGTAGGCGCGCGCCAGGATTTTCATAAAGCGCTGGCCACCCATGCGCTCGTCGTTGCTGATGACCAGGGCCGGTTCAATAAAGGCTTTCAGCACCTGACGCAGCAGGCACGGTTGCTCGGAGCCGTTTTCCAGTTCGTCAAGGCGCTTTAGGCGCATTTCGAACAGGGTGTCCAGGCGCCGCTCCAGCATGTGATTAATTAATGACTGTTTGCTACCAAAATGGTAATTGATGGCGGCCAGATTGGTGTTGGCGTGGGTGGAAATCTGGCGCATGGTTAAATCGCAAAAGCCGGATTCGGCCACCAGTTCCTCGGTGCTGTTGAGGATGCGTTCCTTGGTCGACAAAACGGTCATGGTGTGTTGGTTAGCCCCTTTGAGAAAAGCCGACAGCGGCGATGCCGGGATTATAAGCGAGGCCCCGGTCACTGGGCAATGAAAAGCAATCAAACGTTTGTTTAATGCGGATTTTAGTGGTAGCGGCAATGTAAGCACCAAGGGAAGCTCTGATTGAATCTGGCGCGAACAGATTGTCGTGTAAAATTGCTCAGTTCAAGGCGCGAACCGCACGCAATAGCAAGCTATTATTAAGGTTTGCAACGCAGAAATGGGCGATTTTACGCCACAATATGCCGTGTCACGATTCAATATGCCGTGTCACGATTCAATCAGAGCTTCCCAAGGGGCTTGAAATTTCATTGAGAGGCTCTATGACAAAAGCATGGACACACGCATGAAACAGTTTCTTTACGCCTTTTTGTTTCTGGTTTTTTCGCTACAGGTGAATGCCATGAAATTTGAAATTTCTTCCCCTGCCTTTTCTGATGGCGGCGCCATTCCGCCTGTTTTTACCTGCGATGGTAAGGACATTTCACCGCCACTGGCATGGCAAGGCGTGCCCCGGGGTACGCGCAGTCTGGCCCTGATTGTGGATGATCCGGATGCGCCCGATCCTGCCGCACCCAAGATGACCTGGGTGCATTGGGTGGTGCACAATCTGCCGCCGATGGTCAGTGGTCTGCCTGAAGGCGCTTCTCGCCATCGCATGCCACCGGGCGCCATTGAAGGCCTCAATGACTGGAAAACCATTGGTTATCGCGGCCCGTGCCCGCCGGTGGGTCGTCACCGGTATTTCTTTAAGCTCTATGCACTGGATAGCGTGATTCCTGCCAGCAAACCCCTGACCAAACCCGAGCTGCTGCTGGCCATGCAGGGCCATGTATTGGGTGAAGCCGTGTTGATGGGTACATACCAACATTGAACAGCCACCTCATAGTCGCTCCATAGCCGCCTTGTGATCATGGCGGTCTACGGGCTTACGCTGCTATGAAGCGGAGCTGCCAGGCCAAGCTGTTTGTCAAATCATCAAGTCCCGTCCACGGGCTGGCTACAACAAGGACAAGCCGGTGACCCAGTCCGCTTTTTGTGATGGCATCGACAGCCCGGTCAAAAGGACTGTCCACAGCCGACGGGGTGCGTGTGTTTTGGTGCCTGAACTGCTAGAATAACGCCTTTTGGTCACGCCTTGACCCAGCTTGTCAACAGTGACTTTGTAAATTCGTAAAAACCACGCTAGAATGGGCTTCAACTTGCCCGGCCTAAGTGCGTGATTTTTATAAAGAAATTCTGCTCAACGCCCGGGCAAGGATCAGCAGTCTGTTCAGGGGTCATGACAACTCCAGGCTTCTGGCCAATAGCGGGTTAGGCGGTTTTTCGTTTGTGTTTACCGGATTAACTGTTTAATTTTTTAGGAGTAGCAGCCGTAATGACTGTTGAAAGAACTTTGTCCATTATCAAGCCCGATGCCGTTGCAAAAAATGTCATTGGCCAGATTTACCAGCGATTTGAAGACGCCGGTCTGAAAATCATTGCCGCCAAAATGAAGCAACTAAGCCGCCGTGAAGCCGAAGGGTTTTACGCGGTGCACAAGGAACGTCCATTTTTTGGGGAGCTGGTGGATTTCATGACCTCCGGCCCGGTCATGATTCAGGTGCTGGAAGGTGAAAACGCCATTGCCAAAAATCGTGAGCTGATGGGCGCCACCAACCCCAAGGAGGCCGCGGCCGGTACCATTCGTGCCGATTTTGCCGACAGCATTGATGCAAACGCCGTACACGGTTCGGACGCGCCGGAAACGGCAAAAAACGAAATCTCCTATTTCTTCGCCGAGGTGGAGATTGCCCCTCGATGAGTGCAGGTATTCAAACTGGTGAGTAGTTCAGAAAAAATCAATCTGTTTGGTCTGGACAAGGCAGCACTGGAAAAGCTGTTCGTTGAAAATGGCGAACAAAAATTCCGTGCTGCCCAACTCATGAAGTGGATTTATCACCAGTTTGAAACCGACTTTGCCAACTTTACCAATTTCAGCAAGGAACACCGCGCCCGGCTGGCGGAAAAATTTGTCATCCAGCCACCGGAAATTGTGGCGCAGCAGGAATCCTCAGACGGAACCATCAAATGGTTGCTGCGTATGGGCGAGGGCAATGCCATCGAGACGGTATTCATTCCCGAAGGGAAACGCGGCACATTGTGTGTTTCTTCGCAAGTGGGCTGTTCGCTGAATTGCACTTTCTGCGCCACCGGCGCACAAGGTTTCAATCGCCACCTGACCACCGCCGAAATCATCGGCCAGGTCTGGCTGGCCGCGCGTGAATTGGGCCAAAGCACCACCAATCGCCGCCTGACCAATATTGTCATGATGGGCATGGGTGAACCCCTGGCCAACTACGACAACGTGCTGCCGGCACTGAATATCATGCGTGATGACTTCGGTTTCGGGCTGGCCAACAAGCGCGTGACGGTCAGCACCTCTGGCTTGATCCCGCAAATTGATCAGCTGAATAAGGACGCCGATGTTTCTCTGGCGGTTTCCCTGCATGCCCCTACTGATGAGTTGCGCAATACCTTGGTGCCATTAAACAAGAAATACCCCATCAAGCCGCTGCTGGAAGCCTGCAAGCGGTTTGTTGCCGGCAAGCGCAAGGCCCGAGTCACCTTCGAATACACACTTATTGATGGCGTCAATGACCAGCCCGAGCACGCCCGTGCGCTGGTCAAATTGCTGGCCAATGTGCCGTGCAAAATCAATCTGATTCCGTTTAATCCTTTTCCCGGCAATCCATTCAGGCGTTCCCGGCCCGAGGCCATTGAACGTTTTCATCGCATTTGCGCTGCCAGCCCGATTGTGGCCACGGTGCGCAAAACCCGGGGAGATGACATTGATGCTGCTTGTGGGCA
>JALWKC010000180.1 GCA_026996795.1 Lysobacterales bacterium | reverse complement strand
CCACCTTGCTTTTCAGCCGACACCTTGGTCAAAGCCGCTGTCAATGTGGTCTTGCCGTGGTCAACGTGACCGATGGTGCCTACGTTGACATGGGGTTTGTTACGTTCAAATTTTTCTTTTGACATTGCTTTTCTCCAAGCGGTAATTAATTGTCTTTGAGCAGATCTTTGGTTACGCTCGCAGGCGCTTCCTGATAATGGTCAAACTCCATTGAATAGGTGGCTCGACCCTGAGTTGCTGAGCGTAGGTCAGTGGCGTAGCCAAACATTTCGCTCAATGGAATGTGAGCACGGATAACCTTACCTGATGGAGAATCGTCCATACCCTGCAGGTTTCCTCGACGGCGATTGATATCGCCCACTACGTCACCCATGTAATCTTCCGGGGTAACAACTTCCACCTTCATGATTGGCTCAAGAACCACGGCGTCCGCTTTCTTGGCGCCTTCCTTGAAAGCCATGGAACCGGCAATCTTGAAGGCCATTTCGCTGGAATCCACTTCGTGGAATGAACCATCAAAAAGGGTGACTTTGACGTCAACCACCGGGTAACCGGCGATCACGCCATTTTCCATTTGTTCCTGGATGCCCTTGTCCACGGAAGGGATGTATTCCTTGGGAATCACACCACCCACAATCTCGTTGACAAACTCGTAACCGGCACCAGGTTCCTGAGGCTCGATCTTGATCTTGACGTGACCAAACTGGCCGCGACCACCAGACTGGCGCACAAACTTGCCTTCCTGTTCCACGGTTTTCTTGACGGTTTCACGGTAAGCCACTTGTGGATTACCGACGTTGGCCTCAACACCAAACTCACGCTTCATGCGATCGACAATAATGTCCAGGTGCAACTCACCCATGCCGGCAATAATGGTCTGACCGGACTCTTCGTCGGTGTAGACACGGAAAGACGGGTCTTCCTGGGCCAGTTTGCTCAGGGCAATGCCCATTTTTTCCTGGTCGGCCTTGGTTTTTGGCTCCACGGCCACGGCGATCACCGGCTCGGGAAACTCCATCCGCTCCAGAATAATGATGTTGTTTGGATCGCACAACGTGTCACCGGTGGTCACGTCCTTGAGGCCCACGGCTGCGGCGATGTCACCAGCGCGCACTTCCTTGATCTCTTCTCGGCTGTTGGAGTGCATTTGCAGCAGACGGCCCATGCGTTCTTTCTTCTGGCGCACGGAGTTGTAAACCGTGTCGCCAGAATTGACCACGCCGGAGTATACCCGGAAGAAAGTCAGCGTACCCACAAACGGGTCCGTGGCGATTTTGAAAGCCAGAGATGAGAAGGGTTCATCGTCACTGGCCTTGCGTTCGATTTCTGTTTCGCCGTCTTCAGCCAAGCCTTTAACCGGAGGAATATCTACCGGGGAAGGCATGACTTCAATGACCTTGTCCAGCAGCGCCTGCACGCCCTTGTTCTTGAACGCGGAGCCGCACACAACCGGCACCAGTTCGTTGGCGATAGTAGCATCGCGCAGGGCCTTCATGATTTCGTCTTCGCTCAGCTCTTCGCCTTCCAGGTACTTGTTCATCAGCTCATCGGTGGTTTCGGCTATGGACTCCAGCATGAACTCACGGGCCTTCTCGCACTCAGCCTGCATTTCTTCAGGAATGTCACCGTACTCGAAGGTAGTCCCCATGTTGTCTTCATCCCACCAGATGGCTTTCATCTTGATCAGATCGACCACACCACGGAATTCGTCTTCGGCGCCGATGGGCAGCTGCAAAGGCACCGCATTGGCACCCAGGCGATCACGCATTTGCTCAACCACGCGCATAAAATTGGCACCTGAACGGTCCATTTTATTGACAAAGGCCATGCGTGGCACTTGGTATTTGTCTGCCTGACGCCAAACCGTCTCGGACTGCGGCTCAACACCGCCCACTGCACAGAATACCGCTACAGCGCCATCAAGCACGCGCAAGGAACGCTCGACTTCAATGGTGAAGTCAACGTGCCCCGGGGTGTCAATGATATTGATGCGGTGCTGCGGATGCTGCTGATCCATGCCAGACCAGAAACAGGTTGTGGCCGCAGAAGTGATAGTGATACCACGTTCCTGCTCTTGCTCCATCCAGTCCATGGTGGCATTGCCATCGTGCACTTCACCGATTTTGTGGGACACACCGGTGTAAAACAGAATGCGTTCTGTGGTAGTGGTTTTGCCGGCGTCGATGTGCGCCATGATGCCGACATTGCGGTACCTGTTAATGGGAGTCTTGCGTGCCACGTCTTTATTCCTGTTAAAAGTGTCAGTTACTAAAGTATTTACCAGCGAAAATGCGCAAAAGCCTTGTTGGCTTCGGCCATTCTGTGAGTGTCTTCGCGCTTCTTCAGCGCTGCACCTCGGTCATGCAGAGCATCCATCAGCTCGCCTGCCAGCTTGGCAGGCATGCCGTCTTCTCCGCGCTTGCGCGCCGCTTCAATCACCCAACGCATGGCCAGAGCCATCTGGCGCTTGGGACGCACTTCCACAGGCACCTGATAGGTTGCGCCACCCACACGGCGAGACTTGACCTCAACCATTGGCTTGACTTTGTTCAGTGCGGTTTCGGCCAGCTCTGCCGGATCGCCCTTTTCCTTTTCAGCCATTTTTTCCAACGCGCCATACACGATCTTTTCGGCGATGGACTTTTTGCCATCCTTCATGACCATGTTGACAAACTTGCTGATGAACTCACTGCCGAATTTTGGATCAGGCAGGACTTCGCGATTAAAGTTTTTCTTTTTTCTGGACATACTACTGACCTATGAGTTGACGCTGACAAGAAGCCTTACTTCTTGGGACGCTTGGTTCCGTACTTGGAACGACCTTGACGACGATCGTTAACACCCGCTGTATCCAGCGCGCCACGAACCACGTGATAACGAACACCAGGCAAATCCTTTACACGGCCGCCACGAATGAGCACGATGCTGTGCTCTTGCAGGTTGTGGCCTTCACCGCCGATATAGCTGGTTACTTCGTAACCATTGGTGAGACGCACACGCGCCACCTTGCGCAAAGCGGAGTTCGGTTTTTTGGGCGTGGTGGTGTACACACGCGCGCAAACACCTCGACGCTGAGGGCAGGCTTGCAACGCAGGAACATTGGTCTTGTAAACCTTTGGCTTCCTGGGCTTTCTTACTAACTGGTTAATCGTTGCCATAAAATTTCTTTACCCTATAGAAAACAAACGACAGGCCGGTCGAGACCGGCCTGTCGGATTAAGAAGGGGGATTTTAGAGAGGCAGACCCCAACTGTCAAGGCTTGCGCCTGATTTTCGCCTAAAAATTTACCTCAAGGGCGTTTCGTTTTATTAACCTGGCATCAATATAGGTGATGCCAGGTTAATATCCACTATCTGAACCGTGCCGGATCATTCGATTTTGAACAGTCCGGCCACCACAGG
>JALWKC010000179.1 GCA_026996795.1 Lysobacterales bacterium | reverse complement strand
GCTTTTTTTCCACACCGCCAAGCGTTGATGACAGCACCGGCACGCTGGATTTTACCGTGGCAAACTCAGCCACCGGCTCCGCAACCATCTCCGTGTTACTTTACGATGATGGCGGCACCGCCAATGGCGGCTCGGATTTCACAGGCGTGAATATTCAGGTTGATGCCCAACCATCAGACATCATTTTTGCCGACGGCTTTGAATAACAACCACGGGTAATCGGTAAAGCAGGAGTGGCCTAACATGACCTGAGTGAGCCAGGTCACTCCTAAAACTGCAGCAGGCTGAGTATGCCCACGGCGGTGATGACTGACACCAGCAAGACGAAGTACACCAGTAGCAGCCAGAAATATTTCCAGCTGGTCAGGGCCCATCCCTGGACATAGAAATGATGCAATGCCAGAAACACATGGACTGGCAACCAAAGCCAGAAAGCCACGCTGAGAACCCGACCCCACGGGCCAGAGAACCCTTCTCCCCATAACACCACCACCAGCAAGCCCACGTTGGCCAGGGCGATCCACAAAAAGAAAAAACTGTGCAGATAGAGGGCAAAAATCAGGTGTTCGGTGTAATAACGCCCCGAAAACGCATACAGCCCCTTGAGCGCCAGCGCCAGAAAAGGCACCATCAGAAACAAAGCCAGGGGCATGTGACGAAGCACCAGGGCCGCCAGGGCTTTGGGGTCTTCACGCAAACGCCTGAATTTGCTGTCGGCCTTTTGCAGTTCTGACTTGACCCAGCTTGCCAGCGGGCCTGGCAAATAACTCACGTCCAGTTGTTTCAGGCCGGACAGATCAATATCCTCTGCGTCCTCTACCTGATTGGCTGTTTGGTTTTCAGCGTTTTCTTCTCCGGGATTGCCACTGGCTTCTTCACCGTTTTTCTGTGGGGCTGTTTCTGTGGACGATCCGGGACCTTGCCGGGTGCTGGGTAAATCGGACTGTTCCTGCGATGTACTAAGGTCGTCGGGACGGGATGCCACCACAGCAGGCCGAGGCTGCTCAGTCACCGATACCGCATCAGTGGTCAGGTGGTTGACCAGATTCAGCAACACAAACAGCACAATGCTGGAGAAGAAAAACAACTGTACCGGCGGCGTGTAGCGGGCGCGCCGACCTTGCATGAAATCCCTGGCCACGCAGCCGGGTTTGAAAAGCAGGGGTTTGAAGGTGCGAAAAAACCGGGTATCAAAAGCAATAAAATTACTTAGGCTTTCCAGCACCATTTCAGACAGGGGCCGGTAAAGGTTCTTGTCCAACTGGCCACAGGCATGGCAATACCGCCCCATCAGCAAGTGGCCGCAATTCCGGCAAGTACGGGCTGAATCGTCAACGGATGCGGTGGACACAGGCGGGCCCTGAGTCTGTGGCGTGTTGGATTGCCGTTGGCGTGTGCGTTTCCAGGCCTGCAGTCGGCCAGGGGTGAGTGTTTTGGACAGGGACGAGGCGGCCTTTTTTCTGGTCACCTTCAGGCAACGGGACTTTACCCCATTCGGCCGGCGAGACACCGAAATCGATTTATCGCCAGCCAAAACCCGTCACCGGGCAGTTAAGCCGGTAGCACCGCTAGCTGGTTTGACTTCAGGCATTTGCCACGTCCCTGACGGTAAAGCTTTCGCCGCAACCGCATTCGCCTTTGGCATTGGGGTTATCAAAAACAAAGCTGCTGTTGATGCCCTGCTGGACAAAATCCACGGTGGTGCCATCCACCAGCGGCAACACCGCTGCAGGCACCACAATGGGGATGCCTTTGTCCTCAAAGCAGTGATCTTCTTCTGCGATGGTGTCGGTCAGGCCAACCTCATAACCCCAACCGGAACAGCCGGTTTTTTTGACGCTCAAGCGAAACGCCTGCTTGTCCGGCTGTTTTTGCAGAAAACCCCGGATACGCGCCGCAGCGCGGTCGGTCAGAAATATGGCCATGATGGTGTTAGGAATAAAAAGGGAGTGCTATTTTACCACGAAGCAGCCAGGCGACAGACGCGGGCAGCGCCGGTGCCTGAAAGCCAGGGAAGCTCTGATTGAATCTGGCGCGAGCAGCTTGTCGTGCAAAATTGTTCAGTTCAAGGCGCAAACCGCACGCAATAGCACGCTATTGTGAAGGTTTGCAACGCAGAAATGGGCGATTTTACGCCGCAAGATGCCGTGTCACGATTCGATCAACGCTTCCCTCAAGAAGCCGGCCCAGAATGAAATGGGCCGGCCTGTCCGCACCAGGTCTGCACTGCACGAACCTTCCTTTGGCTGGAAACAAAAAACCGCTTGCTGCGCCCTAGGGAGGAGACTGGCACAGCAAACGGTAAATGTGAGATCAGAATCGCTTCTGATAACACAGGGGACACGGGAGCAAGCCAATGGCTTGCGTATTCACTGGAGCCAGAATAACCACCATGCGGCAATCAACAATGCAGTGATTTTTTGGCTCTGTAGCAGTAACATCAGCATTAATGCCTGTCACCTGCCAAAAATAAAATGTGGCCGTCCCTGGCCACAAAGGGGACACGGGTGCCCAAAAGTCAGGCTTTTAGGCGAATAAAGATGAGGCCATCCCTGGCCTCAAAGGGGACGCGGTCAGTGTCGCTTAAGCGGCTTTTTTGCAGTCGTTCAGGCTTTTGATTTCCTTCTGCAGATCAGCGATGCGCTTGTCCAGTTTATTGATGTCGTCAACGGTGGGAACACCAATGTTTTCCATGGTTTTTTCCACCCGTTTTTCAATCACTTTTTCAGCCTTGTTGAAGGTTTTTTCAACGTTCTTGCGAACCTTCTGAAAACGGCCTTCGGCTTCTTTGGTCACTTTGTTAACGGTCTTTTTGGCCTGTTTTTCCAGGTCTTTTTCAAACTTTTCGCCTTCTTTGGCCAGTTGCTTCAGTGTTTTCTCACTCTCTTGCAGGAGTTTCTCGCCTTCTTTCTTGGCGATGGCAATCAGACCAAGACCAGCCAGAAACAGGTTTTTGGTTGTTTCAATCAACGGCTCGACTGTTTTTTCCACTTTCTCAATAATTGGTTCAATGTTCTTTTCAATAACAGTGATGTTCTTTTCGATGTCTTTCTTCAGTTCGTTGGCTTTGTTTTCGATAGTCATGTCAACCTCCATTCGTTGCACCTGTCTTCGTTATGGGGAATAATACGGCCAGGGTCTAGAGCAATCACACTAAAAACAGGCCTTTTTTCAAAAAAGGAATGCACCATGCCCACACCTGACTGGCAAGCCACACCCACCGATTTTCTCTGCGCCTTTGACACCAGCGTGTTGAAGGAAAAATGGGAACAACTGCACGCACCAGACCTGATGCCATGGCCCGAAGACATGGACTGGCTGGAATCCGGACAACAACAGACGCTGATCAATGGCTGGATCGCCTATCACCAGGGCAACTTTGCCAACGCCTGGCACACCGGCCAGAAACTGGG
>JALWKC010000178.1 GCA_026996795.1 Lysobacterales bacterium | reverse complement strand
AGGACGGCTGGCGTTGAGGGCCTTGGTCAGGGCTTGCGTTTGCGCTTTTGATTCCCGATAATGCAGCACCACGTCATACCCCTGTTGGTGCAGGTGTTGCGCAATGGCCGCGCCCAGGCGCCGCGCCGCGCCGGTCACCAACGCCACCTTCCCAGTGCCGGATTTTTCCTTATGAGCCAGCATGAAATCGACCCCGATGCCAAAGCGCTCAGTTTAGCATTGCGCGAGCGAATTCAACACCGCATCAAGTACGAAGGGCCAATGCCTTTTTCCGATTACATGCGCATGGCCCTGTACGAGCCGGGCTTGGGTTATTATTCAGCCGGCCTGCCCAAACTCGGGGCTGACGGCGACTTTATCACAGCGCCCATGCTCGGCACGCTCTTTGCCAGCGGTTTTGCCAGGGCTTTTTCGGCACTTTTGCCGCGGTTGAACACACCGGTAATACTGGAACCCGGCGCCGGCACCGGCGCCTTCGCCCGGGACGTCTTGTTGGCCCTGGCCGAGAGCGGGCATTTACCGGAAGCGTACTGGATACTGGAAACCAGCGCCCACCTGCGGCAGGTGCAACAGGTAACCCTGAGCGCCTTGCCCAAAGCCCTGCGCCAGCGGGTGCGGTGGCTGGAACATCCCCCGGAGAAATCCTTTGAAGGCATTGTTTTTGCCAATGAAGTGATTGACGCCTTGCCGGTGGAGGTGTTCCGGCGCAACCGGCAAGTCCCCAGCGGTTTTGAGCGCCTGCACGTGGCCACCGATAACGACGATTTTGTGGATGACTGGGCCGAGATGCCGGAAAACCTGGCCCAACACATTCCAACCGAATGCCTGGCTCTGGCCGATGGCTACCGGTCTGAATTCCTGCCACAACTGACCCCGTGGCTTGGTGGCATCACCGCCGGTTTGCGCCGCGGTGCGGTGTTCCTGGTGGATTATGGCTACGGACGACGGGATTTCTATCACCCGGACCGGGCCACCGGCACGCTGGTTTGCCATCACCGGCACCAGGCCAATTTCGATCCCTATCGCTGGCCGGGCCTGCAGGACATTACCGCCTTTGTGGACTTTACCGCCGTGGCCGAGGCACTGGATGCGGCCGGGTGCGATGTCGAAGGCTTCACCACCCAGGGTGCCTTTTTGCTGGAAAACGGCATTGAACGCCAACTGGGCCAGGCCGATGACGCCCATTACAGCGCTTATTACCAACTCGCCAGCGAGCTGAAACAACTGGTGCTGCCTTCGGAAATGGGTGAAAAATTCAAGGTCATGTGGGCGTCCAAGGGGCTGGATATCGCCGAAACCGCCCGTATTCCCGGCTTTTCGTCAGATTTTCTTTACACTCTGTAATGAAAACAAAACAACGTAAAGTATTATGGGCAATCGGCTGGGCCGGGCTGGCCGCCATTTTCTGGCTTTCCCTGGCGCCGTTACCCGAAGGCACCCTGGCCGTGCCCGGCTCAGATAAACTGGCCCATTTTCTCGCCTGGGCTGGCGTGTCACTGTGGTTTCTGCTGCTGGTGCGCCAGCGCCAACAGCATAAATTCTGGGTGCTGGCCTTTATTCTCACCGGCGGGCTGATCGAAGTGGCTCAATCATTCACCGCCTACCGCAGTGGCGACTGGCTCGACTTTGCGGCCAACAGCAGTGGTGTTCTGGCCGCCTGGTGGGCCCTGCCTGTGGCCATGGCGCTGGCACCGGTGGCGCGGCTGTTTCAGTTAGGCACAATAGCAAAGACCGACGAAGGCTGATTTCTGATACCAATTCTCTTCCCGGTGCCTACACTGGCCCACTGACAAGGCCACCGCGCTCACGCTACAATGCGCCCATGGACACTACCCACTCACGCGCCGTTGGCGCTGCTGCCACAACAACCCGGCCCGCACAGCGGCCCCGTGCCACTGCCCGGCTGCAAATCATCGTGCCGGTTTATAACGAACAGGAAGTCATCAGCGAATTCATGCAGCGCCTGCATCAGGTGCTGGATCACGAACCGGTTAACTGGAGCGTGCTGTTTGTCAATGACGGTTCTGGGGATGACACTCTGACGCAACTGCAACGGCTGAACCGGCAGGACAAACGCGTGGGTTATATCAATCTGAGCCGCAACTTTGGCAAGGAACACGCCATGACCGCCGGGCTGGATTTGTGCGATGCCGACGCCGTGGTGATCATGGACGTGGATCTGCAAGACCCGCCAGAGCTGATCCCCCAAATGCTGCGCGAATGGCAAAACGGCTATGACGTGGTGTATGCCACGCGCCGCGAACGCCATGGCGAAACGGCACTGAAAAAAGCCACCGCGCACGGCTTCTACCGGCTCATGAACCGACTGGGAGAAATCCCCATCCCCAAGGACACCGGCGATTACCGCCTGCTGTCACGCCGAGCCGTGGCGGCCTTGCGCCAACTGCGCGAACGCAACCGCTTCATGAAAGGCCTGTACGCCTGGATAGGCTATCCGCAAAAAGGCATCCTGTTTGACCGCGAACCACGTGCCGCGGGCAACAGCAAATGGAACCTGGCCAAACTGTGGCGTTTTGCCATCGATGGCATCACCGCTTTTTCCACCGTGCCGCTGCGGTTTGCCACCTGGATTGGCCTGGCCGTGGCCGCCTTCGCCTTCGTCTACGGCCTGGTCATCATTATCAAAACCCTGCTGCATGGTAACGACGTGCCCGGCTATCCATCGTTAATGACTGTTATTCTGTTCCTGGGCGGCATCCAGCTGATGGCCATTGGCGTGATCGGCGAATACCTGGGCCGCATGTTCAGTGAAACCAAACAACGACCACTCTACCTGATTGAATCCGTGCAACCGGCTGAAGCCGATGAGCAAACAAAAAATCAGACTGACTAAATAGGCTATCTCCGCAACAGCCAGCAGATCAGAGAACTTTCCATCACATGAACGGGCAAACGCATACCGCGTAAACCTTAACAGGCTCTAATTAATCAAGGGCCTGTTCCACACTTTGGCGGGCGGTTTCGAATGAAAACCAGCGTTCGACGTTTTTCAGGCCGCCTGCTGAGAGTTTATTCCACAGCGCCTTGTCCTGATACACGCTGACCACGGCGTTGGCAAATTCTTCCGGGGTATCGGCGTTGAGCACGTCGGTGCCGTGTTCGGTTTGCATGCCTTCGGTGGCCACGCCGGTGGCAACCACCGGCTGGCCGTAGGACATGCTGAGGTTGACCTTGCCCTTGACGCCAGCGCCAAAGCGCAAGGGCGCCACGGCCACGCGGCAGCCGTCCAGAAACGGCTCGATATCCGGCACAAAGCCGTGAAACCGCACTCCGTCCACCTCGCCCAGGGCGCGGATTTCTTCCGGCGCCTTGGAACCGACCAGGTGAAACTGTGCCTCTGGCAATTGCTGGCGAACCAGCGGCCAGATGTCTTTCACAAACCACTTCACCGCGTCCACGTTGGGGGTGTGCTG
>JALWKC010000177.1 GCA_026996795.1 Lysobacterales bacterium | reverse complement strand
ATAACAAGAACCAGCAGGCTGCACGTGCCCTGAAACGCGGGCAGGCCGACAACGCCGCCAGGCTGGCCACCGATCCACGCTGGAAAGCCGCGGCCACCTATAAAAGCGGGCAGTACAAACAAGCTGAAAAAACCTGGGAAAACCTGAGCGACCCCAGCGCCGATGACTGGTACAACCGTGGCAATGCGCTAGCCAAAGCCGGCGCGCTGGAACAAGCCATCAAAGCCTATGAACAGGCTCTGGCATTGCAGCCACAACATGCCGATGCGGCTTACAACAAGAAAGTGGTGGAAGAGGCCCTGAAGCAACAACAGAACAAACAGCAATCCGGGCAGCAAAACCAGGAAGACCAGAAAAATCAGCAAGGTCAGAAAGACCAACAGAACCAGCAGGGACAGCAAGGCCAACAGGGTCAAAAAGACCAGCAGAATCAGCAAGGTCAACAAGGACAGAAAGACCAACAGAACGAAAAAGGACAGCAAGGTCAGGAAAACCAACAAGGCCAACAGGATCAGCAGGGTCAACAGGGTCAGAAAGACCAGCAGAATCAGCAGGGCCAACAAGGCCAGAATGCGGAAAACGCGGCGGACGAGGCCATGGACCAGGGCACCCCCGAAAGCGAAGCCGAACAACAACGCCAGGCCGAGGCCATGGAAGAAGCCCAGCGCCAGGCCGAAGAAAAGGCACGTCAGGCACTGGCAAAAAAAGACCCGACCGGCAAGCCATCAGAAAAGCGGCAAGCCCAGACCATGGCGCCGGTGGAAAGTGCCGAGGAAGCGGAAAAGGAGCAGGCCATGGAACAATGGCTACGCCGCATCCCGGATGACCCCGGTGGCCTGTTACGACGTAAATTTCATTATCAGTACCGCCAGCGGCAATTGAACCGCGAGGTGGACAGAAACGACACCCAACAGGATTGGTAAGGCATGAAGAGACGCATGAACTGGATCGTGGCAGCCGTGTTGACGCTGCTCTGGCTGTCCCCCGTGGCGGCCAAGGTGCGCGCGGAACTGGATCGCACCGTCATCAACGAAGGCGAAACCGTTATGTTGACCGTGCACACGGACGACCGCGCGGCCGGCCAACCGGATTTTAGTGAACTGGCCGATGTGTTCGACATCGTCAGCACCGGTCATTCACTGGTGACACAAATCATCAACGGCCGCATGAGCGTGGATAACAGCTACACCGCCGAACTGCTGCCACGCAGCACCGGCGAACAGGTCATCCCGCCCATCAAAGTCGGTAACGAATACACGCAAACATTGAAGATGACGGTGCGCAAGGCCGACCCCAAAAGCACGCCAAAGGGAGACATTTTCCTGGAAACCGAGCTGAAAAAACCCAGTGTGTACGTGCAGGAACAGAACACGCTGACGGTCAGGTTATACTTTGCCCGCAAGCTGCTCGATGGCCAGTTGTCCGAGCCCAACGTCGATGGCCTGATCGTGCAGAAACTCGGTGCCGACAAAAACTACCAGTCCACGCGCGGCGGCCGGGTTTACCAGGTGATAGAGCGCCGCTATGCGCTGTTTGCGGAAAAAAGCGGCACGGTGGAAATCGGCCCGCTGGTGCTCACCGGCCGCGTGGCCGAGCCGCAACGCGATCCCTACAGTTTTTTCCAGAACGGGCGCCGCCTGCGCGTGTTCAGCACACCGGTGACCATGGAAGTCAAAACCATTCCGCCGGAATTTCGCGGTAAGCCGTGGCTGCCGGCCAAAAAGGTCACCTTTTCCGACAGCTGGTCCGGACTGGACGAGCTCAAGGTGGGAGAGCCCGTCACGCGGGTGGTGGAACTGACCGCCGTGGGGCTGAACGAGACGCAATTGCCGGACCTGAAGTTTCCAGAAAGCCAGGACGTGCGCGTGTACGCCGAACCGGCTGATACGGAAACCTGGACGGATGGCGAAAGCGTCATCGCCAAAAAACGCTGGAAGCTGGCCCTTATCCCCATGCGCGCCGGGGACGTGACCATCCCGCAATTGTCTCTGGACTGGTTCAACACCCAAACCCGGGAAAAGGCCACGGCCGTGTTGCCGGGCAAAAAACTCAGCGTCGCGCCCAGTGCCGCGGGTAACGTGGCCGCGCCGCCGCCGGTACCACCGCTGCCTGGCGACAAAAACCAGCAACCGGCGGCCACCGTTAACTCGCTGCCCCCATCGCCGGCCACCGGTGATCAAAATCCTCCCGCTGGTGCCAGCTCTTCCGATGGCAGCAGCAACCGCTATTGGTACTGGGCGGCGCTGGTTTTCGGCATCGGCTGGCTGATCACCATTGTGGCTTTAATCAGCAAAGGCAGCCGGCCGGTGAAAAAACCACGCACACCCCCGCAAGCCAGCGGCGAGTCCATTGCCCAGCGTAAAGCCGAACTGGACCGGGCCATCAATGGCGGCCAGGCCAGCGATATTCAGAAAGCCCTGATTCGTTGGTGGAATGCCCGCTGGCCGGGGCACAAAGTCACCAATACCGGGCAGATAACCGCCCAGTTGACCAGCCCGCAGGCGCAATCACTGGTGATCGGGCTGGAAAAGGCCATCTATGCCCCTGACAACACCACCACGGTGGATGCCCCGGCCTGGCGCAAAGCGCTGAAACAGGGCCTGTTCACGCCCAAAAAAGATCAGCAGGACAGAGACAAAAACACCTTGCCACCGCTGTACGACTGATGCCCGGAGCCGTTTGTGGTTCGGGCATCACGGCGTATTCTTTATGCCTGCTTGAGGGCCTGGTCGGTGCCAAGCAGGCGCAACTGCACCAATTCTGGCCAGGCACGCAGCTGACGCGCGGCCTTGCGCAGGTCGGCGGCAATCAGGGGGTTGCGCTGCAGCCATTGGGTGTCCAGGGTCAGCTCCAGCGTGCCTGGGCCGTTGTCCGTGGCCTGCCAGCGCACGCCGCGCAAGGCATTGGCAAACTCCTGTTCTGATTCCAAACGCGAACGGCATACCGCTACGGCAGCCCGCAACAAGGGCAGCTGAACGGCCAGTTGCCGCTTGTCACTTTCAGCACCGACCGGCCCGTTAGCCTCAGGCTTGCCCCGCTGGTGACGAATCAGAAACGCCAGCTGGGCCTGCTCTCGTTGTGAAAACCCCGGCATGTCGGCGTTTTCCACCACATAGGCTCCGTGCCGGTGGTGGCCGGAATGGGCAATGCTCAAACCCGCTTCGTGCAGTTCCACGGCCCAATACAGCAGCTGCCGCTGCTTTTTTTTCAATAGCCGGGTATCCGCCGCGTCAAGCAGCGCATCAATAACCGACTGCACGCGCCCGACCTGTGCCGCATCCACCGAAAACCGGCGGGCCAGGCTGGTCACGCTGCTCCCGCGCACATCGCGGTTGGCGGCCCGGCCACTCAAGTCCAGAATCACGCCTTCACGCAAGGCCCCACGGGCCACTTCCATGCGTTCCAGGCCCAGGCTTTCAAACAGGCCCTTCACAATCGCCAGCCCACCGATAAACACCGGTGCCCGG
>JALWKC010000176.1 GCA_026996795.1 Lysobacterales bacterium | reverse complement strand
ACCAGCCACAGCACCTTGCCTTCCTTGTATTTGACTTCGGTGGGAATGTACTGGCTAGCTTTCTTTTCCTCTTCCTCCAGCCGCTTGAGGTAGGCGTCGATGGTTTCATCCTCACCCATGTCTTCCCAGCCCCAGCATTCAAAGGCGATTTGCCAGCCATTGACCTCAGCCACAAGATTGGCCAGTTGAACGGTGCGCTCTTCTTCGGCATGCACCAGATCCACCACTTTTTGGTAGGCATCACCAAAGCGGCAGGAAAAATCAGGCATGTGCACCAACACATGCGTCATATCAGAAGCCCGTTTCAGCTTCAGCAGCTCTTCGGGGTCATCAACCACCACCATGGCCTTGCGAATGTCGCAGTACAGGTGACGGATCTGATCCAGCGCCTCCACATCGGCTTTCAGGTTAATGGTGCCTTCGGTGACTTCCCGCAGGACTTCTTCAGGCAATTCTTTCAGAGCTTCTTCTACGTTGATGCGGTCTTTGCCCCATGGAAAATAGGATTTGTCCCAGCCACGGCTCTTGGCCACGTAATTGGCCAGCTGCACCGTCACGCGATTTTCTTCGCAGGCCACTTCCCGCATTTTTTCCAGCTGGTAACCAAAACGCTTTTTCCAGAAAGGAGAGTACGTCAACGTGCACAGGTAATCACTGCGTTTTTTCAGATCAGTCAGTTGGTCGGGGCTTTCCACCACCAGCATCTCATCACGAATCAGGCAATTGATGCGGCGAATGTCCTGAATGTCATTCACTTTTCCATACACTTGTGCCATCTTGATTTCCTCCATAGGTCATTAGGTTCAATGATCTTATGGGGCTGCAGAGATACCTTCTCAAGTCCTGTCTGGCATTTTCCCAGTCATCTCAAGCACTTGCAGAGTCCTTTATTGATTCTGGTCAAGTTATTAACCTGGCATCAATATAGGCGATGCTCAGCCGTGATGCGCTGTTTGCCAGCAAGGCATCAACTCGCCGCTGTAGTCATTCTACAGCAAGAGTTGATAATGCAGTCTGGCGGACAGCGCATCGCGGCCTGCCTTTTTATACCAATGAGTTGGGGCTTCCGGCCTGCCCGCTTGGCTCCTGCCAGCAATGGTAAGATACGCCCATGCCATCCCATTCAAACCAAGCCGGCCTGCCAACGGACAACGGCCAATTAACTCGCGATGAAGGCTCGACAGATCACTGGATCAGTGGCAGTTGTCATTGTCAGGCGGTGAAGTTTCGTTGCCGGATACCCGAACAGCCTGAGCTGATTGACTGCAATTGCAGCGTGTGTGCCCCGCTGGCTTACCTGCACTGGCTGGTGCCGGAAAAGGATTTTGAACTGATCCGTGGGCACTACAACCTGAGTGAGTACCGGTTCAATACCGGCCAGGCACGGCACTGGTTTTGCAGCACCTGTGGCATCAAGTCGTTTTATCGGCCACGTTCACATCCGGATCACTTCAGTATCAATGCGCGCTGCCTGAACAAACCGGATTGGCAACAGTGGCCACAAACCCGCTTCGATGGCGAAAACTGGGAAGACAACATCCAGCACCTGAAATGAACCGAAAACAAACAAACCGCTCGGCCTCACACAGCCCTTTGACGGCACCTGCAACCCGAATGAGCGAACGCCTGCGACTGGTGCCAACAGGTTCAGTATCTGACCCGGTCTGGCTCGTGCAGGAAAAAATAAGTGGTTACCTGCTGGCGACCTTGAGCCGGCAGAATCTCCAGTCACCTGCTGGACTGGTCTGCGTCCAGCGGCATGATCCCTGGGTGCACAGTGATGCCCTGAACGAAGCCATTGAATTGCTTGATGTCGCACCCCCGCTACAGCATCAGACTCAGGCACAAACACCCGAAGCCGCCTTAAGTCAGAAGAAAGTGCGTCATCTGTGGGCGGACCTGGACATTGATCCGGCCATGGTCAAGGCGCCACTGGTGCCGGAAAGTTGCCGTTTGCAATATGGCGGCAGCGACTGTTTTGGCCGCCCGTTTCTCCTGCATCCCCTTGCCTTGGCTGCCTGGAACCGCATGCAACAGACCGCTGCAGCCGATGGTGTCTCCTTGTCGGTGGTCTCTGCCTTTCGATCATTCGCCTACCAGGCCGGGCTTATCCAGCGCAAACGCTGTGCTGGCCAGGGATTGCCCGATATCCTGCGCGTGAATGCGGCACCTGGCACCAGCGAGCACCACAGCGGCATGGCCCTTGACCTGCATTGCCCGGATGAACCCGGCGCTCCGGCGCCGCTGGAAGAGGCCTTTGAGCACACCCGGGCCTTTGCCTGGCTCAGCGCCCATGGCAGCGAGCATGGCTTTTCCCTGTCCTACCCCCGCGACAACCCACACGGCATGATTTATGAGCCATGGCACTGGTGCTACAAGGGAAGCGCTGATTGAATCTGGACGAAGCAGGTTGTGCCGGAAATGTTTGAGAACAAGGCGAAGTTCGCCGCCAATAACGAGCTATTGGCCAGGATTTCAACACAGTTATCGGACATTTCTAAGGACGAGAAGCGAGTTCACGGTTCGATTAGAGCTTCCCACAGTGAATCATCAGTCCGGCGTGTGAAACAGATAACCCGGGGATTCACCCCCTGTTTTCTGCCATAATCATGGTCATGTCGCCTACCCAGAAAACAAAACACACCACCCTGTTTACCGCGAATGGCTGCCCATACTGCCAACAGGCACGACGGCTGCTGCAACAGGCAAAAATCCCTTTTGTGGAGCTGAACATCAGCCATTCGACCAAAGCGGCCAAACAGCTCCAGCGGCTTGGTGCCAAAGGAGTGCCTGTGCTCAAACACGGCCAGACCGTGCTTTTCGGCTTTCGACCCCGCCAATGGCGTCAAGCTCTTGGTTTGGCCGCTAAAAAAACCAAAAATTAAATTCATTCTGCCGATTTGCTCTTGACAGCCGCTTTGTGTGCGCTAATCTTAGCAATTACTAATATAACCATTGCCATAAACCTGGCCGGGAGAACACAATGAAAAAGACGAAAACACCACCCACCCCTTCGACGACAAACAGCGCTTTTAACAAGCCGCTCACTTTGGCGATCCTGACCGCCCTTGGACTGACCTCCCCCATGCTCCAGGCCCAGGACAACACCGACAACAAGGACGCAAAAGAGACCAAGGAAGAAAAACAGGACCTGGGCACGGTCATGGTCACGGCCAGCCGCCGCAGCACCACCGTGCAGGACATCCCCTATAACATCTCCGCCCTGCCTGGCGATGAGTTGGAAACCCTCGGCATCCAGGACCTCACCGACGTAGTCCGACTGGTGCCTGGTTTGCACATGGTGGACACTGGCCCTCGCTCGGCCAGCCAATTGAACATTCGTGGCCTCACTGTCAACGCCCTTAACAGCAATGACGGCGGCTCCACCGGCGGCACCGTGGCCATCTACCTGGATGAAACACCGGTGGACGTGGACCTGAAAATCTTTGACCTGGAGCGGATTGAAGTCCTGCGTGGGCCGCAAG
>JALWKC010000175.1 GCA_026996795.1 Lysobacterales bacterium | reverse complement strand
GGCTTGTGCGCGATCTGCCAGGGTGCGCTGGATCAGTTTCGGCACGCCATTGCCTATCCAGTGCCGCACCTGTTCCTCACTGGGCCGTGGCAGGCCCAGGGCATCGCACAGGCGGTCACAGGCCGCGGCCAGATCACAGGCCGAATCCACCAATGTGCCGTCCAGATCAAAGAAAACGGCTTCGGCCTGCTGCAGCCAGGGCGTGGTTGGCTGGCTCTGTGAAACCAGCCTGTTATTGGGCATCTTTGGGCGTGTATTTGCGCAAGGCGGTGAATTTATGTGTGGAATCCTGGCGGAACACATCGGTGTTTTCCAGATTCACCTCACCGTCCAGCCAGTAACGGCGCAGGCTGCCGTCGCGTTCGGAACGCAGCAGTACCTTGAGGCCATTGCCCACAATGATGGTGTCGTCCTTGTGAATATTTTTGGGCAACAGGGTTTTCTTGATTTTGCGGCCCTTGTTATAGCGTTTCTCCAAGCGTTTGCGTTCCTCTTCCAGGCTGACGCTGGCCGGGCTTCCGGCGGCATCAGCGGCCTCCTTTGTGCGGTTCATTGTGCGGCTGTCTTTCACCAGTCTAATTTTATTCTCGACCCGGTATTTGTCCGTGCCAATTTTCTTCAAGGCACTGGAAGTCAGGTCAACCGGCGATTTCAGCCACCAGCCCGCTCGACGGCCATGACTGAAACGCACCAGCAGAAACTGGCCATCACGCACCATGATCTGGTCATCATTGCGAATTTTCTCGATGCTCAATTCACGTTCTACGGTCTTGCCGTGCAGATAAGTGTCCTGCAGCCACTGGCGGGGCGAGACCGCCTCGGCGCCCTGGCTGTCACCCGTGGTGGCCGGGGCAACCGCTTGAATGGCTGTGCTGGCTGTTCTGGTCTCATCAGCCACTGCGGATGGCGGGGTTTCTGCCGTCGGTTTCCCGGCAACAGGCATTGGTTTTTGAGACGCCTTGACCGGCTGTGTATCAGTCACGTTTTTTGCCTGAGTTTCAGCTTGAGTTTTCCCCTGCGTTTCAGGGCGATTTTCAGTCCCGGCGTTGTCCTGTGCGGCCGGTTTGGCTTGCCCGCTGTCGGCTTTTGCCAACTGAGCAGGCGCTTTGCCAAGATCAGGCATGTGTGGTTTGACCTCGTCCATCACCACCGCCTGCGAGGCGGAGCCAAAGACACCATCGCGGCTGGGTTTGGTGCCTTTGGGGCGGCTGACGGTGGGAGCCGTTAAGGCGGCCGGGGCACGCTTTTTGCTTACCGCAGGGCGTTTTCTCGCCTTGCGGGCGGGTTTTTTGGCCTTGGAAAGATTAATCACCACGCTTTCGATAATGGTGTTGGTGAAATCCACCTTGACCGGCTTGCCAGCGGCGGCTTCGGTGACCGCCTGCATCAGTTTATCGTGCCACTCGGCCGGGGCCGTGATGCGCATTTGCCAGTGATTTTTGACCGCCAGTTGCGTGGCTTCGCGCACCTTTTTCAGCTCCTTGTCGGCAAAATATTCGGTGGCATCGTACTGGAACGACGGCATGTCACTTTGGGGGATGGCATCTGATGGCAAGGGAATCGTCAGGGCGGTGATAAAACCAAACGCCATCAGTACTCGGGGAAAATGTTTCACTGGTTGATGCCTCCTTGGGTCAGTTTCAACGGGGCCAACAGCGTCTTTAGCTGCTCTTCACTCAAATCGGTGTGCTCTTTGGCCACTTCCAGGATGGGCCGGCCCTGCTGGTAAGCCAGCTTGGCGATTTTGGCGCCCAGCTCGTAACCAATGACCGGGTTCAGGGCCGTGACCAGGATGGGGTTTTTGTCCACGCTTTGGGCCACGCGCTGTTCATTGACGGTAAAGCCAGCAATGGCGGAATCGGCCAGCAGGCGCGCGGCATTGGCCAGGATTTCCAGGCTTTGCAGCAGGTTCAGGGCAATCACCGGCAACATCACGTTCAACTGGAAATTGCCGGACTGACCGGCCACGGTGATGGTGGTGTCATTGCCCATCACTTGCGCACAGACCATGGCCGTGGCTTCGGGAATCACCGGGTTGACTTTGCCCGGCATGATGCTGGAACCCGGCTGCAGCGCGGGCAAGGCAATTTCGCCCAGGCCCGCCAGAGGGCCGGAATTCATCCAGCGCAGGTCATTGGCAATTTTCATCAGGCTCACCGCCAGGGTTTTCAGCTGGCCGGACAGTTCCACTGCATTGTCCTGGGCCGAGATGCCTTCAAACTTGTTTTCCATGGGCACAAATTCCACGCCGGTGATTTCACTCAAAGCCTCGGAAAAACGGGCTGCGAATTCCGGGTGAGCGTTGATTCCGGTGCCCACCGCCGTGCCTCCTTGTGGCAAGCGCGCGGCGCGCTTGATGGCATCCTGGATGCGTTCGATGTCCCGGTGAATCAACTCGGCCCAGGCGTCCAGTTCCTGACCGAAGGTGACAGGCATGGCATCCATCAGGTGCGTGCGGCCGGTCTTGACCAGATCGCGCAGGCTGTCGGCCTTGCGGCGAATGGTCATTTCCAGGTGTTGCAGCGCAGGCAGCAGTTTCTCCGTGGCCAGCAGCACCGAAGCAATGGCAATGGCCGTGGGCACCACGTCATTGCTGCTTTGACCCATGTTCACGTGGTCGTTGGGGTGAATCGGCAGCGTGTCGGTGGAGGCCACGTGAGAAATCACCTCGTTGGCATTCATGTTGGACGAGGTGCCAGAGCCGGTCTGAAAAACATCAATGGGAAAATGCGCATCCAGCTCGCCGCTTTGCACGCGTTGGGCCGCGGCCTGAATGGCGGCACTGCGCTCACTGTCCAGCAGGCCCAGGGATTCGTTGCTGCGCGCAGCGGCCTGCTTGACCAGCCCCAGGGCGCGAATAAATTCGCGCGGCATGGGAATACCGGAAATGGGAAAGTTGTTCACCGCGCGCTGGGTCTGGGCGCCGTACAGTGCCTCTGCCGGCACTTCCAGCTCACCCATGCTGTCGCGTTCGATGCGACAGGCCGCCTTGTTCTGTGTGCGGTCAGTCATGCCGTCACCTCTGTTATTTTTTGAAAGGCCGTATTATAGGCGAGTGTGGCCGCGCGCACCATGCAGGCCGTGGCATTTTGGACAATAGACGGGGCCAGGCGGTGGCGGCAAAAAGCCACCTTAGGTAACCGCTTGCCTGGCGACCAGAATGGGGTCGAGCACAAAAAAAGAACCAAAAACCAGCAGGCGGTCGTTTTTATCCAGCGTGGCCAGTGCTTTTTCATAGGCCTGCAACGGGTCTTTTTCGGCAAAAAGCACCGGGCCACCCAGGCTTTTTTCGATTAACTGCTGACATTCGGAAGCCGACAGGGCGCGTTCGGACTGCGGTGCCGTGGCCACCCATGCATCGACCAGAAAGCGAAACTGGGGCAACCAGGTTTCCGCGTGCTTGTCAGCCAGGGCGCCAAACAGCGCCACGGTGCGGCCGGAACACGGGTTATGCTGCAGCCAGCTCGCCAAGGCGGTGGCCGATTGGGCATTGTGAGCCACGTCAACAAGCACTT
>JALWKC010000174.1 GCA_026996795.1 Lysobacterales bacterium | reverse complement strand
CCGGCGGCTTGTGCGCGATCTGCCAGGGTGCGCTGGATCAGTTTCGGCACGCCATTGCCTATCCAGTGCCGCACCTGTTCCTCACTGGGCCGTGGCAGGCCCAGAGCGTCACACATGCGGTCACAGGCCGCGGCCAGATCACGGGCCGAATCCACCAATGTGCCGTCCAGATCAAAGAAGACAGCTTCGGCCTGCTTCAGCCAGGGCGTGGCTGGCTGCCCCTGTGAAACCAGCCTGTTATTGGGCATCTTTGGGCGTGTATTTGCGCAAGGCGGTGAATTTATGCGCGGAATCCTGCCGGAACACATCGGTGTTTTCCAGATTCACCTCACCGTCCAGCCAATAACGGCGCAGGCTGCCGTCACGTTCGGAGCGCAGCAACACCTTGAGGCCATTGCCCACAATAATGATGTCGTCCTTGTGGATGTTTTTGGGCAACAGGGTTTTCTTGATTTTGCGGCCCTTGTTATAGCGCTTTTCCAGGCGTTTGCGTTCCTCTTCCAGGCTGACGCTGGCCGGGCTTCCGGCGGCGTCAGCCGCCTGCGCTTCACGGTTCATCTTGCGGGTGTCTTTCACCAGCCGTATCTTATTCTCGACCCGGTATTTGTCCGTACCAATTTTCTTCAAGGCACTGGAAGTCAGGTCAACCGGCGATTTCAGCCACCAGCCAGTCCGACGGCCATGACTGAAACGCACCAGCAGAAACTGGCCATCGCGCACCATGATCTGGTCATCATTGCGAATTTTCTCGATGCTCAATTCACGTTCTACGGTCTTGCCGTGCAGATAAGTGTCCTGCAGCCACTGGCGGGGCGAGACTGCCTCGGCGCCTTGGCTGTCACCCTTGGTGGCCGGGGTAACCGCTTGAATTGCTGTGCTGGCTGTACTGGTCTCATCAGTCACTGCGGATGGCGGGGTTTCTGCCGTCGGTTTCCCGGCCACTGGCGTTGGTGCTTGAGTCGCTTTGGCCGGCTGTGTATCAGTCACGTTTTTTGCCTGAGTTTCAGCTTGAGTTTTCCCCTGCGTTTCAGGGCGATTTTCAGCCCCGGCGTTGTCCTGTGCGGCCGGTTTGGCTTGCCCGCTGCCAGCTTTTGATGACTGTGCTGGCGCTTTGCCAAGGTCAGGCATGTGTGGCTTGACCTCGTCCATCACCACTGCCTGCGAGGCACTGCCAAAGACGCCATCGCGGCTGGGCTTGGTGCCTTTGGGTCGGCTGACGGTGGGAGCCGTTAAGGCGGCCGGGGCACGCTTTTTGCTCACCGCAGGCCGTTTTCTGGCCTTGCGGGCGGGCTTTTTGGCCTTGGAAAGGTTGATCACCACGCTTTCGATAATGGTGTTGGTGAAATCCACCTTGACTGGCTTGCCGGCAGCGGCTTCGGTGACTGCCTGCATCAGTTTGTCGTGCCATTCAGCCGGGGCGGTGATGCGCATTTGCCAGTGATTTTTGACCGCCAGTTGCGTGGCTTCACGCACCTTTTTCAATTCCTTGTCGGCAAAATATTCATTGGCATCGTACTGGAACGACGGCATGTCACTTTGGGGAATGGCGCCTGCTGGCAGGGAAACCGTCAGGGCGGTGATAAAACCAAACGCCATCAGTACACGGGGAAAATGTTTCACTGGTTGATGCCTCCTTGGGTCAGTTTCAACGGGGCCAACAGCGTCTTCAGCTGTTCTTCACTTAACTCGGTGTGTTCTTTGGCCACTTCCAGAATGGGCCGACCCTGCTGATAAGCCAGCTTGGCGATTTTGGCGCCCAGCTCGTAACCAATGACCGGATTCAGGGCCGTGACCAGGATGGGGTTTTTGTCCACGCTTTGGGCCACGCGCTGTTCGTTGACGGTAAAGCCAGCAATGGCGGAATCGGCCAGCAGGCGCGCGGTATTGGCCAGGATTTCCAGGCTTTGCAGCAGGTTCAGAGCAATCACCGGCAACATCACGTTCAACTGGAAATTACCCGACTGACCGGCCACGGTAATGGTGGTGTCATTGCCCATGACTTGGGCACAGACCATGGCCGTGGCCTCGGGAATCACCGGGTTGACTTTGCCCGGCATGATGCTGGAACCCGGCTGCAACGCGGGCAAGGCAATTTCGCCCAAGCCTGCCAGAGGGCCGGAATTCATCCAGCGCAGGTCATTGGCAATTTTCATCAGGCTCACCGCCAGGGTTTTCAGCTGGCCGGACAGTTCCACCGCGTTATCCTGGGCCGAGATGCCTTCAAACTTGTTCTCCATGGGCGCAAATTCCACGCCGGTGATCTCACTTAGGGCCTCGGAAAAACGGGCCGCGAATTGCGGATGAGCATTGATTCCGGTGCCCACCGCCGTGCCTCCTTGTGGCAAGCGCGCGGAACGTTTGATGGCGTCCTGGATGCGTTCGATGTCCCGGTGAATCAACTCGGCCCAGGCATCCAGCTCCTGACCGAAAGTGACGGGCATGGCATCCATCAGGTGCGTGCGGCCGGTCTTGACCAGATCGCGCAGGCTGTCGGCCTTGTGGCGAATGGCCGTTTCCAGGTGTTGCAGTGCAGGCAGCAGTTTCTCTTTGGCCAGCAGCACCGAAGCAATGGCAATGGCCGTGGGCACTACATCATTGCTGCTTTGACCCATGTTTACGTGATCGTTGGGATGAATCGGCAGCGTGTCGGTGGAGGCCACGTGTGAAATCACCTCGTTGGCATTCATGTTGGATGAGGTGCCAGAACCGGTCTGGAAAACGTCAATGGGAAAATGCGCGTCCAGCTCGCCGCTTTGCACACGTTGCGCCGCAGCCTGAATGGCGGTGCTGCGTTCATTGTCCAACAGGCCGAGGGATTCGTTACTACGTGCAGCGGCCTGCTTGACCAGACCCAGGGCGCGAATAAATTCGCGCGGCATGGTAATACCGGAAATGGGAAAGTTGTTCACCGCGCGCTGGGTCTGGGCGCCGTACAGCGCTTCTGCCGGCACTTCCAGCTCACCCATGCTGTCGCGTTCGATGCGGTAGGCCGCCTTGTTCTGTGTGCAGTCAGTCATGCCGTCACCTCTGCTATTTTTTGAAAGGGCGTATTATAGGCGAGTGTGGCCCCGTGCACCATGCAGCCCGTGGCATTTTGGACAATAGACGGGGCCAGGCGGTGGCGGCAAAAATGCCACCTCAGGCGGGGGCTAGTTTGGCGGCCAGAATGGGGTCGAGCACAAAAAAAGAACCAAAAACCAGCAGGCGGTCATTTTTATCCAGCGTGGCCAGTGCTTTTTCATAGGCCTGCAACGGGTCTTTTTCGGCAAAAAGCACCGGGCCACCCAGGTTTATTTCGATCAGTTGCTGACATTCAGGAGCAGACAGGGCACGTTCGGACTGCGGTGCCGTGGCCACCCATGCATCGACCAGAAAGCGAAACTGGGGTAGCCATGTTTCCGCGTGCTTGTCAGCCAGGGCGCCAAACAGCGCCACGGTGCGGCCGGAACACGGGTTATGCTGCAGCCAGCTCGCCAAGGCGGTGGCCGATTGGGCATTGTGAGCCACGTCAACAAGCACTT
>JALWKC010000173.1 GCA_026996795.1 Lysobacterales bacterium | reverse complement strand
AGAGTACTGCTAATTAGGGAATGTTACAAAACAGGATAGATTTAATGGACAACAAGCACAAGGGGGACGTTCAAAAAGAGCCAGAAAACAGGGCTAATCAATCGCCAGTGCTTATCAGAAGGGGACTCGAGGAGTATTTAAGGCGCATTTATTGACCGCATGGACAAAAAACGTCAAGCCATGGGTTCAAGCTTGGCAACAAGGCTTTCAATGGCTGCGGCAGCGGCCTGCATGCCGAAAACCGAGGTCATGTGGGCCGCTGTGCCAAAGCCCGTGGCGCAGTCCAGCGCCAGCCCGGCTGTGGCTTCACCGGCGCGCGGGCGTTGAACCGGCTGCGGGGAATAGACGCAGTTGACATGGAATTTACGCCCTTCATAGCGCGGGAATCCCCAGTGGCGGCGCAGGTTGACACGCAACTTGGCCAACAGACGATCGCCGTAAGCGCGGCCCAGATCCGCCATGGTGACCTGGGTCGGATCGGTCTTGCCGCCGGCCGCGCCCACCGTGGTGATGGGTATGCCCTGTGCCCGGCAATGGGCAATGAGCACGCATTTGCTTTTGACGTTGTCGATGGCGTCGATGACGTAATCCGGTCTCTCGGCCAGCAAGCCCTCGGCATTGGATTGCAATAGGAAACTTTCCACGGCGTCCACACGCGCCTGTGGATTGATGTCCTTGATGCGTCGTTTCATGGCCTGCACCTTGGGTTGCCCAATGGTGCTTTGCAGCGCATGCAACTGGCGGTTAATATTGGTTTCGCAGATGTCATCCGCGTCAATCAGGGTGAGGCGCCCCACCCCGCTGCGGGCCAGCGCTTCGGCGGCCCAGCTGCCCACGCCGCCGATGCCCACCACGCACACGTGGGCGTTATGCAGCTTTTTCAGCCCATCGCTGCCGTACAGGCGCTCTACGCCGCTGAAGCGGTGTTTCGGGATTTCCCGGCTATGGCACGCCGCATCGGTGGGTTCGGTCATGGGAAAAGCGTTCCTGGTTGATTGGCTTCTGGAGGATGGTTATCGGAAACCTCAGGCAGATCAAACAGTTCGCGCGCATTGGCATCGGCAATCTGGATCAGTGCCTGCTCCGCTTGCCCTCGCAGTTTTGCAATGCAACGGGCGATTTCCGGCAGGTATTCCGGTCGGTTCAGTTCACCGCGATGCGACCAGGGCGGCTGATCCGGCGCATCGGTTTCCAGCAGCACCGCCTCATCGGGCACGTAGGCCACCACCTGATGCAAGCGGTGGGCATTGGGTCGCGTCACAGCCCCGCCAAAACCCGTTTTAAGACCTGCATCCAGCACCTGCCGGGTCAATTTCAGCGAGGTGTTGTAGGAATGGATCTCGCCCCGGGTATACCCGACCTCCCTGAGGCAGGCCAGCACCTCGGGCACTGCCTTGCGAGCATGGATAATCAGGGGCAGATCATGCTTTTTGGCCAGTTCAATCTGGGCCAGAAAGAAATCCAGTTGCCGCTGTTTCTGGGCTTTCAGTTCCGGCAGGTAAAAATCCAGCCCGCATTCGCCCACCGCCACCGGCTTCTCATGGTGCAGCCAGTGATCCAGCTCAGCCAGGTCATCCTGATCATGCTGTTCAATAAAATATGGATGCAGGCCATAGGCGGCAAATACCCCCGGATAACGGCTTCTGACCGCTTTCACGCGTGGAAATGTCTGGCGCGAAATGGCCGGCACCACAAACCCGGTGACACCCATCGCCCGGGCCCGGGCCACGACCTCATCACGCAACGGGTCAAATCGTGGGTCATCCAGGTGGATGTGGCTGTCAATCATGGCATTAGGGCAGGCGTGAATACTGCCAGACAGTATACCGGAGGCCCGTCGCTTTCTCTGGAAGCCACCCCACCTCGATTGCCCAAATTGCCATCATGACAACGCATTTGGGGACATCAAACCACTGTCAACCGCCAAATAGCGGCGCCTGTGGTACGCGCGGGTTCAAATGATGCCCTGGCGCATAATGGTCGACAAGCAGGATGGCAAACAGCAGCATCAGGTACCAGATGGAAAACTTGAACATCTTCCACGGCAACAGGGGGTCATCCGAACGCGGCAAACGAATGGCATAGGCCAAAAACCAGATTCCCAGCACCACAGCCCCTGCCAGATAAATCAGGCCGCTCATGCCAGTCAGGTAAGGCAGAATACTGACCAGCAGCAACACAATGGTGTAAAGCAAAATATGCAATTGCGTGACCTTGACCCCGTGGGTTACCGGCAACATGGGGATGCCGGCCTTGGCGTAGTCATCCTTACGGTAAATGGCCAGGGCCCAAAAATGGGGCGGTGTCCAGGAAAAAATCAGCAAAAACAGCAGCAGGGCATCGGGCGTGACCTGACCGGTGACCGCAGCCCAGCCCAACACCGGCGGCGCCGCACCGGCTGCGCCGCCAATGACGATATTTTGTGGCGTAATGCGCTTGAGAAAGAAGGTGTAGATAAAGGCGTAGCCAATCAGCGAAGCAAAGGTCAGTACCGCCGTCAGCACATTCACCTTCCACACCAATATCCCCATGGCCACCACCGTCATCAGCAGTGCAAAGACCAACACATGGTGATCTCTCAGTTCACCACTGGGCAGGGGGCGGTGCTGAGTCCGCAACATGATGGCATCGGCCTTCTGATCGGCCCAATGGTTGATGGCCGCGGCCGCTCCGGCAGCCAGACCAATCCCCAGCAGGCCATAAAACAGCTTGTCCAGCGGGGGCCAGCCGGGAACAGCCAGCAACATGCCCACCAGTGCCGTGAACACAATCAGCAGCACCACGCGTGGCTTGCACAATTCCAGGTAACTGCTGAAGCAACTCATGCGGCAGCCGGGTTCCGGGACTGGCGGGTTTTATACAGCAGCGCCACCATGAACATCAGCAGCAACGCCGCACCCATGTTGTGCAAGGTGGCCACGGGCAAAGGCAGGGAAAAGACCACATTGGCAATGCCGAGGGTAATCTGCAAGATCAACAGGGCCAGCAAGCCAACACCCCAGGGCAGCAGTTCACGGTTTTTCATCAACCGGAAGGCCAGCCAGATCAGGTATAAACTCACCAGCAGAAAGCCCATTCGATGCACCATGTGAATGGCGGTTCGAGCCGGCATGTCCAGCACACCAAACTCGTAATTGGGGCCAATGCCACGCCAGAGCACAAACGCCTCGGAAAAATCCATGTGAGGCCACCAACTGCCCTGACAGGTGGGAAAATCCGGGCAAGCCAGGGCCGCGTAGTTGGAGGACGTCCAGCCGCCCAAGGCGATTTGCATCACCAACAGCAACAGCCCCAGACCAATCATCCAGGGTTTGACGTGACCGGCATAGCGGTAGGGCTTCAGATTCGGGGTGGTGCGCAAGGCCAGCCACAACAGCAGGGACAAAGTGGTCAAACCGCCCAGCAGATGCAACATGACAATCACCGGCTTGAGCTTCAGCGTCACCGTCCACATGCCCAGGGCCGCCTGCAGGAGGATGATAATCAGCAAAGCCGTGGTCAGTCCCACCGGAGCATCCTGGTGATTGATGCCTTCGTCGCGCTTGTGCCAGGCCCAGGCAAACAGGGCAAGCACCAGCAACCCGAGTATACCGGCAAAATAACGGTGTACCATTTCGCGCCAGGCCTTGTGCGGCTCCACGGGCCGGTCGGGAAACTCGCTGTTGGCCTGCTGAATTTCCTCGTCTTGAGTGGGCCAGTCCATCTGACCGTAGCAACCAGGCCAATCCGGGCAACCCAGGCCTGCATCGGACAAACGCACGAAGGCGCCCAGTACTACCACACCCAAAGCAAGAATCACGGTCACCCAGGCCAGTTGATGGTATTTCATGTTTTATCCGTCTTTGCGTTTCAGTAACACGTTCATGTCCTTGATTGTACCCGATGGGTTAAACCCCTTGGGGTAGGACATCATCAGAAAGCCTTCCGGCGCAATAATGTAAAACCCGCCGCCCTGCCCCAGTGATTGCCGACTCAAACGGTCAAACAGCGCTTGCGCGCGGGGTTCACCGGCCAGAGAAACTTTTTCAAAACGATCCCCCAGCCCCTGTGGCAGTGCCAACTCTGCCTGCGGATAGACCACCACCGGCTTCACCTTGGCGCGGTGGCGGCCGGTGGCCAGGTAGATGCGATACACCGCATCCAGCATGCGCACACAGTCGCTGTCGCACGGACCGTGGTTGACATATACCAGTTTCCACAGGTCATTGTTATCGGCCAGCAACGGGTTTTGGCTGTACTGACGCATTTCAATGGGCGGGTTGACCAGATCACCGTGGTTTTTTGAAGGCTGTGGCCGGTAATGCAAGTAGCCGGCATTCATCAGGTACGCCAGCAGCACCGGAACAAAAAACAGGCCAAACAGGGCCAGCAGAATGAGTTTATTTCGGGTTTGGTTTTTCACGGTCTCGTCGCAGTTTGCGCAGCCAGAAGAAATACAAAAGCCACAGGGTTACGGTCAGGCCAAACCACTGAACGGCGTAGCCAATATGGCGCGAAGGCGGCATAATAACAGGTTTCCATTGGCGCGCAAAACCATCAGGCGCTGCATCGTCAAGCAAAAACACACGTTGGGCCAAAAGCAGCGGCAGGCCGCCGGACTGATGACGAATGACACCATCTATCTCACCAGCGGTAAAGTAGAGCATTTTCTGCACCGGTTTTTCCCGCTTCAGTGAAACGTTGCCCAGTTCAATCCCGGTTTTTGGCGACCTGTCCACCCGTAAACGCAGGCTGCGCGGTGTCGTGTCCACGCGCAGGCTCTCGGGGGTCCAGTCTGATGCGTCAATCCAGCCCCGGTTGACCACAATCGCTCCCGGCCAGCCATCCACTGCAAAGGGGGTTAACACCTCATAACCCACGCGTTTGTTACGCACCTTGTTTTCCAGCAGAAATTGCGGCGCCGGCAGGTAACGACCAGTGAGCTGGACAAAACTGTAACGCGGCAGTGCCAGCACGTCCCCGGGCTTTGTCACCTCCAGTTGTTTTCCTTGAGCCAACCAGTCCAGCAGCTGTTGTTTTTCTTCGGCACGCTTCAGTTGCCAGAAACCCAGCCACAGCATCAAGGCGCTAAAAAACAGCACCAAGGCAGTGGGCAGCAAGGGCATCCCGAAAATGACACGGCGTTTCACAGGCGCACCCGGAAGCGATCCGCCAGGAAGACGAAAAAGACCGATTCATCTCGCCACTCACGCGGTACAATAACTGATGCACTTCCACTGGTTTCCGGCATGAAAATCCTTATCGTTCTCATTCTGCTGTTCATTGTTTATTCACTGGGCCTGGCCATGTATCACCTGATCCGGGAAAAAGGCCAGGGGAAAAACACCCTGCGCTTTCTGACCGTGCGTATCATTGTGTCGCTGGCCCTGTTCGGTTTGATTGTGTTGGCCATAAAAATGGGCTGGGTGCAGCCACACGGCATCTTCAATCAACCCATCAAGCCCTGACAACACGCACAGATTCAATGGCCACGTGGCGGCAAAGCCACTCTCACGGCGACTTCAGTATTTTTCAAATTTCATCGCAAAGGTATAACGCGGCTCGGTGCAGATTTTATTGGGAGGGCGCCCCGCGTGCAGGATGGCGCCGTCAAAAATCACCAGCCGTCCGGGCTTTGGTGAGGCCACAAATGCCGCGTCCTTGTTGGCATCAAAAAACAGGGTCTCACCGCCCCATTCGTGATCCCATTCTTTCTGGATAAACCACAGGGCAGTCATTTCCCTGGCATTGGGCTGACAGTCGGTGTGGGTAAAGAGCATGTCGCCAAAACTGGCCACGTTGCAGTAACAGCGGTACATGCGGTAGGATTCCTCGAAAAGGCTGTCCATGGCCTGCTGGGCCCGAATGGCAATGGGCAGCAGTCTGGCCTTTTCCAGGGGCATGTTGTAGGCCCAGTGCCGGTAAGCCGCGGTTTCCGGCCGCGCCATTTCCGTGCGGGTAAACGGCGCCTTGGTCAGGGCCTGATAAATTTCATCGTTAACCCGTTTTTCGACCAGGTTATCAAACACATAAATGGGCCGACCATCGACCTCACCGGATCGAACCGGTTTGAAATCACTCATAATCCATGCCTCTGTTGGTGTTGTGCTTGCGAATCCACAAGGTCGCCAGCCATTTTTCTCCCTGCCGCACCGGCAAGCCGCAGTGAAGCGAATCCACGAAGGGACTGCCATTGGCATCCACGTTCTGAAAGTGCACCACCTGCCCTCTTCGTGCCGGTACGCTCAAACCCAGTCGTGGGAATGCCGTCTGGCCACCAGCGGGCACGTCATTCAGGTAAAGGCAAAACGTGTCTGTCCTTTGTTGCTCGGCAAACTGCCCGGTGTTTTCCAGTCCGCCGACAAAATCGTAATGGGGCTTGTATTCCTGACCCACACCATATCGCAGCAGGTGCAATGGTTCACTGCGTTCAGCGTCAATGCCCCCCAGGGCAGTCACCGAGTGCATGATGGCGTTGATGACAATGTCTTCCAGAAACCAGTCAAAAGCGGTCGAATCACTGTTGCGCACCGGATCCTTTACCCGTTCACCGGTGGCCGGATCCAGTACCATGGAGGGGCGCAGGTGCGGCGCTCCGCGAAAACGGATGTACTCGCATTGCCAGTCCGTCACGGCGCCATCAAACAGACTGATGTCCGGCTTTTGGTTCAATCGCTGACCGTTACGTGGCAAGTGTTGTGGCCAGTGGACGCTCTCAATCGCAGCCAGGGTGTTCTCCCGTGCAAGCATGGGCTCCTGAGCGCACAAGATCTGCTGGCTGTGCAGAAAGCGCGCGAAGGCATCCCCAGCTCTGGCCGCTGCAAACATGAGGGTTTCCGCTACTGGTTTTTGTGCGGCACTGGATTCGCTGAATTCAACCCCATCATGCCACTGGGCCAGCAACGCCAGTACGCGCAAGGCCTCGGGGTAATTGGCCTGTGCTGCACGTTTCAACCAGTGCAAGGCTGCGGACCTGTCACGCTGAATGCCGTAACCGAAGTACAGGCACCGGCTCAGCTCGAAACACGATTCTGGTTCCTGGGCCGATTGCTGAAAACGACTGACGGCGCTGGTGGCATTGGCTGGCCCGCCAATGCCATGTAACTCGAGAATCCCCAGCTCCTTGATGGCAGGGGCAAAGTCAGTAGCGGCGGCCAGCAACAGGTTCTCGCGCGCACTCACCCATTGACCCTGTTGCAGGTGCTGCAAGGCCTGACGGTGAAGGTGTTGTGGTGATGGCATTGTCAAGGGGCTTCAAAGTCCAAACGGCTGATCAGCCCCTATTTTACTGCAGCACGCCAGGCAATACCCGGTTTCCTCTGCGCATAAAAAACGCCCCGAGTAATGAGGCGTTTTTTTTTGAAAACGGACTTAGAGAATGTAGACAAAAATAAACAGGGCCAGCCAGACCACGTCCACAAAGTGCCAGTACCAGGCAACGGCTTCAAAGGCGAAATGATGTTCCGGCGTGAAATGCCCGCGCATGGCGCGTATGGCTATTACCAGCAACATGATGGCACCCAGCGTAACGTGCAAACCATGAAAACCAGTTAACATAAAGAAGGTCGAGCCGTAAATGCCACTGCCCAGCGTCAGGTTCAGCTCATGATAGGCTTCAATGTATTCGGTGGCTTGCAGGTAGACGAAAGTAAAACCCAGGGCCACAGTGGCCAATAACCAGCCCACCAGGGCCTTGCGGTTGTTTTTCTTCAAGGCATGATGCGCCAGGGTCACTGTCAAACCGGAAGTGAGCAAGATAAGCGTGTTAATCAGCGGCAAGCCAAAGGCCGGAATGGTTTCAAACTCGCCACCCAGGTTGGCCGGGCCGTTGGTGGGCCACACACCCTCATAGCCTTGCCATAACAAGGCGCCAGTGGCATAGCCAGAACCTTCGCCGCCTAACCAGGGAACCGAAAACACACGTGCGTAAAACAACGCCCCAAAAAACACGGCGAAAAACATGACTTCGGAAAAGATAAACCAGATCATCCCCATACGGAAAGAGGTGTCCACTTGACTGTTGTACAAGCCTCCTTCACTTTCCGCGATCACTTCCCCAAACCAACCAAACATCATGTAAATCAGAACAGCAAGCCCTGCATAGAGTGTCCATGGACCGGTGTCACCATTCAAGTAGAGCGCCCCCCCCACAGCGGCCAACGTCAGGCCAATGCTGCCGACAATCGGCCATTTGGCCAAATGGGGAACGTAATAGTGATTTTGTGTTACTTCGGACATGATCGTGCCTCGTTATTGTTGTGTTTCCCGACAAAAATAGCCGGACCCCTTTTCTTTGACATTTATCGAGTGCCAGGTGGTTTCATAGCTTAGCTGGCACTTTTCTCCGTAACGGCTGTGGATTTAGCCACGTTGCCATGAATCTTTTCACCCTGTTTGAGTTGTTCGGGAGTCAAAGCGCCCTTTTTGAAAAACGTGTAGGACAAGGTCATCACGTGCACATCACCGGGCAGGTCCGGGCTGACGCGAAAAGTCACCGGCATCCATACTTCTTGCCCTGGCTTCAGGATTTGCTCAGTAAAGCAAAAGCACTCGGTCTTACTGAAATACAGCGAAGCCTCACCCGGCGCTACACTGGGTACCGCTTGACCCACAATGGCTTTATCCGACAGGTTCCTGGCAAAAAACTCGGTGGTATACAGCTTCCCTGGTGTTACCTGCATTTGCAATACGCGCGGACGAAACTCCCACGGCAATGCGCTGTTGACCGTACCATCAAATTGCACGGTGACCGCGCGCGACGGATCAATTTTCTGTGCTGACACCTCGGTCACGGAAATCCGGCCGGTTTTGCCATTAATGCCGGTGATTTCACAAAACACGTTATACAAGGGCACCAGGGCAAACGCAAAGCCAAACATTAATACCGCCACCCCCAGGGTAACGAAGATGGTCTTGCGGGCTTGTTTTTGCTTGTCGTCAGAACGCATCAATCAAACATCAATTAACGGTAGCTGGCCAGGATGCTGGCAGCAATAAAGCCTGCGAACACCAGAAAGGCCACAAGAAACAGCCCGGCGGCGGTGCGCCGGACTGCTTTTCGTTGTTTCTCATCGGCCATTGCAGTCACGAATCAGTGCGCTCCGCCATGTGCCAGGTCAGCATCATTGACCGGCGCATTGTCCTGGAAGGTGTGATGGGGTGCCGGCGATGGAACCGTCCACTCCAACCCCTTGGCGCCTTCCCACACCTTGCTGGTGGCTTTTTCTCCACCTTTGACGGTTTTCCAGAGAATATAAACAAACAACAGCTGGGAAAAACCAAAGACAAACGCGCCAATGCTGGAGATCATGTTGAACTCGGCAAATTGGGTGGCGTAATCTGGAATGCGTCGCGGCATGCCCGCCAGACCCAGGAAGTGCTGAGGAAAGAACAGCACGTTCACAGAAATTACTGACAACCAGAAATGCCACTTGGCCAGTTTCTCATCATACATGTGGCCGGTCCATTTGGGCAACCAGTAATAAACCGCCGCGATAATGGCAAAAATAGCACCTGTAACCAGCACATAGTGGAAGTGCGCCACAACGAAATAGGTGTCGTGATACTGAAAGTCAGCCGGCGCAATGGCCAGCATAATGCCCGAGAAGCCACCAATGGTGAACAGCACCACAAAAGCAATGGCCCAGAGCATGGGTGCTTCGAAAGTCATGGCGCCCTGCCACATGGTAGACACCCAGTTGAAAATCTTCACACCGGTGGGGATAGCAATCAGCATGGTGGCATACATGAAGAACAGCTCACCGCCCAGTGGCATACCGACGGTAAACATGTGGTGTGCCCAGACAATGAATGACAGAAAGGCGATGGAAGCCGTGGCATATACCATGGCGGTGTAGCCAAACAGCGGCTTGCGTGCGAAAACCGGAATGATTTCGGAAATGACACCAAAAGACGGCAGAATCAGGATATAGACTTCAGGGTGACCGAAGAACCAGAAAATGTGTTGATAAAGCACGGGGTCACCACCGCCTGCGGCATTGAAGAAGCTGGTGCCAAAGTAATGATCGGTCAGGATCATGGTGACGGCACCGGCCAGCACCGGCATCACGGCAATGAGCAAAAAGGCCGTGATCAACCAGGTCCAGACAAACAGCGGCATTTTCAGGAAATCCATGCCCGGAGCACGCATGTTTAACACCGTGGCGATAATGTTGATCGCGCCCATGATGGAGGAAATGCCCATCAGGTGAATGGCAAAAACCATAAATGCCACATTTTTACCGCCTTGCAGCACCAGGGGTGGATACATGGTCCAACCGGCTGCCGGAGCGCCTCCATCCATGAAAAAGGTGGCCAGCAAAATGGCAAAGGCAAAAGGCATGATCCAGAAGCTCCAGTTGTTCATGCGTGGCAAAGCCATATCCGGTGCGCCAATCATCATGGGAATCATCCAGTTGGCCAGGCCGACAAAAGCCGGCATCACCGCTCCAAAAATCATGGCCAGTGCATGCACAGTGGTAAGTTGGTTAAAAAAGTCAGGCTGAACAAATTGCAAGCCGGGCTGAAACAGCTCAAGCCGGATGATCAGGGCCATGGCCCCGCCCACGAAGAACATGATCAAGGCAAAAATCAGGTACAGCGTACCTATGTCCTTGTGATTGGTAGTCAGTAACCAGCGTTTGACAAAGCCCTTGGGCTTTTCGTCATGATGGTCGTGTTCATGTGTTGCTGCGTGACTCATTTTCTGCTCCCGTTCCTTTTAACTTGATGCCCTCAAGATTGGTTGATGGCGGCGACGTCTTGTGGCTGAACCACATCGTTTTGCTGACCGAATTGATTACGTACGTAGGTCATAACGGCGGCCAGGTCACTGTCAGACAAAATGTTGCCAAACGCGCTCATGGCCGTGCCCGGACGGCCAAACTTGACCGTGTGGATCATATCCTTGAGCGCCCCTTTTACCATCTGGCTTCCCACCAGTGAAGGAAACGCAGGCGGCATACCCTGGCCGTTCTTCTGGTGACAACTGGCGCATTGGCGCTCAAAAATCTCCTGGCCCCTGGCCATCAATTCTTCTTTTGGCCAGGTTTTCTCATCCAGTTTGGCCTGTTGAACTTCGGCACCCTTCATCATCGCCACCCACTTTTTGTAGTCTTCTTTGCTGACGGCCTTGACCACCACGGGCATAAAGCCGTGATCCTTGCCGCACAGTTCGGCACATTGACCACGATAGGTGCCCGGCTCGAGAATTTCAGTCCAGGCCTGGTTGATGAAGCCCGGGATGGCATCGCGCTTCCAGCCCAGCTCAGGCACCCACCAGGAGTGAATCACGTCATCCGCAGTGAGCAGGAAGCGAATCTTGGTATTAACCGGCACCACCAGCGGGTTATCCACTTCCAGCAGGTAATTGGGAATGGTTTCAGGGTCAATCCCGCTGCCAGGCTGCCGGGCGAGGTTACTTTTGCGGTCCAGCGTACTGAGAAAGCCGAACCCTTCGTCGAGGTAATCGTAACGCCACTTCCACTGGTAGCCCGTAATCTTGATGGTCATGTCCATATCCTGCGGGTCTTCCATCTTGATCAACACCCGGGTAGCCGGAAAGGCCATGACAATCAGAATGATAATCGGGATGGTGGTCCAGATGACCTCAGCCTTGGTACTGTGTGTAAACTGGGCCGGCTTGTGGCCTTTTGATTTGCGGTGTTTGATGATCGAATAGATCATGGCGCCAAAAACCAGCACGCCAATGACTATACAGATCCATAACACAATCATGTGCAGATGGTACACGTCGCGACTGAATTCAGTCACGCCCTTGGGCATGTTCAAAGCCAGTTCAGCCTGAGCGGTGGAAAACAGCACGGCCCCGAGCACCACAAAGGTCTGCCAAGCCGATTTAATCCCGTTTTTTATCATGTTGTATTACCCTTGTCGTTTTGTGTTTGTTGTTATGGTGCCCTTTTCCCGGACAGCGAAAAAGCAGCGGATTCCCCAAGTGCCTGACGCAAAATCACGCCCAGGCTTTTTCGGTCTTCCGAACCAACATCACGGCCTATTTCCAGCCACCTGCCATGGGAAGCCAGAAACAGGCGCGGTACTTCCATGCGATTGGCCTGACGTTCAATCAAACGAACCCAGGCGGTTTGAAACCGGGCCAGTTCCCCGTGGCAAGAATCACCAACGGTCAAGTTGTCCTGCTCAAAGCGCAGAAACTCAATGCGTTCACTGCGGCGCCAAGCCAGGTAAAAACCCGCCCAGACAATAGCCAGGTGCACAAAAGCCACCGGCACCACCAGCCAGAACCCCAGAAAAGCCAACAGGAGCGCCAGCGCCAAGGTAATAAAAGCCAGTGCCCCGAACGCCAGCCAGAACTGCGCAGAAGTGAGTGACTGGTTCGGATGAACCAGTACGTGCCTGACACTGCCGTTGTGCTGCACTTCAATCATGGCCGGGGGATTACCCTAAAGCCTTATATGATAAACAACTCCGCCCCCCTAGCGAAAGGCCTAATCCGTTTTTTTTCCAAAAACAAGACACTCCTGCACCAAAATAACCTGTTTTTGACTTTCATCAAGCCATTAACATAGCCAGATAGATTTCCAGTCCCCGTCCCCCTCCGGTTAAACCTCTCGGAATACCTTAAACTTACGAATACTGAGGATTGGTGTTGGGTTTGACTTGCTGCAAGCCGCGCCCCTATAATCCGAGCGGTCTTTTCGCTCTTCAGGATTTTCTTCATGGACACGCTTCTTACCCATCAGGGGTTTTCCCTGGAATCCCTCGCGCGCGGCATGTTGGGCATGTTGGTTTTGGTTGGCATTGCCTGGGCCTTGAGTGCCGACCGAAAAAACATCAACTGGCGCGTTGTAATAGTGGGCATCCTGATGCAGCTGGTACTGGCCATTGGTGTGCTTTACGTGCCTTTTGTGCAGCATTTTTTTGAGTTTGTGGGCGGCATTTTTGTCAAGATCATGGACTTCACCAAAGCCGGTGTGGAATTTCTGTTCCGTTCTTTTGTGACCGGCAAGCTGGAGCCACCACTGGTCAATTTCGCCATCATGATATTGCCCACCATCGTGTTTTTCTCCGCACTCACTTCCGTGCTGTTTTTCCTTGGCGTGATACAAAAAGTGGTCAAGGGACTGGCCTGGTTGCTGACCCGGTCGCTGGGCATTTCCGGAGCCGAAGCCCTGTCTGTGGCCGGCAACATCTTTCTGGGTCAGACAGAAGCGCCCCTGATGATCAAGAAATACCTGGAGAAAATGAACCGCTCCGAAATTTTTCTGGTAATGGTCGGCGGCATGGCGACCGTGGCCGGTGGCGTATTGGCCGCCTACGTGGCCTTTCTGGGCGGCGACGATCCCCAGCAACGCATCTTCTTCGCCAAGCACTTGCTGGCCGCCTCTGTTATGGCCGCCCCCGGTGCCATTGTGGTGGCAAAAATCCTCATGCCGCAAACCGAACCCATCAACAGCAACATTGATATCAGCAAACAGGAAGTGGGCGTCAATGTCATCGACTCCATTGCCACCGGCACCACCGAAGGCCTGAAACTGGCCATGAATGTGGGCGCCATGCTGCTGGTTTTCTTTGCCTTTATTGCCATGTTTGACCACATTCTGGGCTGGATCGGCGGCTTGACTCATCTGAATGAGTGGATTCAGGCTCACACCATTTACGACAAGCTGTCACTGGGTTTTTTGCTCGGCTACCTGTTTGCCCCAATCATGTGGCTGATTGGCGTGATCAAGGACGACATCGTGCTCATGGGTCAACTATTGGGCGTGAAGCTCATTGCCAGTGAGTTTGTTGCCTATGACTTGCTGGCCAAATTCAAGGACCCAAGCAACCCTTTGCACCTGCACCACGCCAAATCCGTCATCATGGCCACCTATATGCTGTGCGGCTTTGCCAATTTTGCCTCCATTGGCATCCAGGTAGGCGGTATCGGCTCTCTGGCTCCGAGCCAGCGCCAGACCTTGTCTGAACTGGGTATAAAAGCCCTGATTGGTGGCACACTGGCCAGCCTGCTGTCGGCCACCATCGCCGGCATGCTGCTGGGCTGATAGTGCTTGTGATCTGGGAATAATTTGAGTTGACCAAAAAACTCTGCCCGCCAACAAACCATGACTTGTGGGGCATAAAAAACCAATTCCATTTGCCCTATAATTGTTTCACCTCCACACACCTCTGGAAAAAGGTATCGCCATGAAAAAACTCTTTGCTCTTTTCTTCCTGCTGTTTTTTGTCGGCGCCTCATGGGCTGACAAAAATAAGCCTGCTGAAATTCCTCT